>QQNE01000001.1 GCA_003402735.1 Verrucomicrobiota bacterium
ATGGGCAAAGTTCATGCCGTAAACGCTGGCGACCAGAGTTGGCGGCAGGAAGATCACCGCGGCCACCGTGAAGATCTTCACGATGGAGCTTTGCTCGATCTGAATGAGACCGAGGGTGGCATCGAGCAAGAAATTCACCTTGTTGCTAAGGAACCCGGCGAATTCGGTGAGGGAATGCAAGTCCCGGGCCACCGGCTTGAGCCGGGGATACAAGGCGACGCCCGGGTCCCGCTCGTGGGCATCGAAATCGGTTTGCCCGGCGTATTGCACAAGCCGCGAGAGGGCCACCAGAGACTCCTGCTCGCGGGCGATGAGATCTCCATTGCGCCCCAATTCGCACAGGGTGTCCCGGAGCACGTTCTCAGATGGTCGGTTGGGGATCTCGCGCTGAAAGATGTTCTGGGAAATGGTGTCGATCTCCTTGGCGACTCGTTCCAGCAAATCGGCCTGGCGATCGATGATCGCGTCCAACAAACTGAGGAGCACCTGATCCCGGGAAGCGGCCCCGCGGCGGTCGCACTGGGCCATGACGGCGCCGAAGCTCTTGAGATTGGTTTCGCGGATCGTGATGAGTGCCTGGCCGACCAGGATGAAACTGATCTCGGTTTTCTGGGGCAGGCTCGATTCCACCTGACTGAGAATCGGGGCGGTCATGAACCGAGCGCCATCCTCGGCGTAGAGCCTGCTGGTGGTCTCGATCTCCTTCATGTCTTCGAGCGTGGGGAGATCAATGCCGAAGAGTCGTTCCACCTGCCGCCGCTCCTCCGGGGTCGGGTTGAGGAGGTCGATCCAGATCACACGGGCGTCCATGCCCCGAACGAGGGCGCTGGCCTCGGTGGGTCGTTCCAAGGGTGGATTGGCAACGATGCGGATCGGCATGGGATGCTTTTGCCCTCAACGATCATCCCTCAAACCGCAACTCTCAATCGAAACGATGTGCACAAGAAAGAAACGCAAGCGGGCCCAGGCAACCTGTCTGGGGGGAAACGCTTTTCATCGCCCCAAGGGCCTGCTATGGTGACCTGAGGCTCTCTCATCCTCCTCCCCCTTTCCATGAAACAAACTTCATTTCTCCGAGCGACCCTCCACCTGTTGACGGGACTTGCCGCCGTTTTCTGCCTTTTCGCCCCGGTGAATGTCTGGTCCCAAAAAGCGGCCCCGGAGAAGGCGGAAAACCAATCACTCTCGCTCCAGTATTACCCGCGTTACTACTACGACAACACCTCGCGAACTCCGGTGTTCACCCTGTTCTCCGAGTTCAAGCTGGACCCGAAGACCTTGGCACCGCATCTCCATTTCGCCGATGCCGAAGCCAAGGTGGTTCCCGCGAAAGTCCGGGGGGCGAGCCCCGAGGAGATCACCGAAGCTTGGAAGAACTTCGGGGCGGCAGGGACTGATTCGCCCCCTGCGAACCAATTCTGGTCGATCGAACCGATCCGTCCGCTGCCGGTGGGCAAGCAATGGCGGTTGGTGGTGACGGAGGGGTTGGCCGACGCCTCACGACGGCACAAGCTGGCCCGCACGTTCATGGTGAGCGCCGGGTCCGTCTATCCGTTCACGGTGCCTACGCTCGGGGCGGCTTACCCTTTCAACGAAGCGCCCCGCGTCGCCATTTCCCTGAGCAAAGAGATCGATGCCTCCCTGAAAGATTTGATCGCGAATTATGTCTCGATCGATCCGCAGCCGCAAAACCTGGCGTTTCAGAGCCAGGGCCAGATGATCAACCTTTTCGGCGCGTTTGAGATGGCCAAGGATTACCGGGTTCGGATCAAGGCGGGTCTGCTGGCGTCGGATGGGACCGAACTTGCGGAGGCCGTTGAACAGGTGGTGCGGTTCCGTCCCGAAGACGCTTACATCAGTCTGCCGGATTACGAAATTGCGCAGCCTCTCAGCGGGAACCAGGCGTTTGAAATCCATCACGGAAACATCGGGACGCTGGAGGTGCGAATCAAGGAATTGAAGGGGGACGCCCTGATCTATGCGATGCGCGGCTACCAGATTTACGATCCGGAGACCACCGACTGGAATCGGGGGCAGCGCTGGCCAGCGTTTGAGATGGTGCCAGGCCCGGTCATTCTCAGCCAGGATCTCAAGAAGGACGGAGAAATGAACCGCAGCCAGACGGCCGATTTGAAGTGGACGGATGTCCTCAAGGGATCTCGCCCCGCCGCCCTCTATGTCTCCGTGGAAGGAAACGCGGGTGAATATCCCGGGATGCCGAAGCAGCGGGTTGGGGCGCAAAGCCTCATTCAAATCACCGACCTCGGTCTGATCTGGAAACGGACGGGTCAGGAGGCCGTGGCCTATGTCTTCTCGCTGAGCAGTGGCAAGCCGGTGGCGGACGCGGAACTGCGCCTGGTGAACGCCGACAACGCCACGTTGGCCTCTTACCGATCGAACGCTGAGGGCCTGTCGACTTTTCCGCTGTCCGGGGCAAACGCCGCCACCCGCTGGCTCGTGACCACCAAGGCGGAGGATCGATACGCCACCGCGTTTGATCCGGCGAGTGACCAGGGGCTTTCGACCTGGGAATTCGACGTCCGCCAACCCTACTGGGGCGAGCCGCTGACCCGTTTGCGGAGCTATCTGTTCTCCGATCGCGGCGTTTACAAACCGGGTGAAACGGTGCACCTCAAGGCCATCTGTCGGATGGCCGACGGGAAAAGGCTGCAGTTTCCGGCGGACGGGAAAGGATTCAAGGCGCGTCTGCTGGTGGACGACAGCCGCGGGCGCAACTTCCTGAACCGCGAAGTGACCTTTACGGAACGCGGCACCCTGGATGCCTCCTTCGATCTGCCGCAAGGGGCCTTGGGAACCTACGAAGCGAAGATCGATTTCGAGGGATTGGTCGGCAAAGGCCCGGTCTACGACGGCGAGGCCGAAGATCATTACGACCGCTACGCCTTCCATTATTTTTCCGTGGCGGAATATCGCCCCAACACCTTTGAAATCAGCGTTGCCGCCAAGCCCGCCTACAATCTGGGTGAGAACGTGGAACTCCCGGTCAAGGCCAACTACTTCCGCGGCAAGGCCCTGTCCAACGCGATCGCCAGTTGGTATGCCAACTATGAGGGAACCACCTTCGCCCCGGCCGGTTTTGGCGACTACCGATTCGGCGTGGCCCGCGAAGATGTGAAGGGCAACGACGCCGGGGAATTCGACCTCGGAACCGCCGGGGCCGCCACGCTTTCCCTCGGTTTTCTCCCGCGGGATGTCCTGGAACAGCCGGTACGGGTGCAGGCGGAGGTGACGGTGACCGACGTCAACCAGCAGACCTTGAGCCAATCCGCCAGTTTCCTGGTGCACTCCTCAGACTTCTACGCAGGCCTGAAACTTCCCCGGACCTGGCAAGAGGCGGGAGCCAGCATCGCGGCGGAAATGCTCGCGGTGGGGAGCGATGGCAAGATCCTGGATCGGCAGGTTCCGGGCAAATTGACGGTGGAACGCCGCATCTACCGGACGGTGAAGGTGCAGGGTTCGGACGAGACCGAGCGCTACCGCAACGAGGAAATCTACGAACCGGTCACGAGTGCGGAAGTGACGATTGGTGGTGCCAAGGAGACGGCCTCCTCGCACGCGATCACCCTCAAGGAACCGGGCCAATACCGGTTCACCCTGGAGGCGAAGAACTCGGCCGGCAAGCCGTTGATCACCCAGGATTGGTGTTATCTTTGGGGAAACAACGACGTCTATTGGGCCTACCGCGACGGCGCCGGGATCGAGCTGAAGCCGGACAAGGAGGAATACACCGTGGGAGACAAAGCCCGGATCATGGTCCGTTCCCCGATCCTGGGCACGGCCCTGATCACCACGGAACGGGCCGGGGTGACCCGTCAGTATCTCCGGGAGTTGGCCTCCAAGAATGAATTCGTGGAGATCCCGCTGGAACCCGGCGATGCCCCCAACGTCTTCGTCTCGGCCATCGTCATTCGCGGCTCCCAGAACAGCCCGGACCAACAGTTCCGGGACACCGATTACAAGCTGGGCTACTGCGAACTGACGGTGAACCAGCCGACCAACAAGCTTGGGGTGGTCCTGGAAATTCCCTCGGGCGATGTCCTTCCAGGACAGCAGGTCGATGCCGCGGTGACGGTGAAAAACTCTGCCGGTCAACCCGTCGCCGGGGCCGAAGTGACCTTCTACGCGGTGGACGAGGGGGTTTTAAGCCTGACCGACTACGAAACGCCGGATCCGGGGCACCGCTTCCACGAAGGATACCCGCTCTTCGTGAAAACCTGGCATTCGCTGTTCAACGTCCTCACCGAAAATCCCGCACAACGCCCGTTCGGCAACAAGGGTCTGCTCATCGGCGGCGGTGGGGATGGCCTCACCGGTCTGAGGGACCGCGCCCGGAAGAACTTCCGCGCCACTGCGGTCTGGAACGGCGGGCTGATGACCGATGCCCTGGGCCGCGCCACCCTTTCTTTCCCCGCCCCGGAAAACCTCACCGGGTTCAAAGTGTTCGCGGTGGCGTTGGGGGATACCGAACATTACGGCACTGGCACGGCCAAACTCCGGGTCAACAAGCCGGTGATCATCGAGCCGGCTCTGCCCGCCTTCGCGAACCTTGGGGATGACCTGATCCTGCAGGCCGTGGTCCACAACACCACCGCCGCGCCGGGGCGTTTTGAGGTCAGCCTGCTGGCGGACGCCACCATCCAATTCCCCTCGGCGCAGGGGCCGGGCCAAGTCCAACCCCAACCGATCGCCTTGGGCGGCGCGCCCGGGCCCCGGGAGTGGCGGTCCACCGTCGACCTCGGAGCCGGTCAATCCACCGGTTTGCCGATCCCCGTGAAGTTCACCCAGACCGGCGACGCCATTTGGACCTGGACGATTCGAGAGATCGACGCCAAGGGCGCTCCCCGGACCGATTCCGTGGAAAGCCGTTTCCAGGTGGGACACCCGGTCCCGATGCTCGCCGAAACGATGTCGATGCGGCTTGAGCCCGGTGAATCCAAGAACCTGCTCGCCTCGCTCGGTGGCAAGGAACTGCTCAAGGGATACGGACGGATCGATGCCACGATCTCCAACAGCCGCATGTTGGACGCGATGGACGCGCTCAAATACAACCTGGATTACCCCTACGGATGCGTCGAGCAAACCACGTCATCGACCTTGCCGTGGATGACGATGACCAGCCTGGAGAAGGTGTTTCCGGACCTGGCCGTCGACCCCGCCAAGAAAGAAGCCGCGATCCGGCACGGCTTGAATCGCCTCCTCTCGATGCAGACCAGCGAGGGCGGTTTGTCTTACTGGCCGGGTGGCGAACAACCCGAGTTCTGGGCCAGTGCCTATGGCGGCATGGCCTTGGCCCTGGGCGCCAAGGGAGATCATGGGTTGCCCTCGCATCGCCTGGAATCCTTGTGGACATGGCTCTCGGGCCAGGTTCGGGATGCCGAAGCCAGCGTCGACGCGGGCACGCTGCACCAGCGTTGTCTGGCGCTTTACACCCTGGCCTTGGCCGGCAAAGCCGAACCGGCTTACCATGAAACCTATTTCAAAATGCAGGGGCGTCTGGCCCCGGAAACCCGCGCCGTCCTGGCTCTGGCGATTCTGGAGGGAGGCGACGCCGCGCAACGCCGTCTCGTTCCGGGCCTGCTCGGTCGCAACCCGGACACAAAAGCCCCCGAACATGCGGTGGACTGGTATGGACCGGCGCTTCCGGTGGCCGCCAAGCTGCTGGCCTGGACGCGGATGGACGCGAACGCCAAGCAGACCGACGAGCTCCTCGGCCAAATGCTGCGGCTGCGCAAACCACACCATGGTTGGGGAAGCACCTACGCAAACGCCTGGCCCTTGCTGGCCCTGGCGCGCATCGCCGATCTGGAAGCTCCGGCGTTGGCAGCCGCTTCGGGCAATCTCCAGTTTGGGGAAAGCTCCGCGAAGGTGGAACTCGCCGCCAAGCTCTCCAGCCAATCGGCCAGCTTTGCCTTCGATGGCGACGTGGCCCGTCAGGAGTTGCGCTGGTCGTCGGATGCCAAAGAACCGGTTTACGCCCACGTCCGGGTCACCACCCGCCCGGCCCAGATTTCGGCCCAAGCCAAGAACGCCGGGTTCGGGATCAAGCGCACCTACTTCCAGCTCTCGCCCGATGGCACCCTCAAGGAAGCCACCGAATTTGAAGTCGGCGACCTCGTCGTGGTCCGACTCGATCTCGAAGTTCCGCGGGCCGAAGAGGAATACCTTGCCATCGACGATCCGCTGCCCGCCATCTTCGAATCGGTAAACCCGGCATTCACCGGGCGGGGCGACCGCGTCGAACCGGACTGGAACGGGCAGCAGCTCCCGGTGAACTTCCAGGAACTGCGCACGGACCGCACCCTCTTCTTCGCGGATTACGTTGCGGCCCAGGACGATTACCGGGTGGAATACCTGGCCCGCGTCGTGGCTGCCGGGGAGGCCACCGCGCCGCCGGCAAAGATCGAAGCGATGTATGAGCCCCAGCGACACGGCCTCTCCGCCACCATCCGGGTGAACGGAAAACTGCCGGGCCAAGGTCCGGGCAAGGTCGCCATCCGCTGAGGAAAGTCCTTCGATGAAGCCGGGTTTTGAACGGCTCTTGCCTAGCCGATCCCCAAGCGTCGAGGGATCGGCAACCCGGAGTTGCGCCCCCGGCGAGCTTGGATTAGGGGCTAGCGAACGGATGAAACGACTCTGGAAGATCGTGGCCTGGACCGGGGCCACCTTGGCCGCCGCCGTTGTGTTCTTCCTCTGGTTGCTCCCCCTGCTGGTCCAGTTGCCCGTGGAATTGCTCGCCCCGCCACGCGTCTCCACCACGGTCACGGATCGCAACGAAGTGCCGCTGCGCCGTTTCCTGGTGAATGGGGAGGAGGTGGTCGCCTCCTACGTCCCGCTGTCGGAGATCCCCCAAGATTTCATCGACGCCACCGTGGCCGCCGAGGACAAGCGCTTCTGGACCCACCACGGCATCGACTTCATCGCGGTTCTCCGGGCGGCCAACCAGGCCGCGGAAGAGGGTCAGGCCATCTCCGGCGCCTCCACGATCTCCCAGCAGCTGATCAAGATCACCATGCCGGAACCGATGCCCCGGAATCTCCGCACCAAGCTCGTGGAGATCATCCTGGCGCGGAAACTGGAGATGACCCGCGACAAGCGCTGGATCCTGGAAAATTACCTGAACCGCATTCCCTACGGCAACCTCCGGACCGGCTGCCGGGCCGCCGCCGAAGGCTACTTCGCCAAACCGCTCTCGGATCTCACTCTGGCGGAATGCTCGCTCCTCGCGGGACTTCCCAACAAACCAACCCGTTTCAATCCCTACCGGAACTTCAAGGGCGCCAAGGAACGCCAGGTCTGGATTCTGGACCGGATGCGCGAGGACGGCTACATCACCGCGGAGGAATGCGAACGCGCCAAAACCGAACGCCTTGTCCTGCGCCGCGAGGGCTCCGCCTTCCGCGCTCCTCACGCCGTGGACCTCATCGTGACGCAACACCGGGACGCCCTCGGGCCCGGCACGGTCCGCTCCACCATCGATCAGGAAATGCAATCGTTCGCCGAATCGGTGATCGATGAACATCTCAACTTCATCTCCTCACAACGCAGCACGTCCCGGTATTTTCACGCCGCAGTCGTCGCGATCGACAACGCCACGGGCGATGTTCTCGTCCTCACCGGATCCCGGAATTACGAGGACCAACGCAGCGGCCAAATCAACGGGGCCTGGATCCCGCGTTCCCCCGGATCTGCGCTGAAACCGTTCACCTACCTCATCGCCATGCAACGCGGGATTCCCGCGACTACGGTCCTGGCAGATATCCCGGTGGAATTCCCCACCCCGCTCGGCGTCTACCGACCGGTCAATTACGACCGCACCTGGATGGGGCCCGTCGACATCCGGCGTGCCCTCGGCAACTCCCTGAATGTTCCCGCGGTGCGGATGCTCGACCAGATCGGTGGACCGGAAGCCCTCCACCACGCCTTGACCGGTGCCGGCCTGACCTCCCTGACGGAGCCCGCTTCCACCTACGGACTCGGCCTCACCATCGGCAGCGCCCCGGTCCGCCTCCTGGAACTGACCAACGCCTATGCCAGCCTCGCCCGCCTCGGAGAATTCAAGCCCTGGCGCCTGCTCCTGGATGCCCCGCCCGCTCTTTCCAAGCGGCTGTTCGATGAGGATGCCTGCTTCATCCTTGCGGAGATGTTGAGCGACAACTCCTCCCGCGCCCGCAACTTCGGCTGGAACAACCCCCTGCATTTCAACGGGTTCCGTGCTGCCGCAAAGACCGGCACCAGCTCCGATTTCCGCGACGGCTGGACCGTCGGGTTCACTCCGGAATTCACCGTCGGGGTGTGGGTGGGAAATTTCGATCACACGCCGCTGGATCGGTTTTCCGGAACCGCCGGGGCCGGACCGATCTTTCACGCGGTCATGGAACGGCTCCATCGAGATCGCCCGGCCACCTGGTATCACCCCGTCGATGGCGTCGCCCGGATCACCGTGGATCGTCTTACCGGACACCAGACGGTGGCAGGGATCTCCGCCATCGATCCCCAGGAAGTGCCGGTCTTGCGGCGCGCCATGCCGCGCTTGGCCTGCCGCGAGGATTACGATGGGAACGGCCGGGTCATCCTCCCGACGATCTATTCGGACTGGCATCGCACCGCACCGGGACAAGTGCGGCAACGCACCACCGTGCGCACCGGTCCCGAGACCGTGCGAGAGTTCCAGATCCGTTGCCCGGTGGAAGGATTGGTGGTTTACCTGGACCCGGACCTCCCGGACAGCGGATCCCTGCTCCGTCTCAGTGCGGACATCGAGGGGATGGACTGGTCCTCCCCCACCCTGCACATCGACCGAGCCACCCAGACCGCCCAACTCACCCCCGGCACCCACGAGATCACCGCCGAGGACCCCGTCTCCGGGATGCGCCGCACCGTCCGGATTCTGGTCAAGCAAGCCTGACACGCATCCGGTGTCGGGAACGCCGCCAGGGAGCAGGCCCTGCCCATCCAGCGACGCCCCCTTACCTCATTCCGCCCCTCGAGACAGGGGCGATCCCCAACCCGGGCTTTGTCTTGCCCCCGTATCCGACCGGAGCGAATTTCTTTCCGGCAGATGGAACCGTCGGATTGGCTGCAACTCATCTTTTATCTGGCCGCGCTCGGGCTCCTGACAAAGCCACTGGGTCTTCTGCTGTTTGCGGTCCTCGACGGCGGTGGGATCCGTCCGATGGAGCGGATTCTCAAACCTCTCGAAACACTCACCTGGCGCCTCATCGGAATCGACCCCCGAAAAGAACAAAGCTGGTTTGGTTATACAAAGTCCCTGCTGGTCTTCAGCCTGATCGGCGCCATTCTCACGGGACTGATGCTCCGCGCGCAAGGTGCGCTGCCCCTGAATCCGCAACATTTCCCCGGCCTGAGCGATCACCTGGCCTTCAACACAGCGGCCAGCTATGTCACCAACACAAACTGGCAGAGTTACGGTGGTGAATCCTCCCTCTCCCATCTCTCACAAATGGTGGGCCTGACCTATCACAACTTCACTTCGGCCGCAGTCGGCATGGCCACCGCCGCCGCCCTGGTGAGGGGAATCACCCGCAACTCCACCCATACCATCGGCAACTTCTGGGGCGACATCGTGCGCATCACTTTCTATATTCTTCTGCCCGCTTGCCTGGGATTTTCCCTGCTTCTGGTTTCGCAGGGCGTGATCCAGAATTTCGATCCCTGCACACACGCCAAGACCGTGGAAGGTCGGCAACAAATCATCGCCCAGGGGCCTGTCGCCTCACAGGCCGCCATCAAGATTCTCGGCAGCAACGGCGGCGGTTTCATGAGGGCGAACGCAGCCCACCCGTTCGAAAACCCGACCCCGCTTTGCAACTTTCTGCAAATGCTCGCCATCCCTCTCATGGGGAGCGGATTGACCTATTACCTGGGCCGGATGACGGGGAACCAGGCCCACGGCTGGGCGGTGTGGACCGCGATGATCGTCCTCTTCGTGGCGGGGACGGTCGCGTGCGCTTCGTTTGAGGCCGCTGGCAACCCGATCCATCACCAACTCGGCATCGCCCGGGCAGATGGAAACCTCGAGGGCAAGGAGGTCCGTTTCGGAATCTTCGGTTCCACGCTCTTCGCCACCGTCACCGCCGCCGCGTCTTGTGGCGCCGTGAACTGCATGCACGACTCGTTCACCCCGGCCGGAGGACTCGTGCCGCTGTTCCTCATCGATCTGGGCGAGGTCGTGATCGGCGGAGCGGGCGCGGGTCTCTACGGGATGCTCGTCTTCGTGATCCTCACCGTCTTCATCGCCGGCCTCATGGTTGGGCGCACCCCGGAATATCTGGGCAAGAAAATCCAGGCCAGGGAAATCAAGCTGGTCATGATCAGCCTCCTGATTCCGGCGGGGACGATCCTCGTCTTCACGGCGCTGGCTTGTGTCAGCCGGTGGGGACGTGACGGCCTGGGCAACGCAGGTCCCCACGGATTGACGGAGATCCTCTACGCCTACAGTTCCGCGGTCGGCAACAACGGCAGTTCCTTCGCCGGCCTCAGGACGAATGCGCCGGCCTACAACGTCACGCTGGGGCTGGCCATGCTGACCGGGCGCTTTCTCGTGCTCGTGCCCATCCTGGCCATCGCGGGTTCACTGGCCGCCAAGCAAGCCGCGCCCTTGCACGCCGGGACCTTTCCGGTCGACGGCCCGACCTTCACGGTCCTTCTGCTCGGCACGATCCTGCTGGTGGGAGCCCTGAGCTTTTTCCCGGCCCTGGCACTGGGCCCGGTCGTCGAACATTTTCTGATGCACCACGGCGCCCTCTTCTGAGCGATGAGAGCCGAATCCCCCGCGCCGTTCGACCGCGTCCTCCTGGCGACCGCCGCCAAGGAAGCCGTCCGCAAGCTGGCCCCCGGGCGGATGATGAAGAATCCGGTCTTGTTCGTGACCATGGCCGGGGCCGCCCTGAGCACCCTGAGCCTCTGCAACGCGGGATCGGATCGGGTCTTCGTGCTCCACCTCAGCCTCTGGCTCTGGTTCACCGTGCTCTTCGCCAACTTTGCCGAGGCCCTCGCCGAAGGTCGGGGCCGAGCCCAAGCGGAGCACCTACGCCGAACCCGCAAAGAGACGATCGCCAAACGATTCCGCAACGGCGCAGCGGAGCGCGTCCCGGCCTCCGTGCTGGAGCGGGGAGACCTGGTGCTTTGTGAATCCGGCGATGTCATCCCGGCCGATGGCGAGATCATCGAGGGCATCGCCAGCGTGGATGAGGCGGCCATCACCGGAGAATCCGCCCCGGTGATCCGGGAAAGCGGCGGGGACCGGAACGCCGTGACCGGCGGGACGAGGGTGCTGAGCGACCGCCTGGTCATCCGGATCACCTCGGACAAGGGTTTTACCTTTCTCGACCGGATGATCGCGATGGTGGAGGGGGCAAAGCGGCAGAAAACGCCCAATGAGATCGCGCTGACGATCCTGCTTTCCGCCATGACCTTGCTCTTTCTGCTGGTCTGCCTCACCCTCAAAGCCCTGGGCCTCTTCTCCGGCGTGGACTTCCCCTTGCCCACCCTGGTGGCGTTGCTGGTTTGCCTGATCCCCACAACGATCGGCGGCCTGCTCAGCGCCATCGGCATCAGCGGGATCGATCGCCTGATCCGCCGCAACGTCATCGCCACCTCCGGACGAGCCGTCGAAGCTGCGGGAGACATCGACGTCCTGCTGCTCGACAAAACCGGAACCATCACCATCGGGAACCGGATGGCGTCGGACTTCCGCCCGGCGCCGGGCGTCACGGAACCCCAGCTGGCCGATGCCGCCCAACTCGCTTCCCTGGCGGATGAAACCCCGGAAGGGCGCAGCATCGTGGTTCTGGCCAAACAGATGTTCAACATCCGCGGCCGCGAACTGGGCCGACCGCAGTCCACCTTCATCCCGTTCTCCGCCCAGACTCGAATGAGCGGCGCGGATCTGGAGGGACGCTCCATCCGCAAGGGCGCGGCGGATGCGATCAAGGCCCACATCGAACAACAAGGCGGTCTCTTCCCCCGCGAAGTCGTCCGGATCGTGGAATCCGCCTCCCGAAACGGTCGCACCCCGCTGGTGGTGGCCGAGGGCCGCCGCGTCCTGGGCGTCGTGGAACTCAAGGACGTGGTGAAAGGCGGCATCAAAGAGCGCTTCGCCCAGCTTCGGAAAATGGGAATCAAGACCGTGATGATCACGGGAGACAACCCCTTGACCGCTGCCGCCATCGCCGCGGAGGCCGGGGTGGACGACTTCATGGCGGAGGCGACCCCGGAAGACAAACTGCGCCGGATCCTCGCGGAACAGGCGGAAGGCCACCTTGTGGCCATGACCGGGGATGGAACCAACGATGCCCCCGCCCTCGCCCAGGCGGATGTCGGAGTGGCCATGAACACCGGGACCCAAGCCGCCCGGGAAGCGGGCAACATGGTCGACCTGGACAGCAATCCCACCAAACTCATCGAGATCGTGGAAATCGGCAAACAACTGCTGATGACCCGAGGTTCGCTGACCACGTTCAGCCTGGCCAATGATGTGGCGAAATACTTCGCCATCCTCCCGGCCATGCTCGTCCGGAGATTTCCCTCCATCGAACCGCTCAACCTCATGAGATTGACCAGCCCGGAAAGCGCCATTCTCAGCGCGGTGATCTTCAACGCCCTCGTCATCATCGCCCTGATTCCCCTGGCCCTCCAGGGCGTCCCTTACAGCGCCATGGGAGCGGCGGCCGTGTTGCGCCGCAACCTGCTGATCTACGGTCTGGGCGGCTTGGCCGCCCCGTTCGCCGGAATCAAAATCATCGATCTGTGCCTCGCTCCCTTCGGCTTCTCCGGATCCTGACATGAAGACGATCCCGGACCTGATCCTTCCAGCCCTCCGCGCCACGCTCGTGTTGGGGCTGATCACCTGCGGCATCTACCCGCTAATGGTCACCGGCATGGCCCAGCTTTTCTTCCCGGACAAGGCACACGGCAGCCTCATCTCCGACAGAGACGGAACCGTGCGCGGCTCGGCGCTCCTCGGTCAGGACTTCACCTCTCCAACCCGCTTCCATCCGCGCCCCAGCGCCGCCGGCACCGGCTACGACGCCGCAAACTCGGGCGGCAGCAATCTCGGTCCGACTTCGCAAGCCTTGCGGGATCGCCTTCGGGAACGGGTCGTCACTTACCGCGCCAGGAACCGGCTCCCCGCTGATACCGAAGTTCCGGCCGATGCCGTCACCGCCTCCGGGAGCGGACTGGACCCGCACATCAGCATCCGCAACGCCTCGTTGCAGGCGCAACGGGTGGCCGATGCCCGACAAATCCCGATCGCACGGGTGCGAAGGTTGATCGAAACCCACACAGAATCCCCGGCCCTGCGCGTGCTGGGCGAGCCCGGCGTCAATGTGCTCAAACTCAATCTCGCCCTCGATGCGTTGCCATGAATGGGCTCGAAACCGGTCCCGACCCGCCCCCCCCGCTCGACAGAGGGCTGAGGACGTCGTCTCGAAGCGGAAAATTGCACATTTTTCTGGGCATGTGTCCGGGAGTCGGAAAGACCTACGCCATGCTGCAGACCGCGCGGCAACGGGTGAAGGAGGGCACCGACGTTCTGGCCGGTCTGGTGGAAAGCCACGGCCGGACGGAAACGGCGGCGCTCCTGGAGGGCATCCGCTCCCTGCCGCGCCGGACGATCTGCCACCGCGGTTGCGCCCTGGAAGAGTTTGATCTCGACGCCGCGCTCGCAGATCAGCCCGCCCTCATTCTGGTGGACGAATTGGCGCACACCAACGCGCCCGGCTCCCGCCACGCCAAACGCTACCAGGACGTTCTCGAACTCCTGGCGGCCGGGATCGATGTCTACACGACCCTGAACGTCCAGCACATCGAGAGCCAGGTGGATATCGTGCGCCAGATCAGCGGCATCGCCGTGCGCGAGACCGTGCCCGATTCCATCCTCGACGCCGCCCACGAAATCCAGCTGATCGACCTCAGCGTGGAAAAACTGTTGGAGCGGATGGCTGAAGGAAAAGTCTACATCGCCGACCGGGCCGAACAGGCGGTCCAATCCTTTTTTCGGGAAAGCAACCTCACCGCCCTGCGGGAATTGGCGCTCAGGTTCACCGCAGAATGTGTCGATCGCGATTTGGAGGATTTCCGCCGACTCAAGCGGACCGGCAGCCCCTGGAAAACCAGCGCCCGGCTCATGGTGCAAGCCGGTCCCGATCCAGAGACAGACAGTTTGATCCGCTGGACCCGGCGTGCCGCCACCCGCCTGAACTGCCCGTGGCTGGTGGTTCGCGTGGAGGGAGCCAGAGAGCTCACCCCGTCGCTGGAGGAACTCATGACCCGTTCGCTCGCCCTGGCCCGGCAACTCGGGGGCGAGGTCGTTTCCGTCACGGGGGAAAACGCCGCGGAGGCACTGCTCCAGGTGGCCCGGGAACGCAACGTGACCCAACTGATCGTGGGCAAACCGAAACCGGGATGGCCCGGCTTTCGCCGCCGCTCCGAGGTGGACCGGATCCTTCGGGGCAGCGGCGACATCGATGTCTGCATGGTCCGTCCTCTAACGGGTTCGGTCGCCCCGGAAGAAAAGGCCCCGCTCCAGGAAACGGTGCCGGTTTCCCTGGTGACCGAATGCGCCCGGGGGCTCTTGATGGTGGTCACCATCGCCAGCCTCGGGTGGAGCGTGGTTCCCTTGACCGGCTCTAACTTTGTGGCCCTCCTCTTTCTGCTCGTGGTCGTCATCGCCGCGCACCGCTTCCAGCCGGGCCCGATGCTCTTCATGGCCGGAGTCAGCACGCTCTGCTGGGACTTCCTCTTCATCCCGCCCCAGTTCAGCTTCTCCATCGAGAGGAGGGAGGATGGGCTCGGACTCGCGATGTTTTTCCTCGCGACCGCGATCGCGGGAAACCTGACCTCACACCTCAGCGTGCGCGAGACCGGGGAGCGACGGCACCTCCGCCAAACCGAGGCCCTCCTGCGAGTCACCCAAAGTGCGGCGTTGACCGCCGGACCGATCGACGGATTGAGCGAGGCGCTGCGCACCATCAACGAACTGCTTCGGGCGCACACCGCGCTCGTGGTTCGCGGTGAGGACCAGACCCTGCAGACCACCGCCCATCCAGCCAGCACCTTCCAACCGACCGCCAAGGAATGGGGCGTGGTGGGGTGGTGCTTTGCCAACAGACAATCCGCCGGACGATTCACCGGCACCTTGCCTCACTCCCCCGCCACCTGGTTTCCCTTGCAGACCGCCACCTCGGTGATGGGAGTGCTGGGGTTGAAATTGCCAGCACAATCCCACCTCGATTTCCCCACGCGACAGACCGTCGAGGCGTTCGCCCTGCAACTGGCCCTGGTCCTGGAAAAAGAACATCTCATTCGCGCCATGAATCAGGCGGAGGTCCTGGCGCAGTCCGAAAGGCTTCACCGCACCCTGCTCGGCAGCGTCTCACACGAACTCGAGACGCCTCTGACCACGATCCAGACGGCCGTGCGAGGCCTGGCCGCGGATGGATGGAAAAACCCGCTCCTCACCGAGATCCAAGACGCCTCGCAACGCCTCAAACGAGTCGTGAACGGTTTGTTGCAGATGACCCGCCTCGAGTCCGAAGTCCTTCGCCCGCGTTATGAATTCTGCAGTCTCCACAACCTCATCCAAATCGCCCGGGATGCGGCCGGAGAAGCCCTTGTTTCTCACCCTGTCGAAGTGATCCTCTCAGAGACTTTCCCGTTGCTCAAACTCGATCGCGCCCTGCTCAGCCAAGGCCTGGCAAACATCCTGCACAACGCGGCCATCTACACCCCTCCCCTATCGCCCATCGAAGTCCGCGCCACCTTGCAAAATGACCAGTTGAGACTCTCCGTGCGCGATCACGGCCCCGGCCTGCCAAAAGGCGAAGAGGAGAAGATCTTTGGCAAATTCTACCGCGCCGCCGGCGCTCCACCGGGCGGCACGGGACTCGGACTGACCATCGCCAGAGGTTTCGTTCAAGCACAGGGTGGCGAGATCACCGCGCGCACCCACCCTGACGGCGGAGCGGAATTCGTCATTCAGATTCCCCTCCGGGACGACAGGGAATGAGGAGAGTGGAAGTTGATTTTCCCGACGAACGATTTTCCTTGGCAAACACCAAAATGCACCCGTTAGGAAAGAGTCGAGATGCCAGACTTTCTTTTCCGACTCCTGCGGCGCGACCCGCTCTTCTTTTTCGCCTGGGCTGCCCTGGGCGGGATTGTGGTCGCCCTGGCCGGAGCGCCCATCCCATTCTGGCTGGCAATCGCACTCTCCTTGGCGGCCTTCCTCACCTGCCTGCTACGCGGTTGGAGCGCACTCGCCCTCGCGGGAATCGCCCTCCTCTTCTGCGGGTGGACGAATCACCGCAAGTGTGACCCGGAGACGCTGAAAACCCTTTGGTCAGCCACCGAGGCGATGGCGGCGGAACTGGAGGGAACCGTGATGAAAAGATTCGAGGCGGACCGGGGTCGCCACCGATTCATCGTCAGGGTCCGGCGTTTGCGCATCGAGGGCGGTCCAGACCTTCGTGAGCCGCTGATCTGCCAAGTTTCCGGTCCTCTCCCCAGGATGCGCCTGGGGGAACGCATCCGCGCGACGGGGATGCTCAAGGGACTGTCACCGCCCCGGAACCCGGCGGAACGGGACCGACGCGGCTACGCCCAGGCGGCCAATCAACCCGCTGCCGAATTGATGGTCGCTTCGCCCCAACGCCTTTGGAGCGACGGCGTGGCCTGGCAAGGAAGATTCCTGGAGTTCGCCGAAGCGGCGCGGGACCGTCTCAGCCGGACCATTCTGCATGGCCTCCCGGCCGACTCGGAAGAGGCCGCCCTGTTGAACGGGATGGTGCTCGGAGTGACGGCTGACATCAGCCCCGAGTCTGAGGAGGCCTTCCGGCGCAGCGGGGGGATGCACCTTTTTTCGGTCAGTGGACTGCACGTGGGGATCTTTGGAAGCGTCGCCTGGTTGATCCTGAAAACCCTGGGAGTTTCCCGGCGTCCGGCCATCGGGCTCATCGTCCTGCTCGGAGGAGCCTATGCCCTGGTGACGGGCTTGCAGGCCCCGGCGGTCCGGGCGGCGATTATGTTGGGCGTTTTCCTGGGCGGCTTCGTCCTCAGACGCCAACCGCGGGTGCTCAACAGTGCGGGCTTGGCGGCCCTCGTCATTCTCGCGTTCGATCCCCACCAAGCCTTCTCCATCGGCTTCCAGCTCTCTTTTGCGGTGCTGGTGGCAATCGGGCTTCTCGACGGCCCGTTGCGCTCCCTGACCCGGCGATGGCTGGCACCGGACCCCTTCCTCCCCGCCTCCCTGGTGCCGCCTTGGAGGCGCCGGGTGCAAGCGGGCGGGCAGTATTTTGCCGACATCGTGACCGTGTCCGCCGCGGCTTTTGTCGGCTCGGGTTTTCTGCTCTGGTGGTATTTCGGGACCGTTACCCCGGCGGGGCTGATCGCGAACTGCGCCCTCATCCCGCTTTCCTGGTTGGTCATGGCCCTGGCCACGCTGAGCATGCTGGCGGGGACCTGCGGCCTCGGCCCCTTGTCGATCGCCTGCAATCGAGTCAACCTGCCACTGGTGGGTCTGGCCAAACAGGCCGCCTCTCTTTTCGCGGCTTTGCCAGGGGGCCACTTTGAACTGACCCCGGCCTCGGACCTCCTCGGGCGGACCGAGCAAAACTTGGCGGAAATGGTCATCTTCGATTCCGGTCTCGGGTGCGGTCCGCAAGCCCTGAGAATCGGGGCCGGTTCGGAACGTGGAGTTTGGCTCATCGACAGCGGCGACGAACCGGGATATGAGCGGGCGGTCCGGCCCTGGTTGCTCCGTCATGCCGGGGATCACCTGGAAGGCCTCTTCCTGACGCACGCGGACCGAGCCCACACCGATGGTTACGGGAAACTGAAACGGGATTTCTCAATCCGCCGCACCCTGACGGGAGCCGGGTTTGAACTCCCCGAACCCGCCGGGCGATGGCCGGAAGCGTCCTGCGAAACCGTGGCGGCAGGGAACCGTTGGAACTTGGCCGCGCAGACCGGGATCGAGGTCGTCTTTCCGCCGCAAGACTTGCCGAGCCAAAGCCGGGCGGATGACGAATGCCTGGTCCTCCTCATTTCGCTGGGTCCATGGCGGATCTTGTCCATGGCGGACAGCGGCTTCAAAACAGAGAAATGGATTCTCCAACACCGGCCGGATTTGCGCGCGGATGTTCTGGTCATGGGGAGACACGGTTCAGACTTTTGCGGCTTGCCGGAGTTCCTCGACGGCATTGCCCCCCGCGTGGTCGTCGCGAATTCCGCCCCGTTCGCGATGAGCGAAACCGCGAAAGAAGCGACACGCACCCAACTGCAGAAAGCGGGCATCGCCTTCTTCGATCAGGAGAAGACAGGGGCCGTCGAAATTTGGAGGAAGCAGGAAAATTTGGTTTTGCGAAGTTTCGTGAACGGGATGACGGTGGAGATTGGTCCCGGCTCTTGAAGGGATTCCTGTTATGATTTTTTTGAAAGAAGGTGCTGCAAGAACCCGTCCAGTGTGGCATCATTCCCTGACGACTCTGATTTCCTCATGGCAATGGCCATTGGATTAAACAACAGTTTCGGCATGCTGAAAGGGCTGATCACATGGATGGCTGCCGCCACGGTTTTTTGCACCGTGGCCGAAGCCCAGGATGCCCCGGAGAATCGGATCTGGACGAGTCGCGATGGCCGCACGCTCGAGGGGCGGTTGAGCGATCTCGGTGATGGCGAGGTCGAGGTGCGCCTCAAAACCGGCAAGCCGGTGCGGGTCCGCCTCGACTTGTTGTCGGCCCCGGATCAATCCTACGTCAACGAATGGCGCGACCTGGGGTTCGGCATCAAGGTGGCGCGCTGGCCTCAGGAATTGCGGCCGATGCTCAACTTCACCGCCCGCGAGTTGGAGCGAAATCCGAATGGCGAGTGCGTTTACGCGACGCCGAACTTCCGTTACATCTGCGATGCACCGCTGGCGGCCAGTCTGATCAAAGAATACGCCCTGGCCTTCGAGGGAACCTATTACGCGATCAAGAACCTGCCGCTCCAACTCGACCCCAAACCGCCTGGGAATGGGCATTTTGTGGTCCGCCTTTTCCGCAATCATGAAGATTACCTCAAAGCGGGCGGTCCCGAGGGATCCTCCGGCGTTTACGTCGTGAAGACCAGGGAGATTCTGGTCCCAATGGATTCCCTGGGCGTCCGCACCGTCGGACGACGAGTCGCGATCGACCACCGCTCCTACGACGCGGGCACCCTGATCCACGAGATCACCCACCAGGTGATGCATGACTGGTTGAATGTGCTCCCGGTTTGGTTTGTCGAAGGCATCGCCGAATACATGGCGGCCGTGCCGTTCGAAGACGCTCGGTTTGATTTCCGGCGGATGGATGAGGGGCTAAACCAATACTTGGAGAGCGCCTATCAGGTGCAACGCAAGGCGAAGGGGACCACTCCAGTGGACATGATCGCTCCCGAAGATCTGATGGCCCTGACGCATCAGCAATGGGCATCGGCCCTGTCAAGCCCGGGAGCCGCTTCCCTGAATTACCGTTCCGCCCTCCTGCTGGTCTACTACCTCATCCACCTGGATGGAAAAGGCGATGGCAGCTCCATCGTTGCCTACCTCCGGCAAGCCTGGATGAAACAAGGGGAGATGGAACACTTTGTCAGGGAATACAACGAGGCCGTGAACCGCTACAACGCTTCCCTGGCTTCCTACAACGACTCGGTCCACCGCTACAACCAGGAGCTCGTTGAATTCAGGGACAGCGTGGAGTCCTACAACCACAAGGTCCGAATTTTCAACGGTCAACTCCGGCGCGGAGTTCCCGAGCAGGACCTGATCGATGTCGGCGATGAGCCCGGCATGCCGCCCGAACCTCCGATGAAACCCGAGCTGCCCCGGATCCTGGCGGAGCGTCCCGACGGCGGCGGCGTGGTGGATCTCAGCCGAGCGGAGTTGGAAGCCCGCAGAGCCATCTACCGATCCCGAAACCCCAGCCAACTCTGGTCGGATCTGGAAAAAGCCTTTGCCGGTCAGGGGCTGCAACTCCAGCCGGTCCAAGCTGAAGTTCTGTCGCCGCAGGGAAATCGAGCCATCCCTCTCGTGCCACCCACGCGAGAAACTCCCTGAGAACTCACAAGAACTCACTCTTGCGAAACGCCGAGACCACAGGATAACCGCGGGCTTCAATCGCCTCCTGACCACCTTCCTCACGATTGACGAGGCAGACCACAAAGGCGACGCGTCCCCCCTCACGCTCCACCGCTTCGATGGCCTTGAGGGTTGAGCCACCCGTGGTGATGACATCGTCTGCGACGGCGACCACATCCCCCTGAGCGAACGGTCCCTCGATCTGCCGACCCATCCCATGCCCCTTGGGCTCCTTGCGAACGCAGAATGCATGGATTGGCTTGGGATCACCAGCCAAGGAAGACCGGATGGCAATGGCAAGGGCGATGGGATCCGCGCCCATCGTGAGACCGCCCACCCCTTGCAGCTGCAGACCCAGCTCCGCCTCCTTGGCTCTGAGAAGCGAATGGAGAACTTCACCGATCAAGGCAGCGCCCCGGGCGTGCAGCGCCGTTTGACGGCAATCGACATAAAAATTGCTCTTGGCACCGGATTGAAGGGTGAATTCACCCAGACGAACCGAACGTTCAGAAAGAAGGGCGAGCAATTCAGAGCGCGAAGAAACGGTGGACATGACGCACCAGAGAGGGGCGAAGGCGTTTGGTCAAGACGCCCGCAACGGATGCAAACAAAAAGAAACCGGGTGGCCCCGAAAGACCACCCGGCTCTGAAAAGCAAACGTGTCTAGTTGCCGAAACCCGGATTAGAAGGAGACGGAGAACTTCGCGCCGCCGTAGAGGTCGTTGGCGCCTTCGATGGTGTTAAGTTGCTCGCGAGCCTCGAGAGCAAAGTTGGCACCAAGGTAAGGAATGAACGCAGCGCTCGGGGTCAGCTGAATCGGAGCGGTCAGCATCGCACGAGCGTGGGTGAAGCCTTGGTCCACACCGGTAACTTCTTGGTAGGTGTAGTATCCGATGCCGTAACCGAGAGCGGCCGAAGGAACGAGCGACATCCAAGGAGTCACGGCGAAGGTGTAATCACCACCGACTTCGAAGTAGTGGGCGTCGATTTTGAAGTCGAACGCATAGGTGCCGTAGATCTTGCCGGCGTCGAGAACCGGAACGGAAGCGGTCAAAGAAAGATCGCTCGCGCCATTCACGGTGGAATCCGGAGATTGCGGGAACCCAAAGGTGCTTCCGTTCAAGGAACCAGAGAAGGTGTCCAGGAAGAAGTATTGGGTGTAGGCCAGGGTGAACGCGGCAAAACCGGCGTCATAGGTGATCCCGCTAAACAGGTCGACCTCGGAGTATTCAAGCTTGCCACCCGGGACGTTGGTGTCCATGGACACGGTGTAGAGGCCACCGACGTTCACGCTCACCTTGTCGCTGAGGCTGGTGGACCAGTTCAGACCGGAGTAGACGTTGTTGTTGGAGAACCACAGACCGCGGAAGTAGTAGGCGGTCTCATAACCGGCGTCGAGCGTCAACCCGGCGTCGTCAACCAGGTAGTTTTGGGGCTCGATCACGTTCTTGGAGATGTCGCCGGCTTGAGCGCTGAGGGCAGCGATCAAAGGCAGCAACGCTGCTGACTTGATGAGGATGGACTTCATTTTCTTCAGTTGTTGTTGGCTGTGTCGTGTTGTTGTGGGGCGATCGGCCTCAAGAGACCAATCGCCCGCAAGATCGTATGAAAAAATCGCGCGGAGGCAAACTAATCTTTTTTTAGGTTGAACAGACAGCAGATCGACCCCGCTCCGGATGGAACACCCCAAAAATCGATAATTCGTTTGTATTTATTGATTTCATAGATTTCCAAAGCGTCAAGCGGTTCTCTCTTCTTTGCCCGCAACGCCCCCCACACATCGCCGTTCACCAACGCGCAAACCGATTGACAGTCTGTCAAAATTATTTAAGGTTTGTTTAGGATTATGGTCGAGATTCTCCCATCCGTCGGCATCCCGGACGCCCGCGGCCGCTTGTCGGAACTTTGCGGCGAGGTCGCCCGTTCAGGCCAGCCGGTCTGGCTCTGCAGACGCGGACTGCCCATCGTGGAGCTGCGTCCGGTCCGGGGCGAAGCCGCTTGCGGCGCGGACCCAACTCCGCGGCAGCGTGCGGGAATCCTCGACCTCTGGAGAGAGTGCCGCGAGCGGTTCGGCCCGGTCCAGGAAGAACTGGCAGTGGCGCCCTGGCGGGAGCAAGGAGCAGATTGGGCCGGAGGCCAATGAGATACCTGCTCCACGGATCGGTCTACAGTTTGCCCTTGCAACCGGCCCCGGCAATGGCGGCGATGAACCGGTGGCAGGCTGTCGGCATGGAGCGGACCGCCGTGTCGATCATCACGGAGGCACAGACGCTGAGCGGTCTTTACCTGCACGGATGCGAACGCCAGTTCCTCTATTACCAGAACACGATTCGCGACCGGGTCCAGGTGATCGGGATCGATGAAACCGTCGCCCGGCTCTATGCCCGGCTCCGGGCCCGTTGGCAGCGCCAGGGGCGGGAACTGTCGGACCCGGACATCTTTGTGGCGGCCACGGCGCTGGTGCACGGCCTGACGGTGGCCACGCTGGGGCGGAATGTGTTCGCTGCGGCCGATGAAGTGGCCTGGGAGGATTGGAGCGGAAACTGAGTGGCCGACCAGAGTTCAGGCCTTGCCCGAGCCCTCCGCAGTGGCGCGCCTCACGATGTAGCTTCCCGATTTTTCGTCTTCCTCGAGGCGGAGCATGCCCCGCTTCTGCCCCTCCTCCAGCACATCGCTGAAACTGCGGAACCCATAATCCCGCTCAATGAATCCGGGACGCTGCCTCTTGATGGTCTGTTTCACCATGGAGGCCCAGACGACGGTTTCTTCGCCCCGTTCCTCCAACAGGGTGTCCAAGGTTTCCGCCACCAGTTCGATCGCCTCATCGCGTCGGTCCGGTGGGGCGCTCTCGGTGGCGGCCGTTCCGGAAGCCGCCCGTTTGGAGGCCGGCTTGGCCCGACTTTCCACCCGACGCACCAAGTCATCGTAGAAGATGAATTCGTCGCAGTTGGAAACGAAAAGGTCGGAGGTGGAATGGCGCACGCCCAGACCGATCACCAACTTGTTGTTCTCGCGCAGCTTGCTGACGAGGGGCGAAAAATCGGAGTCCCCGCTGATGATCACAAAGGTGTCGACATGCGGTTTGGTGTAACAGAGATCCAGGGCATCGACCACCATGCGAATGTCGGCGGAATTTTTCCCGCTCTGACGGAAATGAGGAATATCGATGAGTTCGAAGGCGGCCTCGTGCATCGACCGCTTGTAGGGTTCATAGCGGGACCAGTCGCAGTAAGCTTTCTTGACGACGATGTTCCCCTTGACCAAGAGACGTTCGAGGACCTTGCCGATCTCGAACCGGGCGAATTTGGCCTCGCGGGCCCCGATGGCGACGTTCTCGAAGTCGCAGAATACCGCGAGGATGGAGGTGCTGTTTCGTTCAGCGGAACTGGAGGCAGGGAGGTTCAAAGGAGTTCATTTATCGCTCACCTGTGACTTCTTCCCAGCGATTTGTGAGGTAGACGACGATTTTTTCGCAAAGCCAGACACCGAGCCGTTCCTCGGCGACGTTGGCGAGCTTGACATATCCCCAGACCCCTTCGCAGAGCTGTTGCGGGAGCCCGTCCTGAGCTTGCAGCACGGCATGCGCCGCAAACCGGGCCTCGGTGAGTTCCTGGGAGGCAAGGGCTTCCGACTCGCGTTCCAGCCCCGCGAAGTGGCTCAGTTCGGAATCGCCGGACCGCTCGCGGGCCAGCCCGGTTTCCCGGTCTGTGGCCAGTTGCGGACGCCCGCGCACCGGCAAGGGCCCGCCGCCCGTGGAGAGAAGGGCCAGGTGAGGAACAGCGGTGGTGGCGCTGGCTTCCGGACGATCCAACGTGGCGCGCCAAGTGCCCGATTGGCCCCGGAGACGGAGCACCACGGGCTGGCCCCGGTGGGTGTCGAGGATGGCCCGGTGCTTTTGCGCAACGGAAATGAGGACGGTGGGAGCGGAGACGGGCAGCACGGTGAGCACCGCCGTCCCGGGCTGCAGATACCGACCTTTCAGGGACGGCAGGTCCACGCCGAAGACCCGCCCATCGACCGGGGCGCGGAAGGTCATGCTGTCGATGAGTTCCTGGGTCGTGGCCAGCTTTTCCTGCAGGCTGCGCAAGTGCTCGCTCTCGGCTTGGTAGGCACTGAGACGTTCCTCCTCAAAATAACTGCGTCGGCGCAATTCGGAGTGCTGGATGTCGAGTTTGATTTGTCCGAGTTCGGCGAGCTTCACGGGATTGGCGAGAACCGCCAGGATTTGGCCGGCAACAACCGCCTGACCGTTGGCGCAACGAACCTCCTCGACAAAGCCGGGGCAACGGACTCTGAGAATGGCTTTCCCGGCGAATTCCATGACCGCGGGAGCCTTGGGCGAGGGGCTGATCTGGATGAACCAACCGGCGGCGATGACCGAGGCTCCGATGAGGGTGAGACGGAGCAAGGCGCGGCCCAGGTGAGGTCGCGGACCGCCGTTGCCCGTGAAGAGGAAGGAACAGGATTTGGCAAAGCCGGTCAGCAGAATGCCGGCGACGGAAAAGGCCGCCAGGATGATCCCGGCTCCCTTGAACAAGAGGGCCACCGCCGTCATGATTCCGATCCAGACAACCCAACGCCAAATGAAGGCCAAAACTCCGTAGGTTCCGATGGCCAACGGCTGGGCCAAGTAAGCGGGCGGAGGTTGGTCCCGGATGCCGAAGAGAAGTTTCCGCCCGAGCCACTGCACGAATTGTTGTCCCTTGGCGGCAAGATTCGGGATGCGGAGCAAATCGGAGAGGATGTAATAGCCATCGAACCGCATCAGCGGATTGGCATTGAACAGAACGGTGATCGTGGAGGCCGCGAAGATGGTGTTGTAAGCCACTGTGTTGGCGATCCCCGGTCCGGTATTGACCCAGACAAACACGGCCAGCGCGGCGAGAAAGAGCTCGATATACATGCCCGCAGCCGCCACCTGGATCCGTTGCCAACGACTGGCAAACCGCCAGCTTCCGCTGGCATCGACATAGGTCATCGGGGTAACGAACAGAAGAAGTTGCACTCCCCATTCCGGCACCACGGCACCGTGACCCTTGGCAAAAATGCCGTGCCAGACCTCATGAATCAGTTTCAGGGTCACATAACTGAGCCCGAGATAAAACCAGTTCTGCGGCAGAACCGCGGTGGTGGTCGACTGCACAAACGGCTGCCAATTCTGGGCAAGGACGTAGGCCGCACAGGCCAGGAGAACCACCCAGATCAGAAAGAACACCGACCCGGTCGCCCATTGCAGCCAGGGCAGCCATTGGCCCAGCAGGCGGTCCGGGTTGCCCACCGGAAACTTCAGGAAGAGCAACTGCTGCAGGAGCGGCTGCTTTTGCGGAGCGGTTCTCTCCGCAGCGCTCCGGTAGCGGCGGTCCGATTGATCTGCGGACTCCGTTTCCAGGAGTTTCTGCTCCACCAACCACCGCAAGATCACCGATGCCTCCGGTTCGCTCAGGGCCCGCTCGCCGATGTCCCGGGCGTTTCTGGCCAGCAATTCGGAGGCGGTGCGGCGCCCGTCCATGCCGCGGAGGAACTGGTATTCCGCCAGTCCGATCTGAAAGTAACGGCGGTGCGTCAGGTCCTCCAGGATGTAGCTGGGCCGGCCGCGAAGATCCTGAAAGGTGAACCGGAGGTCGCGCCGCAACCTCGGGCGTGAAACGCTCAAATCGCGGACCGAGTGATCGGGCGTGTGCGGCATGGATTCCGGACCTACCAAAGGTTGAGCCTCACCCAATCCCAGAGGCGGTGAAACAGGGTCCAGCCCAAGGCCCGATGCCCCGCCTCAATGCGCGCCTTTCCGAGCATCCCGGGACGCAACTCCCCGCGGGAGTTGTCGATGGAGGAGAGGCAGACAAAGATGTTCCGACCGTCCCGCACCTCGGAGATCGGATACACTTGGGAAACCACGCCACCATGCCGGAACTGGGCCTGTGACTCCAGCCGAAACCGCACGTTCTGGCCGGAGACGACCTGGGCCACCTCGGAATCCGGGACCGCGATCTCCACTTCCAATCGGTCGATCGGGGCGATGTCGAAGAGCTTTTGTCCCGTGGTCACCGGGACGCCTTCGGAACGTTCCAGGTTCCCGCTGATCAGACTGCCGGAAATCGGAGCCCGCACCTCAAGGTGATCTCTCTGGTATTTCAAGAGATCGACCTGGAGCCCCAAACCATCGGCCTGGAGCTGGGCCAATTGCTTGGCGGCGACGTCGCGGGCGGCCATGGCCTGGTCCCTCTCCTTGAGGGCGGACTCGCGTTTCGCGATGGCTTCCGCGAGCTTCCAGCGGATCTCCTTGCCGTCGAGCACCGCCAAGAGTTGTCCGGCCTCGACCGTTTGCCCCGGCTTGACCAAGGCCCGCTCCAAAATGCCATCGAACGGCGCCGCCACCTGGCGCGGCACCTCAGGCGGGAGGCGGCAATTGGCGGAGACCCGATACGGCACGGGCAACAACATGGCCACGAGAAAGAGGAACGGAGCGGCGATGGTGAGGGTCTTACGAAAACGACTCGCCGTCATCCAAAACCGTTTCCAGGCCCCGAGAACGCCCCGCGGCAGGCTCTCCCCGCAGAGGTAAACCAGGGCGGCCAGATGAGGCGCGGCGGCTTGCACCAGGTCGATCTCTTGTCGCCGCCCCATCCGTTCGCGGCTCCAGAGCAAGACCATCGCGCCGACGGTTTCAGCGGTTTTTGTCCCCACCGGCTCCGTCTTCAACGGCACCACCAGGGCTTCGGCCGCGCTCATCGTATCCAAGAGGGGGGTGTGGTTGGCCGCGGTGAGCACACCGCTCCATTCGTTCCGCTCGGGCCATGCCAATGGGGCGTCCACCCCGATCGATTCCCTCATCAAAGCGGCGATTTGGGAAGTCGCCTGACTCGAAGTCTCCACATGACCGGCTCCGGACAGGGCGTGCACCTTGCACTGCAATTGATCCCCGGCCCCGATGGCCACCCGCGCCGCACCGGTCAAGTCCGCCATTTCATCGCAAATCATGGCCATGCCGGCGCGGAATTCCCTCGCCTGCGCCACCCGGCTGAACAGGTCGACCAACAGCGTCGCCTGATCAAAACCGAGCTGCAAACGGGTCGCGTGATCGCCGAACGCGCGCCGAACGAAGATCTGGGTGACCAGATGAAGCACCGTGAACGCCGATTCCACGTGAGCGGCACGCTCCGGCCCGAGAAGCAGGGCCAAGGCCGCGGGGGGTTGCCCGGTGATGGTGAAAGGCACACAGAGCAGGGCGTATTTTCCGGTCGCAAGCGAAATGGTGGCGCGCTGGCTGAGGCCCTTGGCGACGGCGGAAGTGGCGATCAGGTCGACCTGCTGCTGGGCGGTGAAGCCGGCCGCCTGGGGATCGTTGGCCACGATCACCTTGGCCAGAAGGTGGGGGCCGGACTGTTCATAGAGGAAACCGAACCGACTGGCTGTCATCGACACGGTCAACGCGACCGCGGCCTGATCGAAGGCGGAGGGATCGAGACCGGCGAAAAGTTTTTCGATTTCCGTCAGGGTCTGCTCCGGACGAGCCATCGCGTCTCCGGCAACCGCGGGCGTGGCGGTTGTTTCCGGTGCGGCGGATGGGGGGAAAGGACTCACGGGCGGCTGAAGTCGGGGATCCGTGTTTGGACGGCGGGAAGGGGCACAAGCTTCGTGCGAGTCCGGACGAATCTCAAGGCGGAACACAGTTTGCGCCAGCGCGGCGCTTCGAACGGAATCGCGTGACAAACTCGATCCAGCGTGAATTGATGGGAGTTGGACCGGGAGAATCGAAAATCCGGTCCGGACCCTCCATGGCCTACGATCCGCTCTACCTCGTCATCATGCTTGCGTGCATGGCTCTCAGCTGGCTGGCGAGCAGTCAGTTGCAACGCGCCTTTCAACGCTACTCACAGGTGCCGATGAGCTTGACCGGCCGGGAGATCGCCCTGCGCATGTTGGCGGATGCCGGGATTCACGACGTTGAGGTGACCGGTGTGCCCGGACAGTTGACGGATCACTACAACCCCGCGACGAAGCGGGTAAACCTCAGTGAGGTGGTCTATGGAACGCGCAGCCTGGCCGCGGCGGCCGTGGCGGCCCATGAATGCGGGCACGCCGTTCAACACGCCAAGGGATATTCGGCGCTCAAAATGCGTTCCGCCCTGGTCCCGGTGGTGCAGATTTCCAGCCAACTGGCCCAATACGTGATCATGGCCGGCTTGTTGCTCATGGGAGTGGCCCAGGGCGGCTTCCCTTGGGTTCTCCTCGTCGGCATTGTCCTGTTCGCTTTCTCCACCGTTTTCAGCCTGGTCACCTTGCCGGTGGAATTCGACGCGAGCCGCCGTGCGCTCCTCTGGCTCGAACAAACCGGAGTGGCCCGTGGTGAACAGCACAACATGGCCAAGGACGCCCTCAAATGGGCCGCCATGACCTACGTGGTGGCCGCCATCGCCTCGCTCGGTCACCTCTTTTATTACGTGATGCTCTTCCTCCGCGCCCGGAACCAAGACTGACGGCTCCCGTTTCCGCTCCCCGGCTGGAGCGGCCACGACGTCCGTGCTTTACAAATCGCACCGAACGCTCATATTGCGCCCTCCCATGGGTATTCTGTTCAACATCCTGCTCTTTCTCCACATCGTTGTCTGCCTGCTGTTGGTGCTGCTCGTGATCATGCAGCGCCCCAAACAGGAGGGTCTCGGCGCCGCCTTCGCCTCCGGGATGATGAACGAATCCTTCGGCGCTCAGGCCACGGACGTGCTCCAACAAGGCACCCGTTACCTGGCGATTCTCTTCTTCGTGCTTTCGGTGGCGATGGCGGGAATCAAATCCAGGGAGAATCGTGATCGATACGCACCGATCCCCGAAGAGCCTGCGGTCGTCACCCCGGCTCCCGCACCGGCATCCACTCCGGCCACGACCGCGCCCGCTCCGAAACCGGCCGCCGAGGCTCCCAAGCCGGCCACGCCTGCTCCGAAACCGGCCGCCGAGGCTCCCAAGCCGACCGCGCCAGCTCCGAAACCAGCCGCCGAAGCTCCCAAGCCGGCCACACCTGCTCCGAAACCGGCCGCCGAGGCTCCCAAGCCGGCCGCGCCTGCTCCGGTCCCGGCTCCCAAATAAGGTCGCGCGGCGGGACGCCCCGGGCCAAGCGGAACGCCGCGATGATCGTCGTCCACTATCTGGTCTTTCTCCTTTTCCGCGGCCTGGAATCCGTTTTGGCTTTCCTCCCGTTGTGGGTCTGCTCCGTGATCGGCGGATGGCTCGGAAACCTGGCCTATTTTGTGTGGCCCGGGGCGCGCCGCAGGACCGTCCGCAACCTTCTGATTGCCTTCGGCGGAGAGATCGGCATCGGCGAATGCCGCCGCATCGGGCGCCGTCACTTCGCGGCGCTGGGCAAAAATGTCCTCTGTGGCATCAAACTTTCGCTGATGCGGCCCGGGTCCGTGGAAAAGCGGGTGCGCTATGAGAACGCCCAGGCCGCCCTCGAGTTGGCCGAAGAACATTCCGGAGCCATTGGGGCGATTCTCCACATGGGCCCGTGGCCACTGCTCACCCGGATTCCCCTCTTTGGACCCGACGTATCTCGCGCCCACCTCTACCAACCACTGGGCAATCCGTTTTTGGATCGGCACCTCCTCCGCAGCCGCAGCGGCCATGGCTTGGTCTTCTTCGACCAACGCCAGGGATACTACGGGCCCATGAACCACCTCCGGGAAGCGGGGAGCCTCTCTCTCTTCGTCGACCAACACGCCGGTTCCAGCGGGGTTTGGTGTCCCTTTTTTGGTCGCTTGGCCTCCACGACCAATCTGCCCGCCCTTCTGGCGCTGCGAACCGGAGCGCCCATCATCCCGATCGGCATTTATCCGGATGGCGTGGCACGGTGGCGGGTGATTTACGGAGACCCCATCCGGACCACGGACGACGGCGGATGCGAGATCAGCAGCGCCAAGTTGACGGCCACGCTCAACCAGGCGGCGGAGAGAATCGTGCGCCGGGTGCCGGAGGAGTGGTTCTGGATTCACGAACGCTGGAAGACGCCTCGCCCGGAATTCCTGCTGAGTGCCTACCGGCGCGGGGTTGAATATCCCCCGGGTTTCCGCAAGGAACACCTCAAGCCCTTCCGCATCCTGATCCGTTCGTCCAATTGGCTGGGCGATGCCTGCATGTCCGTCCCCACGGTCCGGGCCATCAAGCAGGGGCGACCCGACGCCGAGATCACGATCCTCTGCAACGAGAACCTGGCGGAACTCTGGCGCGCCGTCCGTCATGTCGATCACGTGGTGGCCCGCCCGCGCCGCGCCTCCGTGTGGAAGGCGGCCCGCCTGATCCGACGCGCCGGCCCGTTCGACGCCGGCATTCTTTTCCCGAACTCCATCCGTTCCGCCCTGGAAATGAAACTGGCGGGCGTCGCCCCGGTGGTCGGGTATGCCGATGCTCTCCGCGCCCGAATCGTCGATCAACCCGTCCCGGAACGCAAGACACCGGGGCCGCCGGAGCATCACGCCTGGCGTTACCTGCGCATCGCCCAGGCCATTGGTGCCGACAAATCCGATCCCGATCTCTACGCCTCGCGAGAACACCACCCCCGGTTTGAGGGGACCTGGCGCGTCGGCCTCTGCCCGGGCGCGGCCTACGGAGGCGCCAAACGCTGGCCGGCGGAACGCTACGCCAAGGCTGTCGAAGCCCTCCATCAACGCCTTGAAGGACAGGCGGAGTGGTCCGTCTACGGCGCGCCCAACGAGGCCGACCTGGCCGCCAGCCTGACCGCATCCTGTCCGGTGTCGCTCCATAACCTGGTCGGCAAGACCAGCATCTCCGAGTTGATGGAACGGTTGCAATCGCTGCACGTGCTCATCACCAACGACACCGGCACCATGCACTTGGCCGGACTTCTGGGGGTGCCCACCGTCTCCATCTTCGGTTCCACGGAACCGGCCTTGACGTCGCCGCTGGGCAAGAACCACCGCATCCTGCGCAAACACGTGGAGTGCAGCCCCTGCTTCCTGCGCGAGTGCCCGCTGGACTTCCGCTGCATGACCCGGATCGAGGTCCACGACGTGGTGGAAGCGACGCTCGCCGTGCTGAAAAACGGCGCCGAAGCCCTGGGATCACCGACCTGACACCGGACTGCGGCGGCACGAAGCCGTTGCAAAATCGCCCGGGGATTGCAATTTTCTTTGCCGCGAAATGGCATCAATGCTAGGACTTTTCATGCCCGTTTCCCTTTCCCCTCTGTTTTCCCAACACAGTCTCAGCGAAGGTTTGGGACTTTTTGTGATCTACGGTCTGGCCGGCATCGTGCTGGCGGTGGTTGGTTACAAGTTGTTCGACAAACTGACGCCCGGAGACCTTCACCAGGAGATCTTTGCCAACAAGAATGTGGCCGCCGCCATTGTGGCCGGAAGCGTGATCATCGGCGTCTCTTTGATCCTGGCGGCCGCCATGAGCAGCTGACGGATTTATGAAGCGTAGCCAGATCGTCATCCTCACCATGGCCGGGGTGAGTTTGGGCCTGACCGGATGCCGCCGCCAGTCGGCCCTGGGCAGCATCATCCCTCCCGAACAACTGCCGCCCGCCCTGCGAGCGACCCTGCCCACCGGCTATGTGCCGGGCTCGGACATCTCCGCCGGACAACCGCCGCACAATGCCTACGATGCGCGTCTCGGCTACTACCATGAGCCCTGCAACGCCTGGTTCCCCTACCCTTACAACCACCACGATCCCCGCTGGGGCTATTATCGTTGCGGGCGCTGGTCCAACCGCACCCGCACTTACACCCGTCCCATCGGCTTGTATACGGGGATTCCCGGTGGCGGAGGCGTTGCCAGTGCCCCGCAGCCCAGTGAGGATTTCGGGCCGCAACCGGCCAATGCTCCCATTCACTCCGGAATCGCCCACGCCGATGCCACCAAAGCGGCTTCTGGAACCACCCATCGCGGCGGGTTCGGCGGCACCGGCCGTTCCGTTGGCTTCCGCTCACCTTCCTGACTCCGCCCCCGGTGCAACGAATCCTCACCCAACCCCGAACCGATTGGCGGGCCCAGGTTGAGTCGCTCGGCTTGACCTACCACACCATCGACGGGGAACTCTACTGGGACGAGTCCGCGCACTACCACTTTTCCTACGCAGAGATCCTCCGGCTCGAGCGTGCCACGACCGAACTGCAACGTCTCGCCATCGCCGCCGCGGAGCGGGCCATCCGGGACGATTGGAGGACGCGGCTCGGCATCTCCGAGGCGGCCTGGCGCGAGATCATCGCCTCCTGGGAACGGGACGATTTGTCGCTCTACGGCCGATTCGACCTGATGTGGGACGGGAGCGGGGATCCCAAATTGCTGGAATACAATGCGGACACGCCCACCGGTTTGCTGGAGGCGGCGGTGGTGCAATGGCAGTGGCTCCAGCAAACCCACCCTCACGAGGATCAATTCAATTCCATTCACGAACTCCTCCTCGCCTCCTGGTCAGCCTGGCCGACGGATCAAATCCACTTCTGCGCCCAACGCGACGCCGAGGAGGATTGGCGAACTCTGCTCTACCTGATCGATACCTGCCGCCAATCCGGCAAAGCCACGACCGACCTCGCGATCGAGGATCTGGGTTGGAACGATGGGGCCCGGTGCTTCGTGGACGCGGAGGAACGCCCGGTGGAATGGCTGTTCAAATTGTATCCCTGGGAATGGATGTGGAGTGAGGCCTTTGCCTGTCATCTGTCCGGCCAATGCCAGAAATTCATCGAGCCCGTCTGGAAGATGCTCTGGAGCAACAAAGCGTTTCTGGTGTTGCTGTGGGAGTGTTTTCAAGGACACCCCAATCTGTTGCGGGCCGATTTCCGTCCGAACACCTTCGGCGGGAACTATGTGGAAAAGCCGTTCTTCGGCCGGGAAGGGACCAACGTCAGGATCGTGCGGGGCGGCCGCCTTTTGGAGGAAAGCGAGGGACCGTGGGACCAGCAGGCCAAGGTCTGCCAAGCCCTCCATCCCGAGGTCAGCTTCGCCGGCAATCACCCCGTGATCGGTTCCTGGATCATCGGCGGCGAGGCGGCCGGGATCGGGATCCGGGAAGATGCCAGCCGGATCACAGCCAACGGGAGCCGGTTCGTGCCCCACCGGTTTTGAAAGGGCGAGCCCCCCCTCAAACCCGCCACCCGCCCCTCTTTTTTCGGTCCGCCGCCTCGATCTCGTCGATCACAACCTGAATCGCTTCGCGGTCGCGACAATGGGCCAGGGCCTCCGCCGGAAGAATGACCCGCTGCCTCAAGAGCTTGGTCAGGCTCTCGTCGATCGTGTGCATGCCCTCGTTCCGCCCGATCTCAATGAGGCCGAGGATCTGCTCAAACTTGCGGGTCCGCAGGCAGTTGCGAATCGCGTAATTCATCATCATCACCTCCGAGGCCAGCACCCGGCCCTGACCTCCCGCGTGCGGCAGCAAACGCTGCGAGACCACCGCCTGCAAACAGTTCGCCAACTGGGCGATGATCTGCCCTTGCTGATCCGCCGGGAAGGCATCGATCATCCGGTCCAGCGCTTTCGGAGCGTCGATCGTGTGGAGGGTGCTCAGCACGAGGTGACCGGTCTCCGCCGCCGTCACCGCCGCCTGCATGGTTTCATAGTCGCGGAGCTCGCTCACCAGGATCACGTCCGGGTCCTGACGCAACACGTGCCGCAGGGCGCGACTGAAACTCAGGGTGTCATGCCCAATCTCACGCTGCTTGATCAGGCTCCGGCTGTGGTGAAAGATGTATTCGATCGGGTCCTCCACGGAAATGATGACGCCGCTGCGGGTCTCGCTGATCCGCTTCACCATGGAGGCCAGGGTCGTGCTCTTGCCGGAACCGGTGATCCCGGTGACCAGGACCAATCCCCGGTGCAACTGGCAGAGCGATTCCAAAATCGGTTCGTGCCCCAGCGTCGGGAGATCGGGGATTTCCGCCCGGATGTGCCGGAACGCCGCCTCCAGGGAACCCCGATTGTAATGCGCGTTGCCCCGAAAACGTCCCAACCCAGCCACCGAAACGGCAAAGTCCAGTTCCAAGTTTTCCTCCAACGCGGCGCGCTGGGATTCCGAGAGGATTCCCATCACCAGCTGATAACTCGTGTCCCGGTCCAAAGATTCCGCCGAAATCGACCGGAGCGCGCCATCGACCCGAATCGCCGGGGGAGCCCCGACCGAGAGATGGAGGTCGGACCCATTGTGGTTCACCATGGCCTGAAGCAGTTCGACGATATGGGGCATGATCGGTTGATTCGCTTCGGTTCGGGATTGCCTTTGCACCGCGCTCAGCCGCGGACTCCGCTCGAAATTCCCAATTCCATCCGGTCGAATTCATTGGGGTCCGCAAACGCCGATCGGGCCGTCGCCCGACTCAACAGACCCGCCCGGTAAGAAGCGGCGATCGACTGGGCAAAAGTGATGTTGCCGGAATCCTGATTGCGGGCCATGAAATCGACAACCTCAAGGGCCTTTCCTTCCCGCAACCATTTGCGGATCGCCCCGGAATTGGCCAGGTGTTCCACCACGACATGCAAGCCGCCTCCCTCGGCGGGGAGCAGTTTCTGGCAAAGAATCCCGATCACCTGCTTGGAGAGCACCAAAAGTGCGCTCTCCCGCTCTTCCGGCGGAAACAAGGCGATCAACCGCTCAATCGTCTCAGCCACGTCTGAGCTGTGCAAGGTGGTCAGGACTAGATGCCCCGTCTCACAAGCCTGCAAGGCCACCCGGGCCGTTTCCGTATCCCGGATCTCTCCGAGCATGATGACATCCGGGCTCTGCCGCAAAGCGGAACGCAATCCGGATGCGAACGAATCGGTATCCCCACCGACTTCCCGTTGCGTGATGAGAGAACCGACCGGCTTCAAGACATATTCGATCGGATCCTCGATGGTGACGATGTGCGTCTGCCGGGTCTCGTTGATCCAGTTGAGGCAAGACGCCAACGTGGTGGACTTTCCAGAATTCGTCGCCCCCGTCACCAGCACCAGCCCACTCTCACGGGAACACCAGTCGCGCAACCGCTCGGCGGGCAGCCCCAATTCCTCCAAGGTGCGCACCTGGCTCTTGATCGGGCGCAAGGCCGCCCCGAGACGCCCCAGATGCCGGAAAAGGTTGACCCGGAACCAATGCCCGTCCGGACTCATCCAGCGCACGTCCCGTTCCGTGGTCGTCGCTGGATCACACCCGCACGCCATCCAGAATTCACCCAGGGCTTCGTTGGTCAGGATGTCATCGGTGAGTCGGTAGATTTGACCTCCGATCCGCGCCCCCGGACATTCGTTCGGCTTCAGGAAAACATCCTGGGCCTGATGCGCCACCGCCGCGGCACAGACCTGTTCAATCATGGAAGACATGTGGATGGTTGTTCATACCAGGAATCGGAGAAGAAGGCAATCCCGGGGAACAAAGACCTGGACGACACCATGCCGGCCGAGCAAACGGGTCAGCGCACCTGGATCTCGTAGTCGCTGGCATCCATCTCCGCCTCCCAGGCCTTGAGCTTTGCCTTGAGCTCGGCGCTGCGCTCGGGAAAACGGGCATGCAGGTTGACGCGCTCTCCCGGATCGGTCTCGAGATCAAAGAGCAGATCCATCGTGCCGCCATCGTCGATGTATTTGTATTTTCCCTGCCGAATCGCCTTCATCTTCCGGTTGGTGCGGTCCAGACGCCAGCAAAACGAGCGCTCCACCACCGGTTTTTCCCCGGTGAGATGGGGAATGAGGTCGATGCCGTCAAACGGGCGATCCTTGGGCAGGGTGCCACCCGCCGCCTTGAGAAACGTGGCGCTCAGGTCCATGGTGATGCCGGCCTGGGAAGACGTTTTTCCTTTGGGAAGAACCCCAGGCCAGCTCATGAGGCAAGGAACCCGGATGCCGCCTTCCCAGAGCGTGGCCTTGTGATGGAAAAAGGGGCGGTTGCTCGCCCACCGCTCGCCTCCGTTGTCGCTCGACAAAACCACGAGGGTATTCCCGAGGAGCCCGGCTTTCTCCAACTCGGCGTAAATCATGCCGACGCCGACATCGACGCGTTCGAGCATGGCCTTGTAAATTTGACGACTGCCGGTGAGCATGGACTCCTTGGTCACCAGGGGGGTGTCAGGGGCGTCGGGAGCTTGGAAAGGCGCGTGAACCGCCAGGTGCGGGACGTATAGAAAGAACGGTTTTCCCGCCGACTTTGCGACAAACCGCGCGGCGCGTTCGTTGACGACGTCGGTGAAATAACGGCCGTCCATTTTGACCGGCTCCAATCCGTCGCGCAGAGCTTCCGTTCCATCGTAGTAAACGTGCCTGTAATAATCCACGTGGCCGAGGAGTTCGCCGAAATACTCATCAAAGCCGCGGTTCACCGGGTTGTAGACATCCTTGTAACCGAGGTGCCACTTGCCAAAGGCCCCGGTCGCGTAGCCGAGTTCCTTGAAATGGTTCGCGACCGTCTTGGCCTTGAGCGGCAGCCCGAGGGCATGAAAGCCGGGTTCGGGCACCCACTTTCCATCGACGAGCACCTTCTGCTCCACCTGATAACCGAAGGCGAACTCGATCCCGAGGCGCTGTTGCCAACGACCGGTCAGAAACGCGGCCCGGGTCGGGGTGCAGACCGGCGCGTTTGCATAAAAATCGGTGAACCGGACCCCGTCCGCAGCAATGCGATCGATGTTCGGGGTGCGGATGTCCTCGGCCCCGGTGCAACCGAGATCGCCATATCCCAGGTCATCGATGAGAATGAAAACGATGTTTGGAGGGCTGGCTGCGGCCGAAACGGAGGCCACCCCACCCATCGCGAGGACCGTGGCGAGAACGGAGGCTGGAAGACTCATCCGCCAGAACCTAAGAGCCGGGCGACTCGGAACCAAGAAAAATCACGGGCCTCCTCTCCAGCTGAGTCGGGCCGGGACAAAAAACGATGAAACCATCCGGCGTCCCGGAGAGTTTAAGAGGGAGTGACCAAGTTGCCCACACTCGATCGCAGAAGCGCCTTCCGCTGCCTGGCCGCGGGGGCTGGAGCTGTTTTCGGAGCCGCCCCGCTCCCCGGCCTCGCCGAATCCGCCAATCCCGTTGCGCCCAGAGCCTCCGGCGGTCCGCGGCGCATCATTTTTTTTCTGCAAAACCAGGGCTTCGACCCGGCGACCTGCGTTCCCGCAGGAATGACCTCCAGCGGTTCCCTGGCCGGGGTGAAACTGCCCGAACCGATCCAGGCGCTCGATCCTTACAAGGAGCGGCTGCACATCATCAACGGTCTGCACGGCCTCCACACGAGTCCCTCGCACAGCGCCTTTTTCGGTGCCCTCGGCGGATATCGTGGGGGTGATGGCGTCCCGCCAGGTGCCTCGACGATCGACTACGAACTGAGCAAGGTTCTGCCGCAGACCCTGTTGCCGCATCTCTGCATCGGGATGGATTCCTTGGAAAACATGACCGCCAAACCGACGGTCGCGAACCTTTCAGCGAGCGGCGCGGGCCAACCGATCTTCATGCACTCGAACCCGAACCATCTCTATCAGATGCTCTACGGCGGAATTTCCGAGGGCGAGATCCGCAAGAGACACGAAGCCCGGAGCGGCCTATTCGAGAAGATGGAGTCCATCGTGGCGGCCAAGGGCCAGGACCTGCCGTTCAACGACCGGTCCCGCTACCAAACCTACGTGGGCGGCTTCCAGGAGATCAACGGACTCCGGGAACGCCTCGCCAGCGTCTCGGATCGGCTGCGGAATTTCGCCCCTGCGGTGGACGAGCGCTACAGCGCGCCGAAGTTCGAGACCGAGTGGCACGACGCCCTCCTCGACCTGGGAATCTCGGCGCTGAAGTCCGGCATCACCAACGTGCTGACCATTGGCTCGGGGCGCGGCGAAATCTTCGGCTCGTGGAAGGGACTGGGGATCGAGCAACAGGGCCACAACCTCGGCCACATGCCGCAACCGGACAACCCGATCTGGATCAAGATCCGGCAATACAACAGCCGCATGCTGGTCCGTTTGATGGAGGAACTCGAGAGCGTGCCCGAAGGCAGCGGGACGATGATGGATCACACCCTGATCGTCTACACCAGCAACAACGCAGACGCACAACACACCAGCGGAGCAAACTGGCCGGTGATGCTGCTGGGCAACTGCGGCGGCACCTTCAAGACCGGTCGCCTCACCCAATTGGACGGCAAACGTCCCATCAACGCCCTCTACACCACCCTGCTGCGGAGCGCCGGCGTCCAAGTGGATCGATTCAACATGAGCGAGAAGATGGCGGCCAAGTTCGACCCCGCCACCGGCCCGCTCCGTGAGATCCTGGCATGAGACCGTTCCGCCTCGTCCTCCTTGCGGCGACCCTGATGATTTCCGGAGTCCCGGCACGGGCGGACCAGACCTTCACCCCGGGAGAACCGATCCGGGAAACGTTTGACGGACTGGCCAAGGGCTTCCTCGAAAAACACTGCGTGGAGTGCCACGACGACACCACCGCGGAAGCCGACCTCAATCTGATGGACCTCGGACCCGTCGATGAAACCAACGCCGCTGTCTGGAAATCGGTCTGGGCCCAGGTCACCCTCCGCGAAATGCCGCCGTCGAGGAAACCTCAACCCGAGGTCGTCCCTCGCCTCCGGTTCACCGGATGGATCGTGGGCCAATTGCAACGAGCCATGGAGGACAAGGGAGGTTTCCGCGCCCACCTCGATCCGAAAAAGGGAAACTTCGTCGATCACGATCTCCTCTTCGGCGAACTGCCCCCGGGAATCACGCTGAAGCCGACCTCCTCGCCGGCCCGTCTCTGGCGAATCACTCCGCAAGAACACATCACCCGGCTCAACGAACTCATCAACATCGAGCCTCCTTACGATCCCGCCAAGCCGGGTCTGCGAACCCACGGCGATGCCGTCCCCACCAACCACGGCGGCGAGTTAAAGCTCTATTTCGGCACCGACAACATCCTCCGATGGGAGGGCGGCACCGTCGCCTACGCCACCGCAGTGAAGAGCGTCCCCGTGGTCCTCTCGCTCGCCCGGAAAACGGGCCTGAAGAATTACCCCGACTTTTATTCTGTGAACGGTGCCGAAGCGACCCAGATCCTCGCCAAGGCGGAGGACATCCTCAAATACATGGCCCATGGACCGCTCAGCCTCGTCGGCATGCCCGAGCAGATCACGGACGATCCGAGGACCTACGACAAGGTCAAGCCGAAGGGGGATCTGCGCGGCCTGCCCACTGCGATTGTCTACAGCCCGAAATTCCTCAGACCAGCGACCCCGCTGCTCGACCTGATGAAGGACGACGCCGCCCCATCCGATCAGGCGCTGCGCACCGCGATCGACTTCCTGTTCGAAGCCCTCACCTTTCGCCCGCCCTCGGCCAGGGAATCCGACGATTCCCTGGGACTCGTCAAGGACGCGATCGCGAAGGTCGGAAAAGAGGACGGTTTGGTCATGGGCCTTTCCGCCATCTTCCTCGATCGCGACGCCCTCTTCCGTCCCGAACTGGCGGAAGCAGGGGAACCCGACGCACACGGTCGCGTGATGCTACAGGATTGGGAACTCGGTCTCGCGGTCAACCACGCCCTGCGCTACCTCAAGCCGGATGCCGCACTTCGCGCCGCCATCACCGGGGGTCGCCTGCGGACACGCGCCGACGTCGAACGGGAAATCCGCCGGATGCTGGAGGACGACCGCATCCGCAAACCCAGGGTGCTGCAGTTCTTCCGTGACTATTTCGATCACGATCTCGGCGGGACCATCTGCAAGGACAACCGCGCGCTGGCCGCGACCGGGGTCTCGACCCGGGGCGACTCTCATTACCTGGCCATGTTCGATGCCACCGCCAGCACCGACCGCCTGATCGAAATCATCCTGGAAAAGGACCGGGAAGTCCTCAAGGAACTGCTCACCACCCGTCAAGTCGTCGCCACGGAGACCGACAAAGTTTATTTCGGTCGAAAACGCACCCCGGAAGAGAGGGCGGAGGCTGTCGCCGAGCAGGCCAAGACCGATGCGACCGCAACGGCGGAAGAGGAGAAGGCGCTCACGGGGATGAAAGCGGAGATCGTCTCGCTCGAGGCCCGGCTGCACGAGGAACCCGCCGACGGGCCAAGCGCGAAATTGCTGGACCGGAAAAAACGTGCGCTCGATGCGGAGACCAAAAAAATTGAGCAGGAGAGAAGGCGGCGTCGGGAGAACGCTCTCGTCGAGGTGGCTCCGGCAAACTTGCACGGCCCGGCGACCGAGGCCCGCGTCAGCCGCCCCTCCTTCGGGGCCGGCTCCATGCGACCGGAACGCATCCTTGCGACCGTCCCCGAAGGACAGCGGCTCGGAATTCTGACCCACCCGAGCTGGCTTGTCTCGCAGTCCGACGCCATGGACAACCACGCCATTCACCGCGGTATCTGGATCCGGGAGAGGCTCCTCGGTGGCGGAATTCCCGATGTGCCGATCACGGTGGATGCAAAACTGCCGGACGAGCCTCAGCACACTCTCCGGGAGAGGATGCGGGTGACGCGCGAGCCCTACTGCTGGTCCTGCCATGAGAAGATGGATCCGCTCGGTCTGCCGTTCGAGATCTACAATCATGCCGGTCTCTACCGCACCCTGGACCTCAACCAGCCGGTGGACAGCAGCGGGGAGATCACCGATTCGGGGGATCCGGCACTCGACGGGCCAGTGAAAGACGCGATCGAGATGATCCAAAAACTCGCCGCCAGCGAGCGGGTCGAGCAGGTCTTCGTGAGACACGCCTTCCGCTTCTGGATCGGGCGGAACGAGACGCTCAACGATGCCCCGGTTCTCCAGGCCGCCCATCGGGCCTACCGCGACAACGGCGGCAGCATGAATGCCCTGATCACCTCTCTGGTCACCTCGGACGCATTCCTCTACCGGACAGTCGAGCGAAGAACCGCTGGACCGGTGGCGGAGCGGTAGTCCCCCGCCCCGGGTCTCTCAGGAAGCGTGCCCGCGTTCCTTTTTCCAGAGCGCGCGCATCTTCGGCAGACTGATTTCCGTGAGGCGTTCCACGACCAAATCCGCGAGCGGTTGCAGTTTGGGGACCGGGTGCGTGGTGGCCACGCCGATGGCCTTCATGCCGCCCCGGCGGGCCGCCTCCAATCCGACGAAGGCGTCCTCAAAGACCACGCAATCCTGGGGCGAACGATCGATCCTGGAAGCGGCCACAAGAAACACTTCGGGATCCGGTTTCCCGTTGCGAACATCCTCGGCGGCGGTCACGGCGGCAAACAACGGGCCCAGACCGGTGATCTCCATGATGGTGCGGATGTTCTCATGGGGAGTGGAGGAACCGACCGAGCAGGGAACCCCGTGTTCGCCGAGTTCCTCCAACAGTTCACGAACCCCCGGCAACGGGGTGATCCCGGTTTGCTTGAGAATGTCCCGATACATCTGTTCCTTGTGATCAGCCAATTCCGCCATCCTCACCGTGTCTTCAGGGTCCACCCACCCGAGCAGGGGCCCCAGGATGCTCTGGTTGCGCATGCCGAAGCACTTGGCGAACAACTCATCGGAAAACGGCTTTCCCAGCTCTGATGCCAGTTGGTAAAACGCGAGGCGATGCTGGTCATGGGAATCGATGATGACCCCATCCCAATCGAAAATGGCTCCGAGCGGGCGTTCCATCAGTCGAGCCGTTCCAAGGTCTTGATGCCGAGCCGGGACCCGAACTGTTCGTTGACCGCTTCGGCCATGCGGGCATCGAGGTAGATCACCTTGGGAAAATCATCGAACTCGATCTTGTGGACGCCGTTGGTCGGCTTGGCAAAGGCGGCGTTGAGGTCCTTGATGGAGCGAATGGCTTGGCCATTGACCTTGGTCACCTGAATGTTCCCGATCTGTTCATACCCGACGGTGGCGGGCGTGAGCACGACCGCGCTGAGGATCACCAGTTTGCCCCCCTCTTTCTCCTCGAGAAGTTCCTGGTTGGCGTGAGCGTGCACCAGCTTGAACGGAGCGCGATTGACCCACTGATCCCCCCAAGCCTTCAGATAGGGCAAGGTGAGTTCCTGAAAGATCAGGCCTCCCAGGATCTTGAACCGCGGGCCACGATCAAACATGTAAGGATCTATATAATATGCCGTCGGCGGCTTGCGCGTCAGTTCGAGGCTCACGGTGAGTTCCTGATCCTTGCGATGCACCTTGACCGGCACTTTTTGGCCCACCTGTGCATCGCCCCGCACTAGGTGACTGAAATTCAGTTTCCCATACTTTGGGTGATCATAGTTGCCGCGGGAATCGATCGGATGACCATCGATCTCCAGAATGATATCGTCCGCCTGGATCCCGGCCTGTTGGGCGGCCCCATCCCGGGACACCCGCCGCACATAGATCCCTCCCTCCAACCCGTCCAGCTTGGCATACTTGCGCAACTGCTCGTCCAGGGTCGGTGCATAACTCAATCCCAAGTTGGGGAACCCGGCATACGTTCCATCCGCCAGATCCTTGAGAAAATGTTCGATGATGGGTGCGGGCAGGACATCACTGGTCTGCTCCTTGGAATCATAGGAGAGCAACAAACCTGCCAGCCTTCCCTCTTTGATCACGGGCAGGGTGAAACTGCTGGTGCGGTATTGCAGGGAACCGCGCAGCACGTAATTCAGGAAAAAGGAGCCGTCCACGAAGTAACGGCCCACCCCGACCTGGATCACGGTGCCGTCAGTGCTGGCGGGTGTTCCATTGTCTTCCAACTGCCAAACCTCCAACCGATCTCCTGGCACTGCGCTCAGGTCGAGTTCCAGTGGCTGCATCCGGCTGAAAAACTCCGTCTTTTTCTTCTCATCGATCGGTTCGAGCAACGCCAGGTTGGCCTCGTAATCCAAACCAACCACTTTGGCAGGCGTCTTCTCCCCCGTGTCAGGCAACTCGAGTTCAATGTAAGTGTGATCGACCACCAGTTCCGCCGTGACCAAGACCCGTCCACCGGCCACGAGCGGACCGAGACCGCTCCGGCGGGAGGCCTCGAGCTTTTCCCAGGGCCGGACAAAATTGTAGCCTTGATTGGTGGCATGAACGCGAACCACGGAAGTGGCCGCAGTCGTCGAGGGTCCACCGCCCAAGTTGAACTTGAAGGCAATCTCCTTGTCCAGACAGGACGTCAGGAGCAACGCACAACCGACTGTGAAGCCGGTGGCCAAACGAAAAAACCGGGGAATCATCGGAGTGAAAAACATGGGAATCTGAACTCGGTTCATTGGGCCATCACAGAATCACCAATCCGGTGATCTTCGGTCACGTTGTATTTCTCCGCCACCCGCTGGTTGGCGGCGGCCACCCGGGAGGCCTCGATCACCATGGGACGCCCCTCGCCCAAGAAACGGATCACGTGAAATCCACCCGGAGGTGCCGGATTTTGCAGGGCCTCGTGAACATCCTTCAGGCTCCGGATTTTCTTTCCATTGATTTCGTCCACCGCTTGTTGCCGGAACAAATCGAAGTGGGTGTTGATCTCGTCCGGCAGGATATCGGTGAGCACCACGATTTGCGGGCGCTCTTTGTAAACCTCGTCCTGGCTGAAGAAGTTGAACAGGTAACGGACGTTGAGATTGCTCACTCCGTGCGCCGCCATCATGTTGCGGTCCACCGGTTGGAAAAGAAGCCCGGCAAAGACCACGTATTGCGGTTTTTGGTCGTATTGGTTCGCCTGGATCAAATAGGGCAAAAACCGTTTCAGGGTGATGTCCAGGTCCATCGCCTTGCCGCCCCGGATCACCCTCAGCTTCACAATATTTCCCACATACTTGCGTTCCACGATCTCGTTCATGTTCACCCGGGAACCGAGCATGTTGACAAAGCCGTCACTGGATACCGGGAATCCGTCCATGGCCACGATGATATCCCCCATCTGCAACAACCCTCCAGCCGAACCCGCGCTGTCTGCGGACGAGACCATCACCCCAATCCCGTCATTGGGAAGATTCAACGCCTTGCGTTGAGCGGGGTTTTGCAGGTTGAAATGGGCAATCGCCAAGTCCGGGTAATGGTCGTAGGTGCCGTCGCGAACGTCTTCCAGAAAGCGGTGAATCACCGGGACCGGGATCATGAAACCGGTGCTTTGAGCCACGTCTCCGCTGTATCCCTGAAAGGCCACGCCCACCACCGTGCCCTCCTGAATCACGGGCCCGCCGCTGTTCCCCGGATTGATCGCCGCATCGACCTGGATCGCGAGGTGAAAATCCACCCCGGAATGCGCGAAAGATTGGAAGTCGATCCGCGAGACAACGCCCCGGGTCACGGAAATCCTCTGACCGCCGATCGGATAGCCCACGGCGATGACCGTGCTGTTGAGCAGCGGAACACCGCCCAACCGGAGGGGACGCACCGTTTCAAACGCCGAGGGATCCTTGAGCGCAAGCAGCGCGAGATCACAATCGTGGGCGATGTGGACGATCTCCGCTTCATAAGGCTTCGGGTCGTCCACCTTCTTGACGTAGAGCAGTCGGCTGTCGCTGACCACGTGCGCGTTCGTCAAGAATCGGTTGGGCGCAATCAAAAACCCGGTGCCGACACCGCCACCCGTTCCTCCCGAGTTCCATGGAACCCGATAGTTCGGTTCCCAAGACTGGTTCTCGACCCGCACGATCGCGGAGAAAATGGCCTCGCCATCGGCCGGAGCCGGTGCCGCCTGCGGACTTGGAACGACCGGCACCGGAGCGGGCGGCGCAGGGACGGCGGCCGGGGCAGGGGCCGGACTGGGAACCGGGACGGGAGCGAGTTGCGCCCAAACCGAGGAGGCCCCAACAAAAAGGGCGGCGGTCAAGGCCAGAACCCTCGGCACAAAGGAAGGCGGATGCGGGATCATCATGAACTTGGAATGTTGCTGGACAGCGATACGGACCATCATCAGACGTTGAAACGGAACTCCATCACGTCGCCATCTTTGACGACATACTCTTTTCCTTCGATCCGGAGTTTCCCGGCCTCGCGGGCCTTGGCGTGGGAACCGAGCGACACCAGATCCTCAAAGGCGACAACTTCAGCGGCGATGAATCCGCGTTCGAAGTCGGAGTGAATGACTCCGGCGGCCTGGGGACATTTGGCGCCTGCCGAAATGGTCCAGGCCCGCGTCTCCTTCTCGCCAGTGGTCAGGTAGGTGCGCAATCCGAGCAGCGCATACACCTCGCGGATCAAGTTGGAGACGCCGCTGTCCGTGACGCCCATGTCCGCGAGAAAAGCCATCGCCTCATCCGGCGCGAGATCGATCATCTCTTCCTCGATCCTCGCGGAGATGACCACCGCGCCCGCCCCGAGATGGGAAGCCGCGTAAGCCCGCACCTTGGCCACCATGGGATGCGAATCCGGATCCTTCTGCGCCGAGGCCAGTTCCTCCTCCGCGACGTTGCAGGCGAACAAGGTCGGCTTGGAACTGAGCAAAAAGAACTCCCGCAAAGTCGGTCTCTCTTCCTTCGAAACTTCCAACGTGATCGCCGGTTGCCCGGAATCGAGATGCGGGATGAGGCGCTCCATGAGATCGACCTCCCGCTTCGCCTCCTTGTCGCCGGATTTCGCCTTCTTCTCGCGCGAGACCATCCGCTTCTGCAGGGCCGCCAGGTCCGACAAAATCAGTTCCGCGTTGATGATCTCGATATCCCGGATGGGATCGACCGAACCCATCTCGTGGATGATGTCAGGATTCTCAAAACAACGCACCACCTGGACCACGGCATCCGTCTCCCGGATGTTGGCGAGGAACTGGTTCCCGAGCCCCTGCCCCTGGCTCGCCCCTTTCACCAGACCGGCGATATCGACAATTTCAATCGCGGCGGGCACAACCTTCTGGGACTTGGAGAGGGCCGACAACACGTCGAGCCGCTTGTCCGGGACCGACACCATCCCGACGTTCGGATCGATGGTGCAAAAGGGGAAATTCGCCGCCTGCGCCTTTCGGGTCCGGGTAACCGCATTGAAAAGCGTCGACTTTCCGACGTTGGGCAATCCGACAATGCCTGCCTTTAACATGGCGGCCAGACTAAACGAGGCCCTCGCCAGCGCACGAAAAAAATTGGTCTTTGCATCCGCCGGGGGCCGGACGCATGATCTGCGGAGGATGACATCAGCCGACCGCATGCTGGCGGCCGCCGGGAATCTGAGTGCCGTCTTGGCCGGGTTTCACTGCGGCGGAGACGTGACCCACGTCTACAATCCCCTCACCTACGCGCGCCGCCCTCACGAAGTCTATTTGCGCCGCTTCGGCACCGCCCGAAAGCGGATCCTCTTTCTCGGGATGAACCCCGGCCCCTGGGGCATGGCCCAGACCGGCGTCCCGTTCGGGGAGATCGCGGCGGTGCGGGATTGGATGGGTATCTCCGAACCGGTCGATCCTCCCGAGCAGGAACACCCGAAACGGAAGATCGAGGGATTCGCCTGCAAAAAATCGGAGGTTAGCGGGCGACGCCTCTGGGGTTTGTTCGCCCAAAAATTCGGAACCGCCGACGCCTTTTTCAAAGAGCATTTCGTGCTCAATTACTGCCCGCTCGTGTTCATGGAAGCCAGCGGACGCAACCGGACGCCGGACAAGCTCTCCGCGGCCGAACAGACGCTCCTCGAAAGGGCCTGCGACGAATGCCTCGCGGTGGCGATCTCCGCCCTGGAACCGGAATGGCTCATCGGCGTGGGCGGTTATGCCGAGGCCGCTCTGCAAAGGGTCGCCTCCGCCAGTGGGACCCGGGCCAAGATCGGCAAGATCCTTCACCCGAGCCCCGCCAGCCCGGTCGCCAATCGCGATTGGGCCGGCACCGCCACCCGCCAACTGAAGGAGCAAGGCGTCTGGCCCGGGTCATGACCACGTTGAAGACGGTCCTGCTCCTGCTGATTTCCAACGTCTTCATGACGTTCGCTTGGTATGCCCACCTTCGACAACTCGGCTCCAAACCGCTCATGGTCGCGATTCTCGCCAGCTGGGGCGTGGCCTTTTTCGAATACGTGTTTCAGGTGCCAGCCAACCGGATCGGCTACCAGTCGCTCACCCTGCCACAACTCAAAATTCTTCAGGAAGTGATCACGCTGAGCGTTTTCGTCCCATTCGCCCTGCTCTACATGAAAGTGCCCCTCAGCTGGAACTACCTCTTCGCCGGAATCTGTCTCCTCGGGGCCGTCTTCTTCATTTTCCGGCCCAACTGAAACCGGACATCACCATTCGCAAATCCCAACGTCGAAGATCGAACGTTTGCGGGAAAGAGAAGAAAAATGCCCGACCGGCCCACGGGGGCCCTTCGAAACGCGAAAAATTAAACTTGTCTGACAAACTCAATTCTGAGAAATTCGAACAGAACCAGGGCGGAAAGCGTCAATCCATTCCGGACTTGCAGCCTCCCGCCAGAGTGGAGCGACCGGCAAGCAACGCCGGGAACCCAAGTCCAGTTCTTCCAGGCCGGAAGGGCGCAGAAAAACGAGAGGAAAAATCCCAGCGAACCCATTGATCGATCCAAGGCGCCCGACAGATTCCGCCTGCAACGAGACGACGCACCCCCAAAAAAAATCCGCGACAGGAACGAATCTTGCGCCTCGGACATCCGGGCGGCGATCCTCGAAAGCCCAACCTCCCGCTCCCGCCCATCTCGAGTTGAGTTGAACCAGGAACCGAAAACAAACCAGATCAACAGCCCAGCACAAAAACATGTCCAACCTTGAACTAGACGGAGGTATCAAGATTTACCTCCGGGAGATCGGGAAAACCCCGCTCCTCACCCGTGAGCAAGAGGTGGAACTTGCCGAGCGGATCAAAGCCGGCGACCTCGAAGCGCGAGCGCACATGATCAAAGCCAACCTCCGCTTGGTGGTCAAGATCGCCCAGGATTACGCCAACTACGGCCTTCCGCTGCTCGACCTCATCTCCGAAGGAAACATCGGCCTCATGAAGGCCGTGGAACGCTTTGACCCCAACAAGGGCGGCAAGCTGTCGACCTACGCCGCCTGGTGGATCAAGCAATCCATCAAGCGCGCCCTGGCCAACCAGTCCAAGACCATCCGTCTCCCCGTCCACATGGTGGACAAGATTTCCAAGATGCGCCGACTCGCCATGGTGCTCGCCGAAGAACTCGGCCGCGAACCGACGGACGAGGAATTGGCCGAGGAAATCGGGATCGACCGGGCCAAACTGGCCCATCTCAAGGCGGCTTCGTTGCGCCCTGCTTCGCTGGATGCGCCGATCAGTGACGATGACAACACCGAGTTCGGTGAAATCATCGGAGATGACCGGGCGCAGACCCCGTTGGAGCTGCTCAGCCACAAGAACATGCACGGCCAGCTCGATGGGCTCCTGGGCGTTCTCGACGAGCGGGAACGGCGCATCGTGGATGCCCGGTTCGGTCTGAACGGCGAAAAGCCGAAGACCCTCGAGGAAGTCGGCCAGGAATTCGGCGTGACCCGGGAACGGATTCGCCAATTGCAGAATATCGCCCTGAAAAAGCTGCGTCGCGCTCTCCAGAAACGGGAAGACCCCGGTCCAAAGCCCGCCAAGGGCCTCACGGCCAATCTTCAGGAACACAAGGAGAAGGTCAAAGCGCGCCGCGCCGCCGAAATGGGCGGTTCCTACGAAGATTTCGACGCCGAGGAAGAAGAGGCGATGGCCGAAGCGGGCGATCTCTGAGTCACCGCCGGGACATTCCGGCGCCGCCGTGATTACGGGCACTAGGCTCGGCTCGCGGCGGTTCTCGGGACGCACCCGGCCCTTTCATTTTTCCCCGTGAAGCTCGCCTCCGGTTCGCATCTCGCCTATTGCACCAACGTCCATCGGGGCGATTCCTGGGATGAAACGTTCGCATCCCTCCGCACCCATTCCCTCGCCGTGCGGAATGCACTGGTACCGCGCGAGCCCTTTGCAATTGGCCTGCGTCTCAGCGCCCAGGCGGCCTCCGAACTCCAGGGCAACCCCAATCTTTTGCGCGACTTCCGCCAATGGCTCGACCGGGAGAATTGTTACGTCGTGGCGATCAACGGATTCCCCTACGGCCGTTTCCACGGGACGCGGGTCAAAGAACAAGTCTACGCCCCGGACTGGTCCACGCCGGAACGGCTCGCCTACACCCAAACGCTCTTCGATCTGCTCGACCAAATCGCTCCCCCGGGCGAGTCCATCGGAGTGAGCACCCTTCCCGGATCCTTCAAGGAATTCGTGCCGAGCGTGGATGATTCCCATCTCAGGCGGATTCAGGACCATCTGCTCGCCTGCTCCAGGCACATCGATGCCCTGCGGGAGCGGAGCGGACGCGACATTCACCTGGGCTTGGAACCCGAGCCGCTCGGGCTCTTTGAAACCTCCCAGGAGACGGTGGGATTCATGGAGCAACTCCTGCAGCGGGCGGAGAATCCGGCATCGGTGCTGGCGAACATCGGCGTGAACTACGACACGTGTCACCTCGCCGTGGAATATGAGGAGGCAGGGGAAGCTTTGGGACGGCTTCGCGACGCGGGATTGCGCATCAGCAAACTGCACTTGAGCTCCGCCTTGCGCTTCCGCCCGGACGCGGCAGCCCTTGCCCAAATCGAGGCCTTTCAGGAAGAGGTCTATCTCCACCAGGTCATTGCCCGTCATGCCGACGGATCCCTGACCCGTTACCGGGACCTGCCACCTGCCCTGGAGGCGGTTGCAGCGGGACAGCCGGCCGGGGAAGAATGGCGGGTTCACTTTCACATCCCGCTCCATGAAGCTCCGATGGCTCCCTTTGCCGACACCCGGGATCATCTGCTGGCGACCCTGGACGCCGTTCGGGCGGATCCGGGGATGTGCCCGCATCTTGAAATGGAGACCTACACATGGGAAGTGCTGCCCGGCAATCTGCGCCATGCGGACGTGACCATGCAGTTGATCCGGGAATACGAATGGACGCTCGCCGCGCTGCGGGAGCGGGACCTGGCATGAGGGGAATCAAGGGCCGCACACTGCTGGTCATCGGGCGGGTCTCCAACCTGCCGACGGTTTGGGCCAATGTGCTCACCGGCTGGTTCCTCGGGGGAGGCGCCCTCGGAGGGCATCTGCCGGGAACCCTCCTGGCCGCCAGCCTCGTCTACTACGCGGGGATGGTCTGGAACGATGTCCACGACGTGGAATGGGATCGGCGTCATGGGAAACGCCGTCCGATTCCGGCCGGGGACATCTCGCGAAACTTGGCCTTTTGGATCGCAACCGGAGCGACCGCGGGCGGGTTCGGGATGCTCCAGGCGCTTGGTGCCGAACCGACCTGGATGACGGCGCTGGCGCTTTCCATCGGACTCTACACCGTTCTGCACAAGCGGTGGACCGGCTCGATCTGGTTGATGGGCGCGTGCCGGTTGTTTCTGGTCGTCATGGCGGCCTCAATCCCCGGGGAACCGACCCCGTCCGTTTGGCTCTGGGGGAGCGCCCTGCTCCTTTACGTGGCCGGGATCACCCTGGCGGCGCGGGGCGAGGATGGGGAGGGACGCGTCCCGTGTCTGGCTCGTCTGCTCCTCTGGACGCCGGCCGTGCTGGGCCTAGCTCTGGCACGGCAAACCGAATCTGAACCGCTGTTCCTTTGGGCCGCTCTGGGCGCGGTGATCCTCTTTTTGAGCTGGCAATGGCGGGTCCACAGCAGTTTTTTGAAAGGAATGACGCCCGTGGGACCGTTCATCGGACAACTGCTGGCGGGCATGGTGCTCGTGGATGCCATGGCCATCGCTTCCCTCAGCCCTCCGGCAGCCGCGGCCTGCGCGGCCTTGCTGCCGCTGAACCGCTGGCTGCAACGTCTCGTGCCCGCAACCTGACCCCACCCGCAACCATCCCGCAGACTTGACGCTCCGCCCGCCAAGGCGGACCTTTGGCCTCCCTTCCGCCCCTGCCTCCGTCTCCGATCGATGATCGCCCGAACCATCCAGTTGACCTACGAACACCGCGTTCTGTTCACGCGGTCCATCTTCGATCCGGGCAACCGAGTCCTCCGCGATCTAGTCGCCGAAGGCCATGACGAGATTCATCGCCCGGTCAAGGCGCTCCTGGTCGTCGATCAGGGACTCGCCACCGCCGATCCCCTCCTGGAGGAGCGGATCACCCGTTACGCGGAAGCTCACCAGGAAGTCATCCGGTTCACCGGAACCCCTCTCTTCCTGCCCGGGGGCGAGTCCTGCAAAAATGATTGGAATTTCGTCGAACGCATCTGGGAGCGCATCCATACCGACGGCATCTGCCGACATTCCTTTGTCATCGCGGTCGGAGGCGGCGCGCTCCTCGATTTGACCGGATTCGCCGCGGCCACGGCGCACCGCGGGATTCGCCACATCCGCCTCCCCACCACCACCTTGAGCCAGGGCGACGGCGGGGTCGGCGTCAAAAATGGGGTCAACTACTTCGGCAAGAAAAACTGGGTCGGGACCTTCGCGATTCCCTACGCGGTCGTCAACGACCTCGATTTCCTCCGCCTCCTTCCGCCGGCCCAACGCCGCGCCGGGATCATCGAGGCCATCAAGGTCTCCCTGATCCGCGATCGTTCACTCTTCGAAGCCATGGAGTCGATGTCCGAACGATTGGCCAATCTGGAAGAAGAGGCCTTGGAAACCGTCATCCGGCGGAGCGCGGAGTTGCACATGAACCACATCGCCCTCGGCGGGGATCCCTTTGAGTTGGGCTCCGCCCGGCCCCTCGATTTTGGGCATTGGTCCGCCCACAAACTGGAACAGATCTCCGGATTCCGGTTGGGCCATGGCGAGGCCGTTGCCATCGGCATGACCGTGGATCTGATCTATGCCCGCCGCCGCGGTCTGCTTTCCGCAGAAGATGAACAACGGGCCCTGGCTCTGATCCGCGCCGTCGGCTTTGATCTCTATGCTTCCGAACTCGCCCTCCGCCACCACGGTGAGCTGGTCATCGTGCGCGGTCTGGAGGAATTCCGGGAACATCTCGGGGGAGAACTGACCATCACGCTGGTCACGGGCATCGGCCAAGCCGTCGAAGTCCATGAGATCGACACCACCTTGCTGCCCCAGGTCCTCGATGAAATGGCGCTCCGGTTCGGAGCCCCTCAGGCCGGGGACGTCCCCGCTTCAAGAGTGGCCTGAACGTTCTCCCAATCCCACGGGAAGCGGCGGATCAGACAGTATTTGCTTGACGGTCAGGAGGACCCCATGTGTTTGTGAGGTCATTTCCTCATCATGCGAAATCTCCTTGCCATCCTCATCCTCGCTTCGGCCCTCTCCTCATGCGAAACCTTGACCCTGCCGGGGGCCCAGGGAGAACCTCGTGCCAAGACCGTCCTGACCGAAGAACAGGCCGCCCGAAAATTCTTTGAAGCCTACAAAAACCACAACCGTCTCGCCGCCTCGCAGGTTGCCAGTGCGGAAGCTGTGGGCAAGCTGAACTGGAATCCCCTGTCCGGCTCCGCCTCAAACCTCCAACTTCAGGAAACCGGTGAGGGTTACGCCATCACTTACGACGGCGGTGCCATTCACCTCGTCATCTTGGGAGATGGACACGTCGGTCACAATGTGGCCGATGTCCGTGTGACCGCGGATTGAGGGTAGTTGTTCAGGGAATCTGCAGCACCTGACCAGGACGGATGGTGTCACTGGTGAGGTTGTTGGCCGCTTTGAGCTTGGTCACGGTGGTGGAGTTCCGTCGGCTGATGCCATAGAGCGTGTCCCCCTTTTGCACCGTGTAAGACCCACCCGAAGCACCTCCGGACGAACTGCCTTCCGGGTAGGACGGAGCCTGATACCCTCCCCCACCACCTGAGGACTCCACTGGCGCCACCTGAACGTAATCGGAGTCCGTGGAACTGCCGCTGTATCCGGGCGGGTTTCCGTAGGGGTTCCCCCGGGGCGGCTCCTGACCGGCAGCCGCGCCCCCCCCAGTTTTGCAGCCACTCAACACCGCCATGCACACGGCGGAAGAGACGAGAACGAGAGAAAATGGCCTCATGCGAGAATCGGTGGTTGTTTTTCCAAATTTAATCTGACTATCAACTACACTTGAATTTTTGCAACAGGCTTGGATTCTGGTTCCGCGGGGCTTGTTGCGCAACTTGCCACCATGCGGCACCTTTCCCTGTGACGGAGGCCCTTCCCGCCCCATTCAAGTCCGGCCCCGGAGCGCTTGCGCAGGCGTTGTCCGCCGCACTGGTCATGGCCTGCTTTCTCCCCGTCGGCCGGGCAGAGATCGATACCCGAGGCGCAGCGATCCGCCTGGACCTGATCTCCGAGGTGCGTTCCATCCAGCCCGGAAAACCGTTTCGCGTCGCTCTCCGCGTCCACCATGAACCGGGCTGGCACACGTATTGGCGGCAACCCGGAATCGTCGGCATACCGATGGCGTTGACCTGGAACCTGCCGGAAGGATTTGCCGCCGGACCGATCCAGTGGCCGACTCCGGAGAAGGTCAAAATGGGGCTGCTCACCGCCTGGGGCTTTCGGCGCGACGTCCTCCTCCTGGTGGAGATCACCCCGCCAAGGCACCTGCCCGCGGACCGCGTGGTCACGCTCCGGGCCAAAGGTGCCTGGATGGCCTGTTCGCGCACCTGTCACCCGGGCTGGGGTGATTTCCAGCTCTCCCTGCCGGTGCGCGATCGGTCCGCGCCGGAATGGGACCCCGGCCATCACCCGCTTTTCCTCAAGGCCTCGGAAGAGCTTCCGCCCGGACTGGAAGGCTGGCAGGCAACGGTGCGGACCGATGCGGAGGGAAAACTCCGGCTGCGCTTGCACCCATCCGACCCGGCCCTGGCCGCCCCGCCCGAAAGCCAGTGGTATTTCTACGCCTACACCCGACACGTCCACTCCGATGAACCTCAGCCGATCACCCTTCTGCCCGGGGGAGGAATCGAACTGACCCTGAGCCCTTTTCCCATTCCCGAGCCGGTGACGGACCATCTGGAGGGAGTGATCGAGTGTTCCGCCAGTTTGGGTCCGGGGGAACCGCATCGCTTCTTCGTGATTCGGGCTCCGTGGCAAACCCCTCGCCTTTCCCCCAAAGCCCCATGAAGTTTCCCAAAGGCCGCGGCCGGTCGAAGCTATGCGAAGTTCGAGACTCCCGGATTCACGGTCGGGGAGTCTATGCCAAGAGCTCCATTCGGGACTCCTCCCGCATCATCGAATACGTCGGGGAAAAAATCACCAAGGAGGAGTCCGAGCGCCGCGGCAACCTGCAGATGGAGCGTTCCCAAGCCACGGGAGAAGCCGCCGTCTACATCTTCACCCTGGATGATCAATGGGATCTCGATGGCGGATTTGAGGAGAACATGGCCCGCCTCATCAATCACAGCTGCGATCCAAATTGCGAAGCCTACAACGAACACGGCCGCATTTGGATCTGGTCCATCCGGAACATTGAAGCCGGTGAGGAGCTTGTCTTCAATTACGGGTTCGACCTGGAAAACTATGAGGATCATCCCTGTCGATGCGGCAGTCCGCGTTGCCCCGGTTACATGGCCGCCGAAGAATACTGGCCGGAACTTCGCCAGCGTCTCGCCCTGAAAAAAACCGGCGGCGTTCCCTGAGGCCCACCCTTCAAAGCTCCCGCACGCTCGGCCCCGGAATCCATTGCGGCGGAATCATGATCTGTCTCGGCACGGGCGGCACCCCACGCTCGTGCAAGCTCAGCTGGGTCACGATCAAATCAACGGCGGCCGCCGCCAAGTGCTCGCGTCGCTGGTAAATCCCGGCATACCCGCTCATTTCCGGAGTCCAGTCGTGCACCACAAAACCGATCTCCTCCGGAACGTTCAACCCGAGCCGCTTGAGCCAGCCCGGCACGTGGGTGTCGAACGAGATCAACCCATCCGGCCGATTCTGTTCCATCCACTCTGCAAAGAACGAAAATCCCCTGGCAATGCGGTTGTGCGGCAGCAAGAGCAGCGGGACCCGGTCCTCCCGGGGCAGGCTCTGTTGAAAGTGAAAGAATCCTCCGCTGTAGCCAAATTGGGAGCGGTTCACAATCCATTGCGTCACCGCCACGCCGATGCGCCGGTAGCCCCGCGCGGTCAACTGCTCCGCTGCGGTCTGGATCCCGAGCGTCATGTTTCCGGCGCACATGTGGAGAGCCGGCTCCCTCATGGCATAACCAAAAGCCACGGCCGCAAAAGGCGCGTAGTCGACTTCCGCGCACAGCAGACGGGAACTCTGCGGGGAGACAATCACCGCCTCAATCCCCCGGGCCCGGAGAACCCGCCCAAATTTTTCCGGAGTCAGGCCGTCGCGCCCCAACCAGAATTCCTCCACTTCGTAACCGTGGCCGAGCGCGCGCTTTCGGATGGCCTCCAGGGAGACGTATTGGTAGGAGGAACCGAGCAGATCATCTTCCGGCACCCATTCTCGAAGGACGGCAATGACCGCGCGGATCTTCACCGACTTCCGCGAACGCACTCGCTGCATCAAACGGGCCAGATCAGGATCCGGCCGATACCCCATGCTTTCCGCAAGAGCGAGGATGCGCTCTCTGGTGGCTGGAGCCACCCGGCCCTCACCGCGCAAGGCTCGGGAGACCGTCATCACCGAGACCCGGGCGGCTCGGGCCAGATCGTGCAGGGTCGGAACCGGTCCCGGAGAATTCATGAGGTTGGCCTGACGATGTTCCACGTCGTTTCAGCTGCGGATCTCACGTCCACCCAAGCCCGCGATGCCCTTCACTTGCGGGCGAGCCACTTTTTGAAGCTGATCTTGGGCAGCTCCTTGTTCTCGGACCGCATGTAGAACAGCCCGAGCCCGACCAGGAACAGGATGAGATTGGGCGCCCAGGCCCCGAGCCAGGGAGCGAGATCCCCCGTTTTCCCCAGTTCCAGGAAAACGCCATCGAGGAAAATCAACCCGAAGAGAATGCCGATGGCGGCCGCCACCCCGCCCAACACGCCGCGCCGCGAATGGACAATCCCGAGCGGAGTGGCCATGAGCACGATGAACAGACAGCGGAACGGTTCCGCCCAACTGAAGTGCCAAGTGGTGCGATAGGGGGAAAGCTTGTTCGCGGGAAGCATGGAGTTGGTCCGCACATAGGTGGTCAGCTCCGGGACTCCCAGATACTCGGCGTTGTAGGATGAACTGAGAATGTGCCAGGGGGTCTCCTCCCAGTCGCGCACGATGAGCTTGGGGAATCGGTTCATCTGGGCGGTGCCAAAGGGATCGTAGTCGTAGGTCTTGCAGTCCGTCAGGGTCCACTCGCGCGTCAGGTGATTCCACTTGGCGCTGGCGGCCTTGTAAGTGCGGAAAATCCTGCCGGATTCATCCTGCCACCAGACCGCGACATAACGCATCTCTCCCTTGACCAGATCCGCCGGGACCCCGCCCACCACCCACGTGCGGTGGTTGTGGGAGTTGCGATACATCCAGCCCCTGGCAGCATAACGATTTCGTTCGTTTTTCCCCGCGGTCTCCTTGCCGCGTCGATCATGCAGCTCCTCGAGAATGGCCTGACGCCGAGCCTCGGCCTTGGGGGCCCACTGGTAATTCAACGCGAGACATGCCAGGGAACAGAAGAGACCGGTGACGAGGAGCGGGCGGGTCACGGTGAAGAGGCTTTTGCCGGCGCCCAGCATGGAAATGATCTCGTTGGAACGCGACATCCGGCCCAGGGTGTAGAGCAGGGAGAGCAGAAGCGTCACCGGGAGCACGAGGAGAACCATCTGCGGCAGCTGGACCAGATAGTAAACCCCGAGCTGGCTCAAGCCATTGTCAGCATAAAAGAAGGTGGTTCCGTTGTCGGTGAGATCGATGACGATCCAGATGGCGAGGAACCCGCCGAAACAGAGACCGGCCGGAAGAGCAAACCCGCGGGCCATGTAGCGATCCAGGATGGAAGCGCGGAGATAGAGCGCCAGGACGAGGGGCGGGCTGAGGATGAGCGCCGTGGTCAACCCGAGCTGGATGAAAAACGTCCAGGGCGCCGGGATCTCCCCGACCTTGCTGACGGAGACGGTGTCGAGATCCTGCCAGAGGCTCCATCCGGCCCAACTCACAGCCCCCGGGACACAGGAGAGAATGAGAGCAAGCAGTTGCCCCGGCCGAGTCTTGCCGAAGACCAGGGCGATGAAGAGGCCCAGCAACGACACGCCGGCGCTGGAACCGAGCATCACCACCAGCCAGGACGGCGGCACCTTGACCACCAGGGAATCCGCTGTCTCCTCGGCGTCCATCGCCGCTGCGCCCTCTGGAAGAGTGGCGGCCATCGCTTGCTCCCGCTCCCCTTCGACGAATGCGTTGAACGTGTTGTAAGCACAAAGCGCCAGAATGGCGGTGGCCAGGACCGAAAGGATGCGGATCGGATTGGCGGTGCGAGTCGCCGAGTTGGCGGAAGAGGACGGCATGAAGGCGATCGGGAAGGGAAGCGGTTCTGCGCTGCGGACTGGGGCCGCCGGCCGGGCCGCATCCTGACGTGGAACCCCGGTCCGGTCAAGTTGCACTTCCCGCGCCCGCCCCCGCACATGGGCGCAAACCGGTCCCGGATTATTCGAAATGCGGCAGGAAATTCCATTGAGCGGCGGTGGGCGCTGGCGTATCGGTGATCCTCTCCTGACAATGATCTCAATCGAGGAACATGCCGCCGCTTCCCGGTTCGCCGATGAGATCCACCATCTTTTCTCGGCCAGCGGACGGCTTTCCCGCTCCCCGGATTTTGAATACCGCCCCGAGCAGCAGCAAATGGCGGTGGCGGTGGCGGAATCCCTGGAGTCCGGCGCTCCCCTGATCGTCGAGGCTGGCACCGGGGTCGGCAAGTCGCTGGCCTATCTCGTCCCCTCCATCCTCTACGGATTGGAGCAGGGCCGCAAAGTCGTTGTCTCCACGCATACCATCAATCTGCAGGAACAGCTCATTGGCAAGGATCTTCCGATCGTCCGCAAATTGGTCGACCAGGATTTCACTGCGGTCCTGTTCAAGGGGCGCGGCAATTATCTCTGCCCGCGTCGGCTCGAACTGACCGGGCAACAGCAGGGGGATCTCTTCGGGACGGGCGACTTGGCGGAATTGGCCGAAATCGCCTCCTGGGCCAAGACCACGCAGGACGGGACCCTGGCGGGCATGCCATTCACTCCATCCCCGCGAGTCTGGGCTCAAGTTTGCAGTGAGCCCCACATCTGCACGGTGAAAGGCTGCGGCGGATCGAAGTGTTTCTACCAGAAGATGCGCCGGGAAGTGATGGCCGCCAACGTGGTGGTCGTCAATCACACCCTTCTCTTCACCTTGCTGGCTTCCCAGGAAGACCTCGGGGATGATCAACGGGAATCCGGAATTCTGTTTCCGAATGACATCACCGTGCTCGACGAAGCCCACACCCTGGAAGACGTCGCGGCCCGGCAACTCGGCATGAGCCTGAGCCAGTCATCCCTCAAATTCACGGTGCAACGGCTCTACAATCCCCGAAGCCGCAAGGGACTCTTCCAGGCCGCCAAAAACGTCGACGGCGTCCGGGCCGCCTCCAGTTTGCTGGATGGCATCGACGATTTCTTCGACGAAATCGAGCAGGCTTGCCGCTTCGATGGAGCCTCGCGCGAGTTCCGGGTGCGACGACCGAACTTGGTCAATGACTCCCTCTCCGCCTCCCTGCTCTCGGTGCAAAAGCTCATTGCCACGACCGCGGAGGACGTCAAGAACGAGGGGACCAAGGCGGAACTCGCCGACATCGGACGGAGGCTTCGCGATGCCCGACTCGGGGTGGCTTCGTTCCTTGAGTTGGCCACCGAGGACCACGTCTACTGGACGGAACGGGCCGGTGGCGATGATGGTCGGCCGGTCAACTACACGCTGCAGGCCGCCCCGCTCGACATCTCCGAACGCCTCAGCCAGATCTTCTTCCGGCGCGGTGCCCGCTGCATCCTCACCAGCGCCACGCTCGGTGTGGGCGATGACCAATTGCGCTACTTTCGCAACCGGATCGGCGCCGGCACGGCGCGCAGCGTGGTCATCGGCAGTCCCTTCGACTATGCGGAGCAGATGACGCTCTACCTGGTGCGCTCCATTGCCGATCCGCGGGACGCCGGCTACGAAGGCCAGCTGGCGGAGTGGATCCGCCATTTCCTCGATCTTTCGGAGGGACGGGCTTTCGTGCTCTTCACGAGCTACCGCACGATGCGGGCCATGGCGACCACGCTGGAGGCTTACTGCGCCAAGAAAAAATTTGATCTCTTCGTGCAGGGCCAGGGAGATTCCCGGTCGGCGATGCTCGAGCAGTTCAAGAAATCCGGACGCGGCGTGCTGCTGGGAACCGACAGCTTCTGGACCGGGGTGGACGTTCCCGGCGAGGCCCTGTCCAACGTGATCATCACGCGGCTGCCCTTCGCCGCCCCGGATCATCCGCTCACCGAAGCGCGTTGCGAACAAATCCAGGAGCGGGGGGGAAACCCGTTTTATGAGTATTCGGTCCCCGAAGCGATCCTCAAGCTCCGCCAAGGCCTCGGCCGCCTGATCCGCTCCCGGAAGGACAAGGGCATGGCAGTGATCCTGGACAACCGTCTTCTCGGCAAAGCTTACGGCAAGGCGTTCCTCAAGGCGATGCCTCCAGCCAAGCGCCAAATCGTCGGATAATCCGCAATTGCTTGTCAAAAAGGCTTCGGGGCGATAAGAATGATTCTCCCGCATGATTCAAGTTCAGGGCCTCACCAAGACCTACCGGGGCAGGGCTGTCGTCGATGGCATTTCCTTCGAAGCCGGTCGCGGAGAGATCGTGGGCTTCCTCGGGCCGAATGGAGCCGGCAAATCGACCACCATGCGGATCCTCTCCGGCTTTCTGCTGCCGACCTCCGGGAAAGTGGAAATCGCGGGCCACGACATCGTGGAGGAATCGCTGCAGGCACGTCGCCACCTCGGTTACATGCCGGAGGATGTGCCCCTTTACCCGGAGATGCGGGTGGAAGAATACCTCCGCTACCGGGCCGGGATCAAGGGCGTGCCCAGGGACCGGCTCACGGCCCGGGTGACGGCGAACATGGAACGCTGCGGCGTGGCCCAAGTCGCTCGCAAACTCATCGGCACCTTGTCCAAAGGTTATCGGCAACGAATCGGGCTGGCGGACGCCTTGGTTCACGATCCCGAAATCCTCATCCTGGACGAGCCAACCAACGGCCTCGATCCCAATCAAATCCGCTCGGTGCGGGAAATCATCCGATCCCTGGCCGGTCAACACACGGTCTTGCTCTCCACCCACATTTTGGCCGAGGTGGAAGCGGTTTGTGAGCGGGTCATCATCCTCGATGGCGGGCGGATCAAGGCCACGGGCGATCCGGCAAGCCTGGCGCGACGCCTGGAGCGAGGGGCGCGCCTGGCTCTGGAAGCGAAGGGACCGGGAACGGAAGCGATGGAAAAGGCGCTTCTCCGGGTGGTCGGCGTCAGCGAAGTTCGCTCCGAGGCATTGCCTGGCGACTGGACCCGTTTTGAGCTCGGAGTGCGAGGGGGCGAAGATCCGCGGGAAGAGATCTTCCGGGTGGTGAACCTGGAGCAATGGAGCCTGAGACACCTTTCGATGGAACCGGCCACTCTGGAAGAAATCTTCGCCGGATTGACCGCCGAAAGTGGCCGGGAAATCGAACCCCAAGCGCGCGCCTGAACCTGGAGATGAGCCGACGTTTTCTGATCCTGCTGCAACGCGAACTGGCGGCCTTCTTTTTCTCGCCGATGGCCTACTTCATCCTGGCCATGGTCATGGGATTGAACGGAGTCGCGTTCCGCTTTGCCACGGCGCTGATGGACGGACGGATCCAGCCCCACAGCCTGGTCTCCCTGACCTTCAACTCGTTTTGGTTCCGCATGATCTTCTTTTTCCTCTTCCCGCTGCTGACCATGCGGCTTTTCGCCGAGGAACGCAAAATGGGAACGTTCGAGACCCTGATGACCGCGCCGGTGCGCGTTTCCGAAGTGGTGCTCTCCAAATACCTCGCCTGCCTGCTGTTCTACTGCGCACTTTGGGTGCCCGTCCTGGGAAATTTCCTGCTCTTCCGGATGATCACGGGCTCCAGCACGGCCTTCCCGGACGGAGCGCTGTTCTCCTCCGCCCTGCTGCTTCTGCTCCTGGGCGCTTTCAACATCGCCCTCGGTTGCCTGGCCTCAGCGCTGTCGCGCAACCAGATCGTGGCCGCGGTCGCCGGCGGAACCCTGGTTCTGCTCCACTTCTTTCTCGGGTTTTTGGCTGGATTCGCCAAGGTCTCAACGGGGGTGCTGGAGCGGGTCAACTATTTCTCCAGCCTGGACCACATCAACCTCTTCGCGCAGGGGCTGATCGACTCCCGACCGGTGATCTATTACCTCTCGACCACCCTCTTTTTGCTGGCCCTCACCCATCAGGCCATTGAACACCGCCGCGGCGGCATCTGAGAATGAACTTGCTGCGCCCCAGAACGGAACTGGCCAAACTGTCACGGCTCCCCTGGATGCGGGACCTGTCCCGGACTTGGCACGCCCCGGCGCGCCTCGCCGCCGCCTTCGTGCTTCTCCTTCTGGCGAACGTGGTCTCATTCCGGCATGCGCACAGATTGGACCTGACCGAGAACCAAAGATTCACCCTCTCGAACGTCACCAAGTCCCTGGCCAAGAGCTTGAAACAGGAGATCGACGTCATCGCGGTCTTCCTCCCCAGTTCTGAAATCGCGGAAGATGTCCGCACCTTGATCGACGAATACCGCAAAGCGTCCGGCAAAAAGATCCGCGTGGAATGGATCGATCCAGCTCGTCAACCCGACCGGGTCGAGGCCATCAAAGCCCAGCACAAGGTGAGTTTGCGCGGCAGTTCGATCCTAGTGGTCCGCGGTTCTCAACGGCGAATCTTGCGCGAGGAAGACCTCCTGCAACGGGACGGCTCCGGACTGATCAACAAGTTCAACGGGGAGATCGCCCTCTCCGCGGCGCTGATCGAAGTGCTGGAGGAGACGCCCCGCAAACTCATCCTCGTCACCGGTCACAGTCCGGCCCCGGAATTGCAGGCCGCCGCCGAAGAACTTCGTGTTCCCGGTTCCCGCCAAAATGTGAAGCTCGAGTATGCCACCCTCAACACCGGCGGCATCCCGGCCGATGCCAGCGTCGTGGTCATCGCCGCCCCCCAGACCGACTTCTCGCCCATCGAAATGCGCGAGATCGAACGCTACTGGTCCGACGGACGCGGCTCCCTGTTCATCAGCCTGAACCCCGACAGCTCGACCCCTCGCCTCCGGGCTTTCATCCGCGCCCTCGGCGTGGCCCCTCGCGGAGACCGCGTTCTCTACCTCGAGAGCCGCCGCGGGCAATCAGCCGCCAAAATGTTCTCGGTCACCGCCGCCATCCGCCCCGGCTCCGCCATCACCCGGGATTTCGAGGGCATGGACATCCACCTCGGCGGCCGCAGCGAATCCCTCGAACTCTTCCCAGACGCCGACCTGATCCGGGCCCAAAACATTCACCTCACCCCGCTCCTCGTCGCAGACCCCCGTTACTGGGGAGAGACCAACTTCAACTCGGAGCCCGTCCGCCGAGATCGGTCGGATGACCATTCCGCCCCCCTCTACGTCGCCGCCGCTGTGGAAAAGGGCGCGGTGGACGACCCGAACCTGCGCGTCGATACCCAACGCCTCATCGTGGTGAGCAACCCCGGCATTCTTATCGGAGGCATCGACCGGGACCAGACCCAGGCAGACTTTGTCATGTCCTGCCTGAACTGGCTCATGGACCGGACCCATCTCGCCGGAATCACGCCCAAGGAACCGGCTCGCTACGCCGTGGAACTCTCGGACAAACAACGCGCCCGGCTGGAACGATTCATTCTCTGGATCGGACCCGGCCTGGCCGTGATCGCCGGCATCGGGATGGGTTGGTGGCGCCGGAAGTGACCAGAAACCATGCTGCCGCACCGCACCCTCGTCACCCTCGCCTCGCTTGGTCTGGCGCTGATCGCCACCCTCCTGGTGGTGGGCTTTGAAACCCAATCGGGGACTCCCTCCACCGTTTTGGCCCAGTTCCCCGCCGACGCGGTCGACCAAGCCGAAATCACCGGACCGGCCGGCAAGACGGCGCTGCGGCGAACCCCGGACCGTTGGATGTTCCTCAAACCGGTGGAGGATTGGGCGGACGCGGGCGGCATGGAGAAACTGGTCCAGGGGCTTTCCCGGTTGCAGGTTCGGGAAACGATCGCGGATGGAGAAATCAAGGACGCCACCGTCGGACTCAATTCCTCCCGAGCCATCCTGGTTCAGCTCGGGTTCGGCCCGGAAAAACGTCCCGTGGAGAGACTGCTCTTTGGCCGTCCCGGCCCATTTGAGGAAACCGTCTACGCCCGGATCGAGGGACACCGGGACCGCCGCGGTGTCTTCCTCGTGGAAACACCGGTGCATCCGATCCTCCTCGACCCCGGCGAACATCTGCGGGAACGCCGCCTCTTCCCGTTTCCGGCCACGTCCATCCGTTCCTATTCCTTCCGCCAAGGCAACCTCGATGTTGAATTGACCCGGGACGCCAAGGAACCGCGCTGGTTCCTCACCCGCCCCATCCAATGCCGCGCCAACGACGACATCGCCTATTCCATCCTCGAAGAACTGGCCGTGATGCGCGCCTCACGTTTCATCGAGGACCGAGGGCTGTCCGCCGGAACCCAAAACACCCAGGGAGCGGCCGCTTTTGTGATCCGGTCGATGCAGGGTGATGCCGTCAACCTGACCCTGGAGGCCAAGGACCCCCAGGAGACGGGTCCCGCCATGCTCGCCCAGATCGGCGGAAGAACCACCGTCCTGCAAATCTCCGACGACTTGGTCGCTCGCCTCCCCCGCGCCCTCGAACAATTCCGCTTCCCCACCTTGGTCGAGTTCGACAAAGACACGGTCGCCCAAATCGTCATCGAAAGCCGCACCGACCCGAAAGTGGAATTGAAGAGCGACGGACGCCGTTGGGACCTGTTCAGCTACAGCCAATCCTGGCCCGCCCGGGAAGAACGCATCAAGCGCTTGCTGAACGCGCTGCTCACGGAACCGGTGCTCGAATTCCGGTCCAACAGTTCAGCCGACCTGCAGCGGTTCGGACTCGATCGACCCGACCTCCGCCTCACGGTCGTCACCAGCAGCGTCGAAGCCAAGGCTTACGATGCCTACCGCCAGAAATTGCGCCTCGCGCAGGCCGAAGGACGCGATCCATCCACCGTGCCCTCGCCGAAAGTGGAGGTCGAGCGTCTGACCTTGGCCTTCCGCCTCGGGCCGGACGGTCTCCTCAACGCAAATCTGGCCGGGACCCCCTTTATCTACGGGATTGATCCAGCCCTTCTGTCCGACTCCATCCCGACCCATCCAATCAAGTGGCGAGACCCGCAGATCCTCACGTTCAGCCTTTTTGAAACCCGCGGCATCGACATCGCCGAGAACGGGATGCCGGAAATGAAGCTCACCTACAACTACCTGCAAAACACCTGGTCCGGAACCCGGGGCGGCACCCAGATCGATCCCCAGATCGATGCCCGGCGCGCCGAACGGCTGGCGGTCACGTTGGGGACCTTGCGCGCAAGGGACTATCTCACGAGCCGGGCCGCGGCTTACGAAGCCCTCCGCAAACCATCTTGCACCGTCAAGATCCGCACCGCCGGACGCGGGGACGATTCCCTGGTGGAGCGCCGCCTGGTCTTTGCCCCGGCCGTGGAAAGCGCAGCGATCGAGTTTTACTACGGACAGTTTGTCGATGAGGCGGACGTCTTCGTGATCGATGCCTCCGTCTACGGGGAAATCGTCCACCCCGTGATCCGGCCCAACTCCGGAGAAGGAAATTGATCCTCAGCGCACCCGAACGTATTCGCCGTTTTCCGGATAGGGATTGAATCCGGCGGGGCGCACCAGAGAGCGGGTCGTCTGAGGCTTCGGGTTGTCCGGCCAGAGATGGCGCCCGTGGGAGTAGTAATTGCGCGGATAAGTGGTCCGCTCGAAGATCTGTTCCCAGCGATACGGGTGATCCTTGCGCACGTAGTGACCTGCGTAGGTGTGGCGATAGGTCCGGGCCGGCTTCGGGTTCTTGTAGAGACCGATGTAAGTCCGGTCATAGTGCCGGTAACAGTCTTCGGCAGACAAGGCCGGAGTCAGGGCAACGATGGCCAGGGCCAGGAAGGAAAAGCGCAAAATCGTCTTCATGTGCGTCGGTCTCCAATCATTTCTCGGCCCTCCCGCCTTCTGAGTCAAGCCTGCCCTGCCAGGAGCCGTCTGAAAAATCCGGGGTCCCGGGCAGGAACTCAGCCGGGAAAAGCGCGCTTGGAGGATCGCGCAATTCCGCCGATATTCCGGCTCCATGCCCAGCCCGTTCCGGCGTTTCTACGACGCGCACTGCCACCTCCAAGATCCGCGGTTCGGACAGGACATCGGCTCCATCGTGGACACATGCCGCGCCCAGGGCCTGGTGCGGTTGGTGGTCAACGGGACGCGCGAATCTGACTGGGACCGCGTGTCCGCCCTCGCGGCCCAATATCCCGATCTGGTGATTCCCAGCTATGGCCTGCACCCGTGGTGGTCCCGGGAGCGGTCTCCAACCTGGCTCGAGGATCTCGAAGCTCGGCTCCGGGCGGATCCTCGCGCGGGAATCGGCGAGACCGGATTGGACCGATGGATGGAGGACCCGGCTCCGGCCGACCAGGAAGACGTGTTGCTGGCTCACCTGGAACTGGCGGTCCGCCTCCACCGACCGCTCTCCCTCCATTGTCTGCGGGCCTGGGGCCAATTGGATGCGATCCTGCGGACTCACCCCCGTCCCACCCGGGGATTTCTCCTCCATTCCTACGGAGGCCCGCCGGAAATGGTTCGGCCCCTGGCCTCCCTGGGCGCCTACTTCTCCTTTGCCGGCTCCTTTCTGCACCCTTCCCAAGCCAAAAAACTCGCCGCATTCCGCCTCGTCCCCGACGACCGATTGCTCATTGAATCAGACGCTCCGGACCAACTCCTGCCATCGGAACTGGATGAATTCTCCCTCACCGATCCCCAGACCGGCCATCGGATCAATCATCCCGGCAATGTGCCCGCCATCCATCGGCATTGGCCGCGGGCGGACCCGGCCCTGGTCGAATCAAATTTCCTGAGACTATTCTCCTGACTCAAGCCTCAACGAGTTTCCACAGATCCTTGCAACCTTCCCCCTCTTCGAGTAAGTCCTCTCCCCGTAGACCGGATGCAATCCTACCACATCGCCCAGAACGGCCAACAGATCGGAATCTTCCCCGAATCCCAAATCCTCACCGGCCTGCAATCCGGGCGATTTTCCGGCACCGACCTGTTCTGGACTGAGGGGATGGCGACGTGGCAGGCGTTGAACACCAAGTTTCAGGTGGCCCCGCCCGCCCCGGCCCCGAGCGCGAACCCAAACCCTTACGCATCCCCTGCCCCCAGCGCGAATCCAAACCCTTACGCCGCCCCGACCATCCTCGTTGCTCCGCTCCCGACGTTGCCCTTGGCCTCCATCGGTTCCCGCTTCGCAGCCCAAGTGATTGACGGGATTCTCGGTGTTTTGGCAATGGTTCCATTCATCCCGGGCTCAATCCTCCTCGAACAAACCGAAGACTCCGCAGCCACAACCACTGGACTCCTCTTGTTCGGATTGGGCGTCGTCCTCCTTCTCGTGCTGGTAGGCATCAATATTTTCCTCCTCGCCACCCGCGGAAAAACGATCGGCAAGCTCTGGATGCACATCCGGATCGTCTCTTACCCACAAGGCCAACATCCGGACCCGGTCAAAACGATCTTCCTGCGTTCTTTCGTGAACGGTCTGCTCACCCAGTTTGTCCCGTTTTACGCCATCATCGATCCCTGTTTCATCTTCAATCAAAACCGCCGCTGCGTGCACGACCTGCTCGCCGAAACCACCGTGGTGCGCGACGACACGCCGTCCTGACTCCCTCACGGTTCTTCCGTCGCCAAGCCCCACCTCCGCGGCTTGTTTGCCCCGGAATTCCATCGGCCCTCGAACCAACGGCGGACCAACGCCAGGACCAGGAACACGGTCATCGCTTTCGCAAACCAGTCCCCATGCTTCGCGTACACCGTGGTGACGGGTGAGGAATCCACCGACAACTGGACAGGCAAAGCCCCTGCCACAAACGGACTCCCTGTCTTGTCCACCAAAATCATGGGGTCCCCACTCTTCCGCGGATCCCACAACGCCCCAAACTCATCGACCGCGCAGCTGATCCCGGTGTTCGCGCATCGAATCATCGGCCGCTTCAGTTCCACACTGCGAAATTTGGCATTCGCCAGGTGTTGGGCGTTCGCCTCACTCTTCTCAAACCAGCCGTCGTTTGTCAGGTTGACGATCAGTTGCGGCCCGACATTCCCGTCCCTGACAAATTGACGGGTCAACCCACCGATGGTGTCCTCAAAACAGATGGTGGGGATCAACTCCACTCCCGGCTCCATCAGCTTCAGTCGTTGCACCGAGCCCCCAGCCTGATAATCCCCCGGGATCAGGCGCCCCAGCACCCAACGAAACAAGGGAAAACTTTCCCGGAACGGAATGAATTCGCCGAACGGAACCCGGTGCATCTTCTGGTAAGACTGGCAGTCCCGGAAGGATCCCTTCATGAGATACATCGAGTTGAAGACCTCATAGGTGCCATCCTGCAAGAAATCCACCTGCTCCATCCCGGTCAAAAGATGAAAATCTCCCAGGCCCAGGATCCGGTCCAAATACGCGGCGACGCGCTCGTCAAACGACGCATAAGGAAGCGGTGTCTCCGGCCAGACCACCAAATCCAATCCTTCGGTCAGGGCCTCCGCGGTCAATCGTTCGTAGAGCGGCAGGATGTCCGGCGATCGGCTCAGATCGTTGCGGATCGACATCGGCACGTTGCCCTGCACCAACAGCGCATTCAACTGGACCGGGTTTTCGACCGTGTGCCGATACCGCGCCTGGATGCCATACATCAGCACCAAAACGATCAGGCACATGGCACTGACGAAATCCAGCCGGGGCCGCAACGCCCCCTTGCCGATTTCCAGGGAGAAACGAACCACCGTCGCCACCGTGGCACAGATCACATAAACGGGCAGAAACGCCAAACCGGCCACCCCGACCACGTCCGCGATCTGGATCAGATGCGGCGAGTTGTGCAGCGCCACCCCCAGCCCATTCCAACCGAACCCGGTCAACATCCAGCCGCGCACCCATTCCAGGCTGACCCAGCACGCGGCGTTGAGCAGCGCGATCCAAATGGTGTGAAGGGAAGGACGCCAAATGTCCGGCCCGGCCAGGGCGCTGGTCCAGTTCACCCTGGATGAGGAGGGCTCCGGCGCCACAACCTCCAACTTCTTGCGGTCGATCCGCCCCACGGTGGCGGCAAACGCCCCCCAAAACCCAAAATAGATGGCCAGATAGGCCGCCAACAAAATCCAGCCCGGCCATGCCACAAAACGGAGCCAGTTCAGGTTGATCCCGAAAAACACAAAGCCGGCAAGATACCCCACCTTGAACCCCCACGCCCCGCGTCCCTGGTTCTCCCCTCCTGCCAAGACCCAATCGACGCCCAGCACCGGCAGGCTGAGCACTCGACCCCAACGGGTGTCTCTAAGCTTGGCCGGGAGACGGCTCGCCAACCGCCAGCGAAGCAGTGCCCCCTTCGGCCGTTCATAAAACCAGAGGACGAGCAGCAACGGGGCCTGCCAAACCCAAATGAGCTGGCTCCGGTCCCAGTTGGGATAACAGAGCGCAAGGAGAACACCGCTCAGAATGGCGGCGATCCAGGGACGATAGGGAGAATTCCAAGCCATGAATCCGGGCGGCACTCCTCTCAGGTCACGCGCCGCTCAATGTCCGCCTGCAACGCCGCCCAGAGCGATCCGAGGCCGTCGGCGACCTCCGCCTTGATCCGGGCCAAATCACCGCCGCCGCCCACTTTGCTGCCGAAAAGATAATATTTGATTTTCGGTTCCGTCCCGCTCGGACGCACCGCGAAACTTCGGCCATCCGCCAGATCGATGATCAACATCTTCTCGGCGGGGATCAAGTCCCCTTCCTCATCGGTCACGCCACCGTTGAAAAAGTTTCGCACCCGGGAAACCGCCACCCCGTCCACCTCCGTCGGGGGTTGATCCCGGTAGGAGTTGGCCAGCTTCTGGATCTGGGCCGCGCCCGAGGCCCCTTCCATGTAGATCGATTCGCCCCGCTCCAGATAATATCCGAAACGCTCGTAAATCTCATCGAGCAGTTCTGGCAGGGTCACCCCGCGGGACTTTGCATACGCGGCGACCTCGGCAAACATCACCACCGCACCGTTCCCATCCTTGTCCCGCAGGAAATCATCCCCGAGATAGCCATAGCTCTCTTCCCCGCCGAACACGAAAAACCGGGAATGCCGCAACCTGGCCGAACGCGATTCCGCCAGGGGAATCTGCCGATATCCAGCCTGCATCTCCGCTGGGAGCTGTTGCTCATATTTGCGCAGTTTTTCGCCGATGTATTTGAATCCGGTGAGGGTGTTGACGCAATGAATGCCAAACCCACGAGCGATGGCATCCTGCAAGGGAGAGGTCACCAGGGTCTTCACCCAAACCGCATGATCCCGGTTGCTTTCGTTGAGGATGCCCAATTCGAAGAAGGTCTTGATCCGGTAATACCCCATGAGGCACCCGATCATGTTCCCCGTGAGGAGCTGCAGTTTGCCCTCGCGGTTGCGCACCGCCACCCCCATCCGATCGCAATCCGGATCCGTGGCCAAAACCAGATCGGCTCCCTCCGCGTCCGCCTGCTCCATGGCCATCTTCAGGGCCGGGCCATTTTCCGGGTTGGGCGAATCCACCGTCGGAAACCGACCGTCCGGCACATCCTGCGCCGCCACCGTGGAACACCGAAACTTGAGGCGCCTCAACATCGCCGGGGAGATGGCCCCGCCCACGCCGTGAAGGTTGGAGAAGACGATTTTCAGATCGCTCTGTGCGGCCACCAGTTCAGGTTGGAGGAGCAGCGATTCCAGCCGCTCCATGTAGAGGCCATCGTTCTCCACGCCGATCTCCGAAACCGTGCCCTGCTCGGTCCGGGGCAACGCGGTGTAGGATTCGCTCGGGATGTTCGCGAACTCGGCAATGATGCCGTTGGCGTGAGGCTGCACCACCTGCGCCCCGTCGTTAAAATAAACCTTGAACCCGTTGTCGTGCGGCGGGTTGTGGCTGGCGGTGAGCACCACCCCCGCCGTGGCGCCGATTTGCCTCACCGCAAACGAAAGCTGCGGCGTGGAGCGCGGAGCCTCGAAGAGATGCACATCGCATCCGTTTTCCGCAGCCACCTGGGCACAGAAAACCGCAAACTCCCGGCTGAAATGACGGGTGTCGTGCGCGATCGCCAAGGACGGTCTCCCCGACAACCCCTCACGCAGAAAATAGGCGCGCAGATACCGCACCAGCCCCTGGGTGGCGCGACTCAGGTTGTAATAGTTCAGGCAATTCGTGCCCACGGCGGGAAACTCAGGACGCCCCAGGGAAGTTGGCGTCCCCTGTTCGGCGGCGGTGACCACCTTGCCGATGGTCCGCGCCCGCATCCCACCCGTGCCAAACGCCAGTTTCTGGAAAAACCGGTCATTCAACTCCGCCCACTCTCCCGCCGTCGCGAGTTGGCCGATGCTCTCCGCATAGAGCGGGTTCGAGCTGGATTGCAACAGACCGAGGATATTCTCCCGGCTGGCGGACAAGAGCTCGCCGGCGACAACGGCGGCATCGAGGCGATCGGTCAGGGTGTTCATGAACGCGCCTACACTGCATGACAAGCCGGGCTTTTCAACGCAAGCGTGCAGGGAAAACGACCACCGTTTCCAGATGGGCCCACATGGGGGTTGTCATCCGCCTCTTCCGGCGTTCCGTTGCCATCCTCACGAACACCCGCAATGACCCGTCTCTTTCTTCTCGATGGCATGGCGCTGATCTACCGCGCCCACTTCGCCCTCATCCGCTCCCCCATTTTCACCTCGCGCGGCTTTAACACCTCGGCCGTCTTTGGGTTCACCAACACCCTTCTCGACATCATCGAAAAACGGCAACCCACCCACCTCGGCGTGGCCTTCGACACCTCCGCCCCCACGGCGCGCCACTCCGCCTTTCCTCAATACAAAGCCCAACGCGACGAAATGCCGGAGGAACTCTCCGCCGCGCTGCCCTTCGTCAAACGACTCCTGGAAGCCTTTCACATCCCCGTCCTCACCCTGGACGGATACGAGGCGGACGACATCATCGGAACGATCGCCCGCTGCGCCGAGGAAGCGGACCCGTTCGCCGAGATCTACATGGTCACGCCTGACAAGGACTTCGCCCAACTGGTCACGGAGCAAACCAGAGTGTTCAAACCGGGTCGCCAGGGATCCGAAGTCGAAATCCTCGGCGTGCCCGAAATCAAGGCGGCCTGGGAGGTCGATTCCCCCCTCCAGGTCATCGATATCCTCGGCCTTTGGGGCGATGCCTCCGACAACATCCCGGGGGTTCCGGGCATCGGCGAGAAGACGGCCAAAAAACTGATCGCCGAACACGGCTCCATCGAAGCCCTGCTCGCCGCCACCGATCAGCTCAAGGGCAAGCTCCAGGAAAACCTGCGGGCCCATGCGGAACAGGCCCTGCTCTGCAAACGCCTGGCCACCATCGACCGCCACGTCCCCCTCGATCAGGTCCTCCTCGCCCTTCAGGGAGGCCAGACCGCCCCGAGATTGCTCCAGGCGGACGGCAAACTCCACCTCGAACCCCTCGAACTCGCCAGCCGCGACGGCGAAGCCCTCAAATCCCTCTTCGTCCAACTCGAGTTCAACACCCTCGGCAAACGCCTCTTCGGCGCGGACTTCAAGGCCGGGCGCGGTCACCTCCAACCCCTCTCAGCCGGTGACACTCCCGCTCCCGGCCCTGCCGAAGCCACTCTTCAGACCCTGGAGACCACCGAACATCAATACACCCACATCCTCGCCCACGACGCCGCGGGCCGGGCCGCTCTCATCGACCGGATGAAGTCCCTCACCACGTTCTGTTTCGACTTGGAAACTTCCGAGCTCGACCCCAAGAACGCGCAACTCCTCGGCATCGCCTTCTCCTGGGAAAAAGGGACAGGCCATTACGTCCAATTCCCCACGGATCCCGGCGCGGCTCAAGCCATGCTCGAGGAGTTCCGCGGGCTGTTCACAACCCCGGGCGTCGAAAAAATCGGACACAACCTCAAGTTCGACCTTCTCATCCTCCGCTGGCATGGACTCCGGGCGGAGGGCCCGTTCTTCGATACCATGCTGGCCCACACCTTGGTGGAGCCGGAGCAGAAGCACACCATGGACTTCATTTCCGAGGCGCTGCTCGGTTACACGCCGGTCTCCATCAAGTCGCTCATCGGAGACCGCAAACAACCGGGCGGACAACTCAGCATGCTGGATATTTTCGACCAGAAGGCCGACGACATCGCCGCCTATGCCGCCGAGGACGCCGATGTCACCTGGCAAATCGCCACCCTGCTTCGGCCGATGCTCGCAGAAAAAGGACAGGAACGCGTCTTCTACCAGATCGAATGCCCCCTGCTCCCGGTCCTCGTCGATTTGGAATTCGAGGGAATCGCCATCGACACCGCGGCCCTTGCCGAGTTCAGCAAGATTCTCCGCGACGAGATGCTCCGGCTCGGAGACTTGATCGAGAAGGACGCCGGACGTCCCTTCAACCTCAATTCCCCGGTGCAACTCGGGCAGATCCTCTTCGATGAACTCAACCTCCTCGAAAAGACCAAGAAAACCAAGACGGGTCAGCACAAAACCGATGAGGCTACCCTGCAAACGCTCGTCGGTCTGCACCCGATCGTCGAACACATCCTCAGTTACCGCCGGGCCGCGAAGTTGAAGAGCACCTACGTCGATGCCCTGCCCCTCGCGGTGCACCGCAAAAGCGGGCGGATTCATACCCAGTTCGACCAGCTCATGACCGCCACCGGACGTCTCGCGTCGAACAACCCCAACCTCCAGAACATCCCGATCCGCACCGAAATGGGCCGGGAGATCCGCAAGGCGTTCGTGCCGCGCGGCCCGGATTATCTGATCCTCTCCGCGGATTATTCCCAGATCGAACTGCGGGTGATGGCGGCGCTCTGCGGCGATCCCGCCATGAAAGAGGCCTTCGTGCACAACCAGGATATCCATACCGCCACCGCGGCACGCGTCCACGGATTGACGCCGGAACAAGTCACCCCGGAACTGCGCGCCCAGGCCAAAATGGTGAATTTCGGCATCATCTACGGCATCACCGCTTTCGGACTCTCCCAACGGCTCCGGATTCCCAAGGAAGAGGCGGCCACCATCATCGACGGCTACTTCCGGCAATACCCCGGTGTGCAAGCCTACATGGACCGCTGCATCGCCTCCGCCCGCGAACGGGGCTTCGTGGAAACCTTGACCGGACGCCGCCGCTACCTGCGGGACATCGATTCCCGGAACTGGACGATCCGGCAGGCGGCGGAACGCACCGCCATCAACACCCCGGTGCAAGGGACGGCGGCGGACATGATCAAGCTGGCCATGATCAAGGTGCAGGAAGCGCTTTTCCGGCGCGGTCTGCGCACCCGCATGCTGCTGCAAGTCCACGATGAACTTGTCTTCGACCTGCACCGGGAGGAGGAAGCGGAAGCCATCCAGCTCGTCGTCGAAGCCATGCAAACGGCCCTGCCGCTCGAAGGCGTGCCGATCCTGGTGGAGGCGGGCGTCGGCGCAAACTGGCTGGAGGCCCATTGAGGTCCAGCGAGAGGTTGCGAAAGACCGAAACCTCCTCCAAACTAGCCGCTCCCCTCCAACCCATCAGCGGTTGATCGAGGTCGATTCCGTTCGAATGAGCGAAGCACCCCCGAATTCCCCCAAACAGAAGCGCTTCTCCGCAAAGGACTTGGCAACGATGACGACCGCCGACTTCCTGTCGGCCGCCAAAGCCCCTTACGGGAGGCTCTTCTCCTACGTGAGACCCTACCAAACCCGCTTCGCCATGGGCGTGTTCTTCGGCATCGTGGGCGGGGCGTTCAACGGTGTGCTTCTCCTGGTGATCCGGGCCATCTTCACGATCGTGCTCCCCGCGGAACCGACCGCCGCCGACCCTGCCACGGCGGCCACCTCAGCCACGGCCGCCGGCCACGCCTTGCCGGAGAAAATCATCCCGTTCGACGGCATCGCCTATCTGGACAGGATTCAGTTCGACCGCCCCGAGCTCTCCCCCGGTTGGGAACAATGGACGTTCGTCTCCGCAGTCTGCCTGCTCATCCCGGTCCTGATTCTCCTGAAAGGCGCCTTCGAGTTCCTGAACAAATATTGCATCCTGTGGGTGGGGAACCGCGTGCTCCATCAACTCCGGGACGATCTGTTCTCCAGTCTCCTGCGGCAGCCGATCGCCTTCTACAACCACGCCAAACAGGGCGACCTCATCCAAGCCGTCTTCAACCAGACCCGGATGGCGGCCAGCGCCGCCACTGACATGGTCTGCGCCCTCGTGATGTATCCGGTGTCGATCTTCGCGATCATGATCACCCTGCTCCACCTGGACTGGCTCTACACCCTAGGCGCGTGCATCGTGTTCCCGCTGTGCATCCTCCCCATCGTCCTCGTCAGCAAAAAAGTCCGCCAGGCAGGCGCCAAGGAAGACGAGGAGGCGGGCGCCATCATGACCACTCTTCAGGAGAGCTTCTCCGGCATCCGCGTGGTCAAGGCCAATGCCCGTGAAGATTTCGAGCGGGAACGCTTCAACCGCGCCGCCCTCCGCATGATGGCCATGATCAGCCGCTGGCAAAAAGCTTCCGAAATCGTCGGTCCACTGGTCGAGACCACCGCTTCGATCGGCATGGCCATCGGCCTGATTTATGCCTACATCTCCGGAAAATCGGTCCATGATTTCCTAGTCCTCAACATGGGGCTGATGAGCATCTACCCCCACGTCAAGGGACTCAGCCGCATGCAGATCACCCTGCAGAAAACCCTCCTGGCCACCTCCAAGATCTTCGCCATGATGGACGAGAAACCGGCCATCACCGACCGCCCGGATGCCGTGAACCTCGACGCCGTCAAGCACGGGATCCGGATGGAAAATGTCCGGTTCAACTACCCCACCAAACGCACCCCGGCGGTCGTCGATCTCAATCTCCACTTCGAGCTTGGCAAAAGCTATGCGCTCGTCGGCCAAAGCGGCTCGGGCAAAACCACGATCATGTCCCTGATCCTCCGGTTTTACGATCCACAAGTCGGCAGAATCGAAATCGATGGACGCGACATCCGCGATTACTCCCAGAACTCGCTCCGCAACCAGATCGGCATCGTCAACCAAGACGTGTTTCTCTTCCACGACACCATCTTCAACAACATCCGTTACGGAAGACTGGACGCCACCCGTGAGGAAGTGGAAGAAGCGGCCAAACTGGCCCACGCCCATGAATTCATCATGGAAAAGCGCAACGGTTACAACGAGGTCATCGGCGACCGCGGCAACCAGCTTTCCGGAGGACAGGCGCAACGCCTTTCCATCGCCAGGGCCATCCTCCGCAACGCGCCCATCCTGTTGCTCGACGAAGCCACTTCCGCACTCGATTCCGAGTCTGAGAAACATGTCAGGGAGGCCATCGACATCCTGTCACGCGGCAAAACTGTCATCGCCATCGCCCACCGGCTCTCCACCATCCTGACGGCAGACCAGATCGTCTTCCTCGACCACGGTCAGGTTCTCGGCAAAGGTCGACACGCCGACCTCATCGAAAGCTGCGCCGGGTATCGCAAACTCTACGAACTCCAGTTTAACGGCCATCGCCCCGACGAATTTTGTCAGGAAATCGAGCTTGAAACCACGGCAGGCCAGGCTGGTGTTGCCTGAATCCCGCCACCGTTCACCGGGAAACCTCCTTGCGACCCAGCCATTTTGAACGACACTCGCACCACATTCTTCCCGGCTCCGCCCGGACATCCTCACCCTTAGGCCTCGCGGTTTCCCGATGCATCGCGGAACGACCAAAAGCGGTAGCTTGGCCAGTCCAGAGCCTCATTTTTGTGCCGGAAAAAAGGTCTTCGCGGCGTTGCGGAGTGTTTCGATAGGCTCAGGGAGACACCCCTGGAAGTCCTGTTTCTGCTCCCGGAATTTCCTCTTTTTGAAGCGAAGCGATCACTCGCGCGGGAACGCCTGCCGCAACACTCATGGGGGGAATCTCCCCGGTGACCACACTCCCGGCGGCCACCACGCTGCCACGTCCGATCACCGCCCCCTTCAGGATCAGGCTGTTCATGCCGATCCACACATGATCACCGATCACCACCGGCTCGTGGGGAATCGCGGGACGCGGCGCTTGATGCCGCCCCAGCAATGCAAGATAATCTTGCTCTCGCAACGACGGATCCAAGGGATGAGAATCGTTGTCAAAAATCTGCACCCCATGGGCAATCATCGTCAACGAACCGATCTCCACGCGGTCGGCGCAACTGATGACGGTGTCATCCCCAAGATAGACGTCATCCCCGATCCGCAGAGTTCCGTGCCGCCACCTCTCAATCCGGAGGATTCCCCGGCAGATCACATTCTGTCCCAACGTGATGTGTTCACGGCTGCCATAGTTCGCGCACCACGCCGCTGCGCCAATCACACATCCCTTTCCCAACTCCGCGCCGTTCTGAAAACTTTCGACCGCTTCCTCACTCTCCATCACCCGGATCAAACGGCGGACGTGGCCCACCATCTTGCGCAACAGCCGTTCCTTCCAGGTCCGGACAACGACTCGCTTTTTCAATGGCGCAGTCTCACCGACAGCGAAAGCGTGATGGCGATCCAGTGGCATCGATTTGGCTTTCTAAATCACAAGTTTTGCGGAAGCGTTGGGCCGCAGCGACACCATCCCCGCCTCCGCTCCAGCTATAGCGCGGAAGCTCTGCTTGTCGAGGATCGTTCATCCGTTGCCACAGATCGTCCCCATTGACTTCATCCTCCACGATGCACCAGGTCTTATTCACCGTCCCCAACATTCCATGATCATACTTGTGACTGGTGCGTCTGGCTTTGTGGGGCGGGTTGTTGCCCTGGAGTCGGCACAACGCGGCCTGACCGTGCACGGCTGCGGCAGCAGCGCTCGACAACCCGCTGGCTTGCCCGGAACTTGGCATCAAGTCGCATGGAGTCAGGGGGTCCAACCGTTGGCTGACCTGGTGGCCGAAGTCTCTCCAGATCTCATTGTGCACGCGGCAGGAAGTGCCTCGGTCGCTGATTCTTTGAGAACTCCCCTGGCTGACCTCCAGGCCTCTCTGGGCACTTGGTCTCTGCTCTTGGAAGCCACTCGACTTTCGAGCCGACGCCCTGTCCTGGTTTTCCCTTCAAGCGCCGCCGTCTACGGAAATCCAAAGTCCCTTCCGGTTTCGGAGGAAACGAACTGCAACCCAGTCTCCCCCTACGGGTGGCACAAGGTGATGTGCGAAAACCTCGCCCGCTCTCACGCCGCCTTTTTTGGGGCCAAGATCGTCATAGCGCGACTCTTCTCCGTCATTGGAGCTCACCAGAAGCGTTTGCTCGTTTGGGAGCTGTTTGATCAGCTCCAGCGAAGTGCCGGACCGGTGCGCCTCATGGGAAGCGGAAAGGAGACGCGGGACTTTCTCGGTGAAAGGGAGATGGCCGGTGCCCTGATCAGCCTCGCCATGAACCAGATCCACGCGGAACCATCCACCGAACCTCTGGTGGTCAACTTGGCCAGCGGAAGAGAGGTGTCGACCCTGCAAATCGCCCAACTGCTGGTCGACATGTTCGCTCCGGGACGGGAGATCGTCTGCCAAGGCGAGCAACGGCAGGGCGACCCATTGCGATGGTGCGCCGAAATCTCCAGGCTCCGAAATCTCCTTCCCGACCACAAGCCAAGCCCAATTGAACAGACCCTGCACCAAGCCGTTGCAGCCTGGCAATGACCTCCAGATTCTTCCTCCCTCGGCCATCCCAGTCGCCCCCCAAGAACGGGCTTCCCGACATCTTGCAAAGCCAAGCTCCAGATCCCCACTTTTGTTCCAAAACAAAGTCCTTCACGGCGTCGCGGAGGACGGCTACAGGCTCCCCATGAACTGGCAGAGAATCCAATCCGATCTGATCTCCGCGAAGCTGTCGCTGAGTCCCGCCCCCTACCCCGATCTGCCAGCGCTCACGATCGCGATTCCGTTCGAATCCTCCGCGGGTTGGTCTGCACAAACCTCGTTCCTCCGCAGCGTCTGCATCGCCTTGACCAAAACTGCGCACCCGCGATCCAGGGTCTTGCTGCTGAGTCTGTCGGCCGCCGGGGCAGCCCAAACTGGTCCTGCAGATATTTGCAACGACACCCTTCTCCTCCCGCGCGAGATCTGGCGAAATCAAAAGGACCGATTTGCCCTTCTCAAGGATCTAGGGGTGGACTGCATTTTGAACCTGTTCGGTCCGCCCCCGGAGACCGCGTCGGGAATCGGCGTGGTGGGTTGGATTCCGGATTTTCAACATTTCCGCATGCCCCGGTTCTTCGCCGATCAAGAACGAGCCTCAAGGGACAGGCAATTCAGCGAGATTCTCGACAACTGTCACCGCGTCATTCTCTCCAGCCAGGACGCCGAAAGAGACTGTCTGCGCTTCCGCCCACCGGCCGCCGCAAAGATCCGGGTGCACCCCTTTCCTTCAAGCATGGCCCTGCAAACCATGCCGAAACGATCCCCTGCCTCCGTCTTGCAAAAGTATCACCTGCCCGAAAAGTTCGCCCTTGTGGCAAACCAGTTTTGGTCTCACAAATGCCACCTCACCGTGGTGGCAGCAGCACGAATGTTAGCAGAAGGCGGTCTCCGCGTCCCGTTCGTCCTGACGGGCCTCCCGTCCGACTATCGGGACCCGGCAAATGCCATTGTGTCCAAGGTGCTCCAGGAAATTTCGATGGGCGGTCTGCGAGACTGCGTCATTCCCCTGGCTCAAGTGCCCTACGCCGACCTCATTGCCCTTCTGCGGCATGCGGCGCTCGTCGTCCAGCCTTCCAGCTTCGAGGGATGGAGCACGACGGTTCAGGACGCGAAAGCCCTCGGTCGCCCGGTGGCATGTTCATCCATCGCGCTGCACCGCGAGCAAGCTCCGAACGCCGTGGGATTCTTTGACCACCAGCGCCCCGAGGAACTGGCGGAACTCCTCCGGACGGAATGGGAACGGCTTCAGCCGGGGCCGGATGAGAACAACGAATCAATCGCTCTTGATGCGGAGAGGGAGTTCGCCGATCAATATGGCCGAGCGCTGTGGTGCACCTGCTTCGAAGCCGTTGCGGCCGCCAAGCACCAAACCGCAGCAGTCTAGCTGCCCCAAGAAACGTTTTCACCATGTCCAGGCTTTTCAAACATCTGACCGATGCTGGCCATCTTTCCAAGAGCATAACCAACCTCGAAAAGCGACTAGAGGATCTGAAGCGCAACAGCGAAAAGGAGATCGAAAAACTCAAAGAATTTGCGACCAAGTCCGCGCCCACCCGGCAACATCTGAGCAGTCTCCGGGCCCAAAACGAGATCCTTGCCGGGGAAGTGGAGTCGCTGAAGATCTTGTGCGGCCGGATCGCATCGGAAAACGCTCGACGTCTGCCTGCCACCGCACCTCTCCAACAAGCGGAATTTCAGGTATTCTCTCAATGGGGCGAAGACGGCATCATTCAATTCCTCCTCGCTCATGTTCCCGTAACCAAAGAGATTTTCGTCGAGTTCGGCGTCCAGGACTATTCGGAAAGCAACACGCGTTTTCTGCTGATGAACAATCTCTGGAGTGGTCTGATCATGGACGGCTCCGAGGAATTCATGAAGCGAGTGAACCAATCCAAGCTAGCGTGGCGCCATAGCTTGCAAGCCAAGGCCGCTTGGATCACCGCCGAAAATATCAATGACCTGATCCAGGGCAGCGGCATCCAGGGAGAGATCGGCATCCTGAGCGTTGACATCGATGGAGTCGATTACTGGGTCTGGAAAGCCATCAAAGTGATCCAGCCCTGCATTGTGATTGCCGAATACAACTCCCTTTTTGGGCCCAGGGCCTTGGTCACTCCCGCATACGCTCCAGACTTCGATCGCGCCAAAGCGCATTTTAGCCGTGTGTTTTATGGCTCCTCCCTCGCGGCCCTGGAACTCTTGGGCAAAGAAAAAGGCTTCAGCCTGATCGGCACAAATTCCGCCGGCAACAATGCGTTCTTTGTCAGGAATGACCTGTGTGGAGCCCTGCCCACCCAAACCGCCGCCTCAGCTTTCCGGGCGGCGCGGTTTCGCGAGGCCAGGCTCCCTTCGGGACAACTCGCCTACAGCTCCTTCGCGGACGCTCAAAACCTGATTCAGGATTGCTTGGTCCACGATCTCGCCACCGGCAGCCTGCGCCCACTGCGAGAAGTCGCCGACTGGCGTTAGCCCGCATTTCGGTCGGGGCTGCACCGCTGCTTCCCGCCTCAGAACGAGTCGCTCAGAAAACCCAGTTTCCGTCCGATCCGCAGCCAGTTCGAGCGCTCCATCTCGTTCTTCATCGCCGAGATCTTTTCGGCCTCGGCAATCTGTTTCTTCAAGACGCGACTCGACGGTTCGGAGAGCTCCGGAAACTCTGCCCCCGTCATTCCTCGCACCATCCCATCAAGCGCCTCCGTCGGCATCTGCGCCACCAGTTGCCCCAACACCTGCACAAAGGCTTCCGCACGGAAGTCAGCATGATTGCCCAAAAGATTCCGGAGATAAGCGGCGAAATCCCGGCGCATTTGGAGCGAACCTGCCAGGCGCGGCGCGATTTCGCGGACCAAGTCGAGGTTCATCTGCAGGACTTCGCGCGTCACCTTTTCCAGCGGATCAGACTTGATCGTGTTGGAAGGATGGGTGCGGTAATAGAGAAGCTCATCCCGCAGGACCCCCAGCTTGTGTTCCAGCGCGCAAATCGCCGCAAAAAAGTAATCGTGCACGTAGCGATAGGCGCGGAACGGATGCGTCAGAAAGGCCTCACGACGCGCCACGAAATTGCTGCTCGACTTCGCGAAATTTGCGATACCCAGCCAGGCACAAAGATCGTCTTCCCCCGCCGCCCACACAGTCCTGGCCCAACGCGCCTTGGGATGGGAGTCCTCGAGCACGGCACCCGATGGATCGATCAATTTCAATGCTGTGCAAACAACGTCAGCCGACGGATTCGACTCCAGAAAACCAACGCACTTTTCCAGTCGCTCGGGGTGGAAAAGATCATCTGAATTCAAGACGGCAATGAACTCGCAATCTCGGGCAGCCTCGGCGACGGCTCGGTTGAGGGTGACATGCGCTCCCGCATTTTCCTGGGTGCGGAGGGTGATCCGGTTGTCCTCAAACTTGCGCACCATGTCCACCGAGCGATCCCGGGATCCATCATCGATGACCACGATCCGTTGGACCGGTCTCGTCTGCTCCAGCACGGAACGGAGAGCCTCGCCTATGTAGTTCTCGTGATTGTAGAGCGGGATGACGACTGCGATGGGCATTGAGAAACTCGGCTTGGGCACTACTACCGCCCAAAGTTGAAATCTGAAATGCCAAATTCAGACAAATTCCCCGTGGCCCGAGCCGCAGCAAATCGCTGTCAACTGAAGAGCCCCATGAAGCCACGGCGCAATTTCGCAGTCCCCGGAGCGGTGCCACGTCCGGACCGCTTCTGAAGCGTCTTGAGTTCCGCACGGGCACTCTGTCCCTTGCGGAAGGCGTCACGGACGCGGCTGTGTTCCTTTGAAAGCTCAAAGGCTCCAGTCGGAAGATCGGCCTGGGAAGACTGCCGGTGCAGATCCCGAAGTTCCCGGCCCAGCTTGGCATTGCTGCCCAGGCTCGCAAAAAAAGTGGACGCAAACCGCGCCCAATCGGACAACTCCGCGCGGACCGGAACCGCCGCCATTTCGCGGTAAATCGCCTCCATGGCATCGAACATTGCGCCAATCCCACAGGTCTCGCGGGCCAGGGATTGAGCGATCATTGACGATTCCGGATCCCATTCCGCGATGCGGGCACGGATCGCTTCCGAGGTCAACGGACTCGTCATGCAGGGGAACCCGAAACTCTCGCGTCGCAACTCCATGAAGTTCTCCGCCGTGACCAGAGGGCCGAGACCCTTGATATCGCACACGATGACCGCGCAACCGGATACCACCGCCTCGAGGGCCGCCTTGCCTTTGGCAAAGACGAGGTCGAAGCGGCCCAGCATTTCCTCGGGACGTTCCACGACCCGATGCACACCAGATCCAATCGCCTCGCACTGGAGATTCTCAGCTTGGCAGGCCGTGACCACCTCCGGCAAGAGCCGTTCCGAGGTGGCGTAATTGCTAAACAGCAAGGCAGTGCCAGGCCGGGCAGGGAGTGGACCGCGGGGACGAAACCGTTCGAAGTCAATCCCGTTCAGAATCAGCCGGACCCGATCCGCCGGGACTCCCTCCCGCTGGATCAATCGCTCCCGGCACGGCTCATCGATGGCCACCCACTGCACCACGTTGGGCGCAAGACAGGGAGCCTCGTGCCAGGATTCGATGCCCCGGCAAAAGGAAAGCACCGGACATTCCGGCCAGCGGAGGGCCGCGAGCGTGGTCTCCCATTCGTGATGACCGTGGATGATGTCAGGCTTCCAAGGCACTTGGCCGGGATCATCCACAATTGGGATTCCCTCCTCACCAAGGACACGGGCGATGTCCCCCCACTGGGTTGAATAGGCGGCCACCTCGTGCCCCCGGCGCCGCATCTCCCGGCACAAATCCCGGATGGCCAGTTCCGTTCCGGCGGCTCGCCCCAGAGTGTTGTTGGTGAAGAGGATGTTCACTGCGAATGCACGGCCTTCCGCCAAGGCCATTCGCTCAAGAACCTTGAAATATCAAGATTTAATTGATGTTTGTGTCAGGGGTTTTTTAACCTCCCGCAACGAACCGCTCCTCTCAGGACTTTGACTCCGGGACAATCCCGAGATGTTCCTTCAACAGCGTCGGTCTCTCCGCGTAGAAGACCTCGTCCCGGAACGTGGCGCTGAATCCGGCGCCCTCGTAATCCGCAATGATTGCATCGACAAAAATCTTCCGAATCTTGGGATCCCCGAAACAACGGATGTTCATTGCATAATCGGCCATGGCCCTGAAGCGCAGCTCAAACCCTCCATGCCGCTCGAAGATCCGGCGATCGTAAAAAATGGCCTGCTGACAGGGGGTCCGAGTGCGGAACTTACGCGGCGTCCAGGGACCATCCCAGACCACATTCTTGTCGTGCATGAACACGTTCCCATAGACGAACCCGATGGCCCGCCCCGGCAAGCGCCTCGCAAACTGGTCCAGCACATCCGGGCGCAAGGTGTCGCCGGCCCCCAAGAAATAGAGGTAGCGCCCGCGACTCATCGCGATTCCCTTGTTCATCGCGTCGTAAATCCCATGGTCCGGCTCTGAGACCCACCGGACCCTGGATTCGTAGCTCTTGAGAACATCGACGGTTTCATCCTGGGAGCCGCCATCGATGACCAGAACCTCAGCGAGATCCGCCGGTTGAGCGAGCACGGAAACCAGGGAGCGGGACAGTTTTTCGGCGCAGCGAAAGCTCGGGATGACCACCGAGAACGCTGGTCGCGATGGTGCGCGACGCCCAAAAAGCCGATTCCACATTCTCGTCAAACTTGGACGGGAAAAGCGATCAAATTCAAGTGGGAATTGCGGAAGCCCCCAAGGGGTGGACCGCCTCCGAGAGCATCACAGCCCATTCGCGAAACTTGTTGCACCTCTCTTGTAGCAAGGCTAGGCGGAGGGAGACATGCTCCAAGAACGGATTGAATCTGGCGAGGCCATCATCGGAGTGATAGGCCTGGGCTACGTCGGCTTACCCATAGTGCTAAACTTCTCCGCCCGGGGATTCCAGACTGTCGGCTTCGACATCGACCCCGCAAAGGTCGACGCCCTCCGGAACGGCCGCAGTTACATCCGCCACATTCCGGCGGAGGAAATCGCAACGCATGTCGCCTCCGGCCGATTCAAGCCGACCACAGACTTCGCCCTGGTGCGCGAGGCGGATGCCTTGATCATCTGTGTGCCGACTCCGTTGTCGAAACACCACGAACCCGATCTGAGCTACGTCGTGCAAACGATGGAGACGCTGCAACCCCACCTTCGACCGGGTCAGATTCTCAGCCTGGAAAGTACCACTTACCCGGGCACGACCGCGGAGGAAGTCGTGCCCCGAGTCGAAGCCCGTGGCTTCCGGGTTGGGGCCGATTTTTTTGTGGTCTACTCTCCGGAGCGCGAAGATCCGGGAAATGCGATCTATTCGACGCAGAACATTCCGAAGCTGGTGGGCGGAACCACACCGGCCTGCCTGAAAATGGGCGAACTGCTCTACGCTCAGATCTGTCAACGGGTGGTGGCTGTCAGTTCGACGCAGGTCGCCGAGTTCGCCAAGCTGCTGGAGAATATCTATCGTGCGGTCAACATCGGGTTGGTCAATGAAATGAAGGTCGTGGCCGATCGGATGGGCGTGGATATCTGGGAAATCATCGGGGCGGCAGCAACAAAGCCTTTCGGTTACACTCCATTCTATCCCGGACCGGGCCTGGGCGGGCATTGCATTCCGATCGATCCCTTCTATCTCACCTGGAAAGCGCGGGAATACGGCATCCACACCCGGTTCATTGAACTGGCCGGAGAGATCAACGAAGCCATGCCCGAATACGTGGTGCGGCAGGTGGCGCGGACGCTCAATGACCGTGGTCTTCCCGTGAAGGGCAGCCGGGTGCTCGTGCTCGGTCTCGCCTACAAATCAAATGTCGACGACATGCGGGAGTCTCCCTCCTTCAAGCTGCTGGACCTCCTCCACAAACAGGGTGCCCGGGTGTCCTATCATGATCCCTACATCCCGGTGATCAGCCCGACTCGTGAACATGCCTTTTGGACAGGCGTCCAATCGGTGCCCTGGGACGAGGCCACCCTGAAGGACTTCGATTGCGTCGTCGTGGCCACCTGGCATGACACCTACAACCTCGAGGAACTCGCGAGCTGGGCCCCCTGCATCGTCGATACGCGCAATGCCATGCAAGGCGTTCCCACCAATCCCGGTCAAGTGACCAAGGCCTGACAACTCCACCCTGCCGTGATGGATCCAAATCTCAAAATCGCCGTAGCGGGCGCGGGTGCCTGGGGGAAAAACATCGTGGCCACGCTCCACAAACTCGACCGGCTCGGTCCGGTGGCGGAGTCGTCGCCCGGGCTTCGCGATGCCTTGGCGAAGCAAATTCCGGGGATCGAACTGCGTGAGGACTACCGGGACCTAGTGGGAGACAAGCTGGTTCCGGCCGTTGCCGTGGCCACGCCCGCTCCGACCCATCACGAGATCGCCAGGGCATTCCTGGGGGCGGGACAGGATCTGTTCTTGGAGAAGCCGATGACCCTGACAACCTCCGAAGCGGAGGATCTCGTGGCATTGGCCGAGCAAAAAGGCAGGGTGCTGATGACCGGACACTTGCTGATGTATCAACCGGCCATCCGTTTTTTGCGGGATTATCTGCAAGAGGGCAGGCTCGGAGCGGTCCGCACCCTGCATCAAGAACGGGCCAAACTGGGACGCGCCCGGAGCGTGGAAAACGCCCTCTGGAGCCTGGGCGTCCACGACATCGCGGTGCTGCTGTTCCTCACCGGCGCGGTGCCGTGCGAAGTGCAGGCCTTTGGGCACAACGGTCTTCAGCCGGCAATCGCCGATGATGTCTACCTTCACCTCCGCTTTCCAAGTGGGGTCAAAGCCAGTCTGCACAACTCCTGGCTCTGGCCCGAGGATTCACGGGTCCTCCGAATCATCGGTGAACGCGGCATGCTCGAATACCGGGAACGGGAGCAGAAGGTCTGGTTGCACCGCAAGGGGATCGACCCCAACCTGCGCAACGTCGATGAGGGCAGCGAACTTCTCTTTGAAGGCAACGCCGAACCGTTGACCCTGGAGCTGGAACACTTCGTGGAGTGCGTGGCCACACGGTCAAAACCGCTCTCCGACGGCGTCAATGGGCTCGAAGTGATCCGCGTCCTGGAGCAAGCGGGCGCCCTACTCTAACCGATCCGTCCATGTCTGCTTTCCAGGCCCATCCCACCGCCGTGATCGACCCCGGAGCCGAGATTGGATCGGACACCCGGGTCTGGCACTTCGCCCACATTTGCGCCCGGGCCCGCGTCGGAGAGCGGTGCAGCTTTGGCCAGAACACGATGGTCGCCGATGACGTGATCATCGGGAACAACGTCAAGGTGCAAAACAATGTCGCAATCTACACGGGCACAATCATCGAGGACGATGTCTTCCTGGGACCTTCGTGTGTCCTGACGAATGTGACCAACCCTCGATCTCAGGTGGTTCGGCGCGCGCTTTATGAGAAGACCGTGATTCGTCGCGGTGCCAGCGTGGGCGCCAATGCCACCATCGTCTGCGGAATCACTCTCGGTCGGTATGCCTTCATCGCCGCCGGAGCCGTGGTGACCAGGGATGTGCCAGACTATGGATTGATTGCGGGGATTCCGGGGCGGTTGACAGGATACATGAGCCGCCACGGCCACCTCCTGAAGTTCGATTCCTCGGGGCGCGCCCGGTGTCCGGAATCCCATTTTGTCTACGAACAGACCTCCTCAGGGGTGCGCTGCCTGGATCTCCACGAGGATGATCCACTGCCCGCGGAACTCGCCATCGGCAGCAAATCCTATGACGACTTCAAATCCTGACCTGCCCCTGCTCTCCGCCCTCACCTGACAATCTTCAGGACACGGTCGTTGGAACTGTCCGTGATGAAGAGTTCTCCGGTCAGCGGATGCACCGCCACCCCATGCGGTCGGGCGAGATCGCAGGTTTTCGGATCAATGCCGGTTCGGCCTCTGCCACGTTTGCCGGTGCCCGCGATCCGTTCGATTCTGCCTGTCGCCGGAACATAACGCCGCACCAGGTGGTTTTCGGCATCGGCCAGGATCACGGTGTCGTCCCGGTCCACGCAGAGGTGCTTCGGACCGTTCATCGTCGCTTTCAGGGCGGGTCCGCCATCGCCTTCCCCGCCTTTCTCCCCAGTGGCGTTCACCACGGTGCGGATCCTGCCATCGCTGCCGACGACGCGCAGCGCATGGCCGTTTCGTTCTAGAATGTAAAGGTTGCCCTGGCGATCGACGGCCGCGGCCCGGGGATCGACCAGCGGAGCCTCGGTGGCGATGGCCCCGTCGTCGGGGCGGCCTTTCCGGCCATTCCCTGCCACCACCGAACAGGTGCCGCGAGCGAGATCAACGGCGTGAACCTGTTTGAGATCGGCGATGTAGAGTCTGGTTCCGGCAAAATCTAGGGTGATGCAATACGGTCCGCTGCCTTTCGCGTTGTCCGCGGCAACCTGAAAACCTGGGAGGGTGCTGACGGCGCCGGTCTTGACGTCGACTTTGCGCACCACCCCGTTCCAGGTGTCGGCGATCAACACATTGCCGTCCGGCAAGACCGCCAGGTTGTGCGGTCCGTTGAACTGAGCCTGGAGAGCGGGCCCCTGATCGCCGCTGAAACCGGCGGTTTCGCGACCGGCGATGTGGACCAATCGCCCCTGTTCCTCGACCCGAAACAGCCGGTTTCCACCGATCATCTCGACCACGTAGAGGCGGCCTTCGGGATCGAATCCGGTGCCAAACGGCTCCTTCAAACCCGGGCCGGCGACTTCATCGACGGTGTCCGCACGCATCGGCGCGGCCAGGGCAAGGGCGAGGAGCAGGGAAGACCACGAGTTCATGAGCGAATCGGAAACGAGCCCGGTCTCAAACCATCTCCAGAACATCCGCCAATCGGTAGACGAACCGTTCCGCGCCGACCCGGACCTTTTCGCGGGCCACGAAACCTCCATAACCGATGAAGAGTTCGACCGCGCCTTTGGTCTCCAAATCGCTGACCCCGTCCCCGACCATCACCGCCTTTTCGAAGCCGCGCTGGTTTCTCAATCCGCGGATCAGATCCGGTTTCCCCCCGTTTCGGGCATTGGGATGCGCCTCATCGAACCCGAGATACGAACCATCCGGCGCGAAGCGAAGATCGACCGCGTGCACCTCCTCGACGCGCAAGAACTGGGCCAGGGGACGGATCGCCGGAAGGAAGCCGCCGCTGATGATGGCCACGGTCCAACCTTCCTGGCGGAGGCGGTCCAAGGTCTCCACGGCCGTGGGCTCGATTTGATCGATGTAGGCTTGACCGATCCGGGCACATTCCTCGGCATTTGGCCGGATCACCGCGAGACGGCGTCCGAAGACGGAATCGATCGGGATCTCGCCATTCATCGCCTGATCCGTCAGCCGCTTGACCTCCTCGAAGACCGCCGCCGGACGCATCCGGGCCAATTCATCCACCCCCTCGATTCCGCTGAGGGTGCTGTCGCAATCAAAAAAAATCCAGCGTCGGCCGTGCACGGATGATCCCTAAGCCGGGTTGACCAGCCGCGCAACCCGGGTTTGGGTGGAGCCCTGTTGCCATGCGTTACGAACCGTTCGATGCCGCCTTCTTCACCGAAAACCGCGCCCGGCTGGCGGCCCGGCTCCCCAAGGGCGCGATCGCCATTGTCCATTCCCACGACCTGATCACGACCAGTGCGGATGGCACCCTTCCCTTTCGGCAAAACAGCGATTTCTTTTACCTCACCGGGATCGAGCAGGAAGAATCCGTGCTCATTCTGGATCCGTCCGCGCCGGAACCTGGCGACCGGGCACGGCTCTTCCTTCGGGAAACCTCGGACCTGATCCGAATCTGGGAAGGGGATCGCCTGACCCGGGAGCAGGCCGTGGTCCGCAGCGGAGCGGCCCGGGTGGAATGGACCCAGAACTTCGAGCCCGCTTTGCGCCGTCTCCTGCGGCAGCGACACACGGTTTACCTCAACGCCAACGAACACCCCCGCTCCGGTGCCGAATTCATCGGCCGGGATGACCGCTTCCGCCGCCAGCTCCAGGACTGGTATCCGCGCCATCGTTACGAACGCCTGGCTCCATGGCTTCACGAACTGCGCGAGATCAAACGCGCCCCCGAACTGGCGGCCACCCGAGAAGCCTGCCGGATCACCAGCGACGGTTTCCGGCGCCTCCTGCGCTTTGTTCGGCCCGGTGTCACGGAATTCGAGATCGAGGCGGAATTGCTCCACGAATTCTTGCGGCAACGCTCCCGTGGATTCGCCTACACCCCCATCATCGCCAGCGGCGCCAACGCCTGCGTCCTGCACTACATCGAGAACAACGCGGTCTGCCAGGACGGCGAATTGCTGTTGCTCGACATCGCCGCCGAGTATGCCCGCTACAACGCCGACCTGACGCGCACCATCCCGGTCAACGGTCGATTCACCCCGCGGCAGCGCGCCGTTTACGAGGCTGTCCTGCGCGTGATGCGGCTCTGCATCCGGGAGTTGTTGCGACCAGGCATCGACCTGCGCAAGGAATACCAGCCGGCCGTGGGTCGGGCCGTGGAGCAGGAACTGATCGGCCTCGGTCTGCTCGATCCCGCCAAAGTCGCCGAAGAACGGGCCAAGGATGGCACTCCGGACGAGGTCAAAGAGGAGCGGCGTCTCTACCGCAAATACTTCATGCACGGCACTTCCCACAGCCTCGGCCTGGACGTCCACGACGTGCAACGCCGGGATCGATTGGTAAAGGAAGGCATGGTCTTCACCGTGGAACCGGGCATCTATGTCCGGGAAGAGGGGCTCGGCGTCCGACTCGAAACCGAAGTCGTGGTCGGAGCGCACGGGAACGAGGATTTGATGCCCGATGCCCCGATCGAGCCCGACGAAATCGAGACCCTGATGCAAGCCGGAAGGTGATTCCGATTTTTTTTGAAGGCGGACCGTGAATGCCGCCCGACGGCACCCGTCTTATTGTTCAGGAGAGGGCACTGATTGCCCGATCCAAACAACCAACAACATCCTACCTCCTGGCCCAAAGGGCATCCCGGTTCCCCCGGGGTGCCCTTCTTTTTTCCCGCGCCCGGCGAGAGCGGAGATTCTCAATCGAAGGTTGCGGATTCCAAACCTGCCGGGCGACGGACCTGCTTTCTCCGGCTCGCTGCGGGACGCTTGCCTCCGACCAGGGAACGGGTCTGCACCTTGGACCGACTTGGGGGAGCGGCCTCGGCTCCGAACTCATCGTCGTCATCCGCAGGGGGGCAATCCGTCTCCGGGACTGGCGGCGGAACTCCCTCCATCAAGGCGGCCACGATCTGCTCCGTGGTTTTGAGGCGCGACATTCGGCTCTTGCGCAAAAACAAGCCCGGGTCTGCCCCCGCCTCCACCAGAAGCCGAACCATCTCGCCGTTGCCCTTCATGATGGCGACGAACATCGGACTTCCGCCATCCGCATTGACGTCGGCTCCCTCGGCCAGAGCCCTCTGAAAATCGGCCAGAGACCCGACCTTGCAGGCTAACTCTAATTCCTTGTCCGCAGACCAAGCTCGTCCCATGACCAACGCTTTCATCACGAACCGGGAACAAGTCAAGGACGGCCAGCCCGCTTGAGCGTCCGGAAAGGAGTAAAGTCGTGTAAGGAAATCCCCGCACCGCCCCGGCGGCAAAGGCTGGCGAGAGAGCGCAGCAGGGGCGACGAATTCCTGCCGCGAAGCGGACCCCGAAATGCCTACCGTTGTTCTTGTACCCTATCAATGAGGTGCTTCTGACAATGTTTGCCGCTTGACATGCGGAGGCCCTGCCAAGCATTCTATGGGGATGATCCTCAGGTCCTTTGCCGATGGCCTTTGCCACGGATTCACCCTGATCCTGGCACTCTGCGCACCGGTGTTTGCGCAAGTCGCCCAGAGGGAACTGTTCGATCCGGGTGCCGCGGACGGCGACCAGCTTGGGAGCGCCGTCGCGGTCACCGCGCTCCACACCATTGCTGGAGCCCCCGGCGACGACACCCTTGCCGGAGCCGATGCCGGATCCGTCGCCGTTTTCCATGCGTCCACCGGGCGGATCTACCGCAAGATCGTGGCGCCGAGCGGGGCCGCGGGCGACGCCTTTGGCACGGCGGTGGCCGCTTCCGGAGATTATTTGGTGGTGGGCGCACCCAAGCGGGATGCTTCGCTGGGCGCAGACTCTGGAATGGCCTACATCTTCCGGATCTCGACGGGAGCACTGATCCGCAGCCTCGAGGGAGATGGCGAGGAGGGCGAACTGTTCGGGGCCTCGGTGGCGATCTGGGGGAACCACATCGTGGTGGGCGCGCCGGACGCGGACGAGGCGGGTGGAGCGGCAGACGCGGGCAAGGCTTGGCTCTTCAACCTGGAGAACTCCGCCCTGAAAACGCTGTTGCAGACGGTGGTTCCCATCGACGCCGGTTCCTCATTCGGCAAGTCCGTGGCGGTCGACAACAATCTGATTGCCGTGGGTGCCCCGAACGAAACGCGGGCTGGGTTGCCGCAAACGGGGTCGGTCTATCTCTTCACGGTTCATCCGGTCACCGGCGCGCCGTCCGAGGCAGCCAAGGTCTTTCCGTTCGATGCGGAAGCAAACGACGGCTATGGCTGGGCCCTGGCCCTTCACGGAAACACGATGGTGGTGGGTTCACCTTTCCGGACGGTGTCCGCAGCGAACAACGCGGGCCGGGTCCTGCTCCACGAAAACGTGGCCCGGGAGATCGCCGGTCTGGGCGTCACCTCTTCTGCGGTGTTTTCCGGGTCCAGCGCGGATGGGTTCAACGGTCTCTCGGTCGCGATCAGCAGTTCCCTGGGGACGACGGGTTTGCCGTGGATCGATTCGTTTGGCACGGATCATGGCTCGATGCTGTTCTTCGCCAACAACCCGCTCCAACCGATCTCCGAAATGTATGGGGGGTTTCTCACCTATGCGCCGGACCTGCACGACAACCAACTCTACGGCTGGAGCACGGCCGCCTATGGGAACCGTCTCGTGATCGGCGCTCCGGGCGACGGCACCAACGGAATTCCCTCCGCGGGCTTGGCGTATCAGGCGGAACCCCTTCGCCCCGGGCTGAGCATCAAGACCGCATATCCCACCCAACGCTTGGAAAACTCCGCTCCGGGAACGGGCGGAGCGACTTACGCCTCATTCTCCGAGACCGTGGTCGGGACCGATCGGCTCTTCGTCCTCTCCTCCCTGTCGGGGCCGGGCGTGACGACAGCCAATGGAATGGCGATCTTCTGTTCCAGTGTTGAAGACACGGCGCGCATGATGCGGAAAGGTTCCATCGTGGCGCCGGGCTTGACGCTCAAGAGTATTTCCGGATTGCTTCCGGGCCATGTCTCCACCGGCGTCCAGGGCATGGCCGTGCTCAGTGGAACGGGGGTCACCAGCGCCAACGACCTCGCCGTGTTTCAGCACGACGGCACCACCTTCACGACCCTCCTCCGGGAAGGTGCCCCGCTCGGGCCATCCACGCTCAGCCGCTTTCTCCAGGTTCGCTCCTGCAACGGATGGGATGCGGCCGCAATCGTTGGGCTCAGGTTGAGCGGGGGAGTCACCGCGGCGTCGGACTCCGTTCTGCATGCGGCAGGAACCACCTATCAAGAAGGGACGGACTCCTCCAGCGTCGGACCCGCCTATGGACAATTCTCCCGCTTTTCCATGACGGATCGGCTCATTTATCCGTGCGCCCTGCAATCCGCATCGACCGCGGACAACGCCCTTTTGGAAAGCCGGGCCTTGGGCGGCGCAGCCACCAAAATCGCCCGCAAAGGAGAACCCGCACCGGCCGCGGGCGGAACCAGTTTCCTGACCCCCTTCCAGACCTTTCTGGGAGAAGTGACCAACTTGGCGCGAGGCTATGCGTTCCGGGCGACGATGGCCTCATCTTCCTCTCCGAGCGTGACGGTGGCAAACAACGAGGGATTGTGGGCCAACAACGGGCCCGGCGGCGCGCAACAACTTTGCGTGCGCAAGGGGGCCAGCCATCCCCAGATTCCCGGCGTCACCTTCAAACGGTTCCTCCAGTTCGGGATCGATTCCTCGTCAGAGCCGCGCCTGATCTTCCTGGCGCAACTGCAAGGGACTGGCGTGAACTCCGGCAATGACCTGAGCCTCTGGCTCTTCGCCGACAACACCCTCACCCAATTGCTCCGGGAAGGCGAATTCGCCCCGGGGAATGCCCGCGGAAGGATCGGGATGATTCAGCGCATCGATATCCACCCCGACACAAAGACGTATGCCGTGCTCTGCTCCCTGACCTCGGAACGAGGCGGAATCAGTTCCTGGGACAACCAGACGCTTTTGACCGGATACTTCGGATTGACCACTGGCACTGCCCCAACGTCCGGCTCACCGGTGTTGAGCAAGGGCCAACGCTTCCTCCGCACCGGAACGGACCTTGTCCAAAGCATCTCATTCCTCACGCCCTCGGATCCCACGGGTGCGTTGGCGTGCGGGCTGGCGCAGACGATCGATGCCAACCGGATCGCTTGTCAGGTCCAGTTCAGCAGGGGGGACAAGGAGATCATCCAACTCCACTGCAATCCCTGACCCCCCGCCGAAACCGGTCACGGGGACTGGAGTTTCAGCACGGCCGCCAGCTGATGCGGCTGCGCGCCCATCCTGACCCCTCCCCCACCGCTGCATTTTGCGATGAGCCCGGAAGCCATCTCCCGCACGGCCTGGCGCAGCCGCTCATCCCCGGGATCAAGGGCCGCAAGGATTTGCAATTCAGGCAAGGCTTCAACGGTGTGGCCCATCGCATCGAACTCATCCAACAAGGCCCTGATGGCCGGGCCCATCACCCGCTTCAGTTCTTCTCTCTCCGCCACCTGATCGGCCGGAAGCACCGTCGCGAGCTCGCCCAACCCACGCAGAATGATCAGGTGATAAACGGTGCGCGCGTTGTGCGGATCCAGCCATCGCCCGTTTGGAGATTGGCCCGGCGCCAACCCCACCCGAAACTTCCGCAACGCGCCATCCAGGTATTTCTCTTCCCCGGTCGCTGCAAAGGCCCTGGCGAGCAATGAAACGGAGAACGCATTGTAGTTGAAATTTGCACAACAGGGCTGGGTCAGCGCCCAATCCGCCGCACGCAGACCCGCCAGCTTCCAATCCTCACATTTGTGACACGCCCCCGCTTCCAACAGCGCCACTCCGCAGAGACCGGTATCGAACTGTGAACCCCCGTCGGAGTCCGCGGAAACGATCCAGCCGTCGCGCACCTCGATCCCTCCCGCCGCAGACTGCTTCTCGATCATCTCCCCAAACCGAATGTTCTCGCCGCGCAGATCCGGAAACGGGAACAGACCGGACGGCTGCTGCAGACCGGTGAGGATTTCCGCTGCCCCGCGGGTCAATCGGTCCAGATCGGCAAGCGAGGCCGGTTGATGCCGCTCCACAAACGGACGCACCGTGACGGTCGCACTCAGAACAGAGGCGTAGAGCCGCAACATCTGACCGGGCAACGGTTTTCCCTCGCGGATCCGCCGGATCGAAGCCTCCTCACTGGCCAGGGCGTCCAGGAAGAGCTTGGTCGCCTCGGCTTCATTCCGAGAAACCGGCTCCGCTTTCCGGCCCGCCCGACGCCCGTCGGGAACCCCGGCCTGGTCGCCGAGCAGGGCCAAAATCTGTGCGGTGACCTCGCGCACCCGGGCCGGTTCCCCCGACTCCATTGCTTCGCTGAGAAGATCGCGCAGCGCAGGAAGCTCGGAACGCATCGCTGCCGTGGGGTGAAAAAGCGGCTGACCGGCCATCGACCATCCACCCGGATCGATGCCCACCTTTGCCTCAATGGCGCGGAGGGCGGTCTCAACGCCATCGCTCCGAACCTCTTGCTCTTGAAAAGCCCGCTCCAACTCCCGCCCGAGCTTCCGCACCTCCTTGACCAGGGCCTCATCATTCTTCTCCCGCGCGAGTTGCAGGGCCACTTCCAAACGGGCCTCGGCCTCTGCACGGTCCGGCCCCGGAACCACCGTGGCCAGAAGGATCAGGATGAAGACAAGAATCATGACGGATCGATTTTTTTGCCCTGCCGAAATATCCAGGCAAACGGTTCCCACAGCTGACCAAAGTAACTGGTCGGCATCGGTTCACAGATCCCGAAATTTTCGGGATACCGCCCCTTGGGCATGTAATACGTGCCGAACAGGATATCCCAGAGCGGGAAGAGTCCGGCGAAATTTTTGTCCCAGGCTTCCCGTTCCCTCGAATGGTGCCAGCGATGGAAGACCGGGGTGGCGATGAGGCTGCGCAGGGGGCCGAAATCCCAATTCACGTTTGCGTGCAGGAAGATGGCGTAAAAGGTGAGGATCGGCGCGGTGCTGAGGGTGACGGCCGGGTTGTAACCCATCATCAGCACGGGCGTGACCTGGGCGAGTTTGATGACCAGATCATTCACCGGGTGCACCCGCAAGCTGCCGAGCCAGTCGAGATCCTCGGAACTGTGGTGAACCGCATGAAAAGGCCACCATTTGCCGCAATGAAACAGGCGGTGGGTCCAATACCCAGTGAAATCGACAATCAGATAAATCTGCAACACCTGAAGCCAAATCGGCTGTCGGCTCAAGGGTCCATACCCGGCATACGAACCGAGCCGCAGGACCTCGATGGACGTCACCTTGGTCAGAATCAGCAGGGAGAGCGGCAGGATGAGCATCAGACGCACCAATGGCTTGGTGAGGAGAACCGTCGCGAACCAATAAACCACATCCGTGAACCAACCCTTGCGAAAGATCGGCTGGATCCGGTTGCGTCCCCGCCCGGCAATCCGCTCGATCACAAAGAAGATGGCGGACAGGATGACCAGGGTGATCAGGACACTGAAGAAGGTTTTATCGGTTCTCATCGTGGAACTTCCCTGAACAGAGACGACTGACGTGCCCTCCCGGTTACAATTTCATCAGATAGGCACGTCTGGGAGCCTGTTTTCGCCGGAACATCGGCCCCCTCACTTTGTTCCCCACAGGATCTCCAACAGGGCGCGGGTTTCCGGATCATGCCGCTGCAAATCTTCCAGGGTGAACGGGAAATAATCGTTGTGGGAGAAAAACGCCTCGGTGGTCTCGGCAAAGAATTCCTGGGGCGTGGTCAGGGCGTAGGCTCGCTCGCGAGTTTCCGGCCGACCGTTGCCGAAGCGGCGCGCCACCAGGTCATAGGTCCCGCCGGCCTTGGCCCTGGCATGCGCAGCAAGAATCTCCGGGTTCCCGAAACTCAGACGCAGCACGCGGTGATGATAGGCGTGGGCCAACTCGTGCAGGGCGAAGTTGGGCATCCGGCTCATTTCCCGCTCGAAAATCCGAATGTTGGTGAATTCGACCGCCCGAGCCATGACAGGGTCCCGACCATGCTCTCGCAGCCAAGCCCCATTCGGATGATACTCGGCGCGCGGCTGGATGCCAGGATACTCCGGACTGAAGTAGAGCGGGACCTTGCGCAATTCGGTCACCGCCAGGGCCGGGACGACGCTCAGGATCTCGCCGAGTTGCTGCTGCAAAAGGGCGACGGCAACCTCCGTGACTTGCGGTTGCGCGGCGGTCAGCCGATCGTCGATGTGCAGCGTCCAACCCGAAACCGTCCGCGTGGTGCGCTTGGGCGGGACGGGAGATTCCGCGGCGGAGACGACGGCACCTGTCAGGAGGAGAACCCAGGCGCAGAAAAGGCGGAACTCCCGCTTCAGGCGCAGTGCGGGATGGTGCAGAGACAGCATGATGGCGGATCCTATCTTGCGGCCAGGTTTTTGGTGGCCGGCAGGAAATACTCGATATAACCGATCATCATTTCATCCACGGTTTGGCTGCCCCACTTCACCACCTTGGAGGGATCCGGGTTGGCCTTGTTTCCGGGGCTGTTGTCATAGACGGCGGTGATGGTGATGCTGCTTCCGCGGGGAATCAATTTCGGCACCTTGTAATCATAACGGAGCTGCCAGTTGAAATCATATCGGGGAATATCCAGGAGCACCTCGCTGCGCCCGTCCGGATACGCCACCTCGTATTTGAAGGCCTTTCCACGGACATGCATGTGCGCCAGGAAACTCGTCACCGGCATATCCATGGGAACCATCTGCTTTTTCGTCTCCATGTGATGGGGCGCACCCGCCGGAATGGAGATTTTGGGATGGGCCACGGCCGCGGTGCGCACCTCGTATTGCGGCGGTTCTTTGGCGAAGACCAACCCCATCCGGAGCCGCTCCTTCTTGGCCGTGCCGCTGGGTGTGTAATGAATCTGAAAGCTCACCCGGGCCCCGGCAGGCATCTTGCGGGCAAACCCTTCCGGGCAATGATTCGATCCATTCCCGGGCACATAGGCCGCCCAAAATCCGCCGACTCCCTCTTCGCGATCCCTCGCATCGGTCCCCGGTTCGTGAACCTGCACGATCACGTGATGCACCACGTCCCGCTCGCTCGGGAGAATCTCGTAAGCGGTGACCCACTTGTCCTCGGGGATCTTGGTGTTCACCACATCAAAGGCATACGGCATGAAGCCGGTGGCCTTGATCTCATATTCCTTGCTCAACGGAATGATCAGATCCGGGGTGCCGATGCTCCACTCCCCAGGAAAAATCCGCGGCACGGGCGCTTCCGCCGGATCACCCATCGGATGATCGCCAGATTCCAACCAAGCCAACAAGTCGGCCTTGTCCCGGGTCGAAAGGGAGCAGTCGTTTCCCCACGGATTTTTTTCACGGTCAGGCTCCACCGCAGCGAACCACGGCGGCATCGTTCCCTCCACAACCACCCGCTTGATCACGCTGGCGCGATCGCTCACTTCCTCGAAATCATCCAGGGCGAACGGGGCGATGCCCCCTTGCCGGTGACAAGTCACACAATTCTGCTGGAGGATGCGGGCCACATCGCGGTGGTAGGTGACGGGAGTTGCGGCCACCTTGGGGGCATTGCCCAAATCGAGTTCACATCCCGGGGCGGCGGTGGCGGTGATCTCTGGGACCTCGTTGGCCAGAAACGCCCGCACCGCATCCAAAAGATAACGATGCCGCGGAGCGTCTAAGCTGTAGTTGACCCCGAATTGATCATCCAAGGCGCCGCGATAGAGCAACGTCCGCTTGGGATCGAGCAGAAAAACCTCGGTGGTGGTGCGGGCCTGGAGCGCACCGGTCAAGGCTTTGTCCTTGTCGTGAATGTAGGGCACGGCAATGCCCTGCGCGGCCATCTGCGCCTCGATTTCCCCGGACGTTTCGCTGGCGAATGGATTCACCAACACCAGGGAGAACCCAAGATCCCGCAACTCGCCCTGCAAACCGGCCAAGACCGGCAGATAACGCTTGCTCACCGGGCACGTGGCACTGGTCATCGCCAGGACCACGCCCTTCTGCCCTTTAAAATCGCTCAGGCGGTGAGACCGACCGTCCAAACGGGAAAAAGCCGCGTCCGGAATCATGCGCCCGATTCCCCACTCCGATGGCTTGAGAATCTCCGGACCGCTCGTGACCTTGGCCACCTCTTCCGGCGTGATGGCGGGAGAGGCCGAGGGCAACGACCCTTTTCCGCCGCCCCCGCGCCCCTCTCCGACCCGGGTCAGGATCTGGCGCACACGATCCAGTTCCCCGGCATCGATGACGTTGTCGGCGTTTTGATCGACGCGATTGAACCAGGAAGCACCGCCGGATTCCTCGCGCGTGATCCGGCCATCGGCATCGAGATCGATCTGCTTGACGATGGCGTCGATGGAATTGACCGCCTGCCCTGCCGGGGCCGAAGCATTTCCGGTGAATTCCTCCAAGGTGATCGCTCCATCCCGATTGCGGTCGAACCGAACAAACGGCTGACGATCCGACAACTCATCGGAGGTGACCTTGCCGTCGCCATTCAGATCGAAACGCCGAAAGATGGCTCCCGCGCCGCCCGTCTGAGCGGGGGCAATGGCGGTGCCCAGGAGAACGACCGTCAAGGCGAGGTGTTTCATGGGAAGGCGCAGGCTCGCGAAAATCATGCCGGACGGGTTCATCTCGCGGATCTGCTCACTCTGCGCGTCTTGAGAGGTTTTTGCAACTCCTTGCGGTGCCATGGCGGCGGCCAACCCGCAGAACCGGTCACACTTGCCAACCCTGCCGATACGTCCGGCTGAGCAATTGGTTGGCCTCAGCCTTTTCAGGGAATTTCAGGTCGGCGGTGTTCCAGACCAGCGTTTCACCGGGGAAAAAGGTCGACACGTTCCCCAGGAGCACCGCTTCGGTCAAGGGACCAGCGAACCCAAAATTGCTTTTGGGCGGTTTCCCGGAGGTGCGGCCCAGAATGGCGTCGATGAACTCGAACCAGTGCGCCTCCGCAGTGCCGGGAACATCCTTGAAGCGGTGAACGGCCTGCTCAACGAGCTTGCCTCCCCGGAAGATCCGCACCCAGCCGCCGTGCGGGGCCAGCAGAATGCCCTCCTCCCCCACGTAAACCGAGCCTTCACGCGGGAAGGTTTCCCCGAGCAAACCGACGATCTCCGCGGGCGGACGTTTAGCGCCGTCATACCAGATCACCTCGATGGTTTTCTCCGAGGTGTATTGAGTGCCGGGGAAGACATAATGGATCTCGCCATCGACCGCCCAATTGCCGTGTCGCGGAGCCGGGCCGTTGCTGCGGACCGAGAGGGGCGCGGCCAGACCGAGGGAACGGAACCACCCGTTGAACATGTGACAGCCCATATCCCCCAAAGTGCCGGTGCCGAACGCCTGCCGTTTGCGCCATTGACCCGGGTGATACGCGCCCTGGAGATAACGGACCACGGGATCGGCCACGCCGTTCCACAGATCCCAATCCAACGTGGGAGGGATCGGATCCTCTCGTTCCGGCAGCGGATTGGGATCGCCCCAGGTCTTGCCGCTGAAGGTGTGGACCTGACGCACCTTGCCGATGGCCCCCGCCTGAATCCAGGCCTGCGTGGAAAGGTCCGAAGTGTAAGAGGCCAGTTGGGTGCCCATCTGGGTCACAAGCCCGGTGGACGCCGCTTTCTCGCGAAGTTTGCGGGTCTCGCTCAGGTTGTGAGCCAACGGCTTTTGGCAATAGACATGCTTTCCCCGTTGCAACGCTTGCATGGCGATGATGGCATGCATGTGATCCGGGGTGGAGACGTTGCAGGAATCGATCTGCGCCCCTTCCTTCTCCAGCAGTTCCCGCCAATCCTGGTAGATGCGGACATCCGGGAATTCAGCCTTGACCTGGGCGGTGCGCGCCAGATCGACATCGGCAACCGCCACGAGCTTGACATCCGGGTGGGCAGCCAGCTTGCGGAGATCCGTGCCCGCCATGCCGGCCGCGCCAAAGCTGGCATGCTGAACCTTGCCGTTCGGGGAGCCGGTCGCCCGCTGGATGAAGGGACCGGTGGACAACGCACCGGCGGCTTGCAGAAAACGCCGTCGGCTGGGCGAAAAGACCGGACTCAATTTCGATTTTGCGTGGGACATCGTCCTTCTTGATCGCGAGCGTGCCCGGGGGGACACTTTTTTCACCGCCTCAGGAAAATCCCGCTCCGTTGGCAACCCGGGCAACCCGGCACCGGCGGCAAGGAAAATCGTTAATTTGGTCAAAGCGGGAACAATTGGCGATTTTGATTGATTCGCTAGTGAGGTGGTCTTCAATTTGGACGAGCCCGCGCGGCCAAATCCTCCGGAACCGGAGAACTCGCCAAGGGCCTCGCAACCATGGCCACGGAACTGAAAGACCAAGTGACCCTCCTCGGAGCCGAGCACCTTCCGGAAACGGGGGTCATCGTCATCCCAAACTCCCTCAGTGTTCACGATCTGCCGCTCCTGGAAAACGAATTTCCCGGACGGGCACGGTGCTACCTCTTGGAGCGCGACGCGCCGGTGGATCCGCAACTGCTGGCGCATCTCAAAGAAAACGGCATCGCCCCCCTGGAATTCTCCACGGAAACGGCGGGAAACGACTCTCTGCCACGCCAGATCCAGGCGGAACTGAAGGAGAAAAAGCTTCTCATTCTGATCCCGGGGCTCACCACCACCCGGGCCGGTTCACCCACCTCCGTGCCGGTGGAGGTCCTTCGCTTCCTCATTGGAACGGGCGGCCCGGTCCTTCCCCTGCATGTGGCCCATCCCGATGAAACACCCCTTTCGGTGGAACCGACGGCCCGCCGTCGCCACGTGATTTTCTCCTTCGGCCAATTGCTCAGCGGCAGCGCCGTGACCCTTCCCAATTACTGGCAACAGCTGCTGGTGGCGGGAGAAGCGGCCTACCAGCTCCGCCCCACCCTCGAACTCAGCCTCGGCTACGCCTTGATTTGCGGGTTGAAAAAACACGGGACCACGAACCGCGTGATCACCGGTGAGGATGGAGCCGATCAGCGATTCGACCGGATCCTGGCGATCTCGATCGCCCTGGCGCAATTCATCAGGAAAGAGACAAGCCAGCCACGTGTCGGCATTGTGCTGCCGCCGAGCACCGGAGGATTGATCGCCAACGTGGCGGTCATTTTGGCCGGGAAAGTCCCGGTGAACCTGAATTTCACCGCCAGCGAGGAAGGGGTCCGCTCCGCGATGGCCCAGGCCGGAATCGATCGCCTCATCACCGCGGATCCGTTCGTGCGGCGCACCCAACGTTTCCCCTGGCCGCCGAACCGGCAGATCATCTTTCTCGAGCGCGTCATTCCGGCCATGAAGGCCTCGATCGCCGGTTGGCTCCTCGCGAGCAAGGCGATGCCCGCAAAAGCCCTGGCCCAGGCGCTGCGCCTTCCCATCAAGGGCGGGGACCGGGAGGCGGTTCTGCTCTTCACCAGCGGAAGCTCCGGTGACCCGAAGGGAGTCGCGCTGAGCCACCGCAATGTCATCGCCAACGTCCATCAATTCGCGTCGCGACTGCAGTTGAACTCCCATGACTGCGCCCTCGGCTGCCTGCCACTCTTTCACAGTTTCGGCTGCACCGTCACGCTCTGGTATCCGATCATCGAAGGCATCAACCTGATCACGCACCCGAATCCGATCGAGACCCACAAGCTGGCCCAATTCATCCAGCAGTATCACATCTCCCTCCTGATCGCCACGCCCACCTTCCTGCGCGGTTATCTCCGCAAGGCCACCCCCGAACAACTCGAATCCCTGCGCTATGTCATCACCGGCGCGGAAAAACTGCCGCGTCTGGTCGCGGATCAGTTTGCGGAGCGTTTCGGAAAACCGGTGCACGAAGGTTATGGCCTCACCGAGACCTCACCGGTCACCAACGTCAACCTGCCCGATCCCATCCCGCAAGACCCCCGCCGCAAGGTCCTCCCCAGCCAACGCCCCGGCTCAGTCGGTCACCTGATTCCAGGCATCGCCATCCGCATCACCGATCCAGAAACCGATGCTCCCCTGCCCCTCGACCAACCGGGCATGATTTGGCTCAAGGGCCCGAACATCTTCGGCGGGTATCTGCACAACACCGAACAGAGCGGCAAAGTCCTCTCAAACGGATGGCTGCGGACCGGCGATATCGGCCATGTTGATCACGAGGGGTTCCTCTACATCGAAGGACGCATGTCCAGGTTCTCCAAAATCGCCGGCGAAATGGTCCCGCACGAGACGGTCGAAGAGGCGATCGCCAAAGAGTTGCAGAGCGACCACGAAGGAGAACGGAAAATCGCGATCGTCGGCATTCCGGACGAGGCCAAAGGGGAGCAATTGGTCCTCCTCTCCGCAGTTCATGGCCTGGACCCCACCGATCTCCGCTACCGCTTGCTGGAGAGGGGCATCCCGAGTTTATGGATTCCCAAAGTCATCATCGAAGTAGTGGAGATTCCGCACTTGGCATCCGGGAAACTGAATCTCAAGGCCTGCCAGACCATCGCGAACCGCGGCGAAGACGACGCCCTCTGAAATAGGAGACTTCTGGATATTTCAATTATATCAATAAAAACTATTGTGTTTGGATTGACAAAATCTTGAATTCCGGTTCGTTTATACATTCATGATCCGGCTTCAACCCCTACGAACCGTCCTTCTGGGCCTCTTTCTTCTGCCGCTGCTTCCCGGCCAAGCGGCGACACCTCCCAAAGGGTTCACCCCCCTGTTCAACGGCAAGGATCTCACCGGCTGGTATGGATGGGGCACACGGAACCCTCAGGATCTCTCGAAAATGACTCCCGAGGAGCGCGCCGCCTACAAGAAGATGTCCGTTCAGGGAGATCCCTCAGCGAAGACCGACCCCAAAAAGGCTCCGGATCACATCCTGGCCCACTGGTCGATCCAGGGGGATGAGATCGTCAACGACGGCAAGGGACTTTACCTGACCACCGAAAAGGACTACGGCGACTTCGAGTTGATGGTGGAATACAAGGCGTTGCCGGACGGCGACAGCGGCATCTACCTCCGCGGGCTCCCGCAGGTGCAGATTTGGGACTCGACCAAGGGGGATCCGCGCAAGCTGGGTCAGGACAAGGGCTCGGGTGGTCTGTGGAACAACAGCCCCGGGGCCCCCGGCAAGGATCCCTCCAAGAAGATGGACAAGCCGTTTGGGGAATGGAACCAATTCAAGATCCGGATGGTGGGCGACCGCGTGCGCGTCGTCTTCAACGGAGAGACGGTGGTGGACAACGCTCCGCTGGAAAACTATTTCGGTCGGAAGGCCTTTGAGGACGCCAAGAAAGCCGGCAAATTGACCGATCCCAACGCGTTTGCTGATCCCGCCTTCCTCAAGGGGCCGATCCAACTGCAGACGCACGGCAGCGAGATTCGTTGGCGCAACCTTTTCATCCGTGAGATTCCCGCCTCGGAGGCCAATCGCATCCTGGCCGGAAACGAAAATGGATTCAAGCGGCTCGACAACGGCAAAGATCTCAATGGCTGGCAAGGCGCCGTCGAGAACTACGAAGTCGTGGATGGCGCAATCGTCTGCAAAAAGGGGAAGGGAGGCAACTTGCTCTCTGAAGAGGAGTATGGCGACATGATTCTGCAGTTCGAGTTCAAACTGCCCTCGGGCGGGAACAACGGGATCGCGCTGCGCACCCCGCTCAATGGTCATCCCGCCGCGGACGGCCTGGAAATTCAGGTGATCGACAACGAGGGCTACGACGCCGCCCACCCCAAGGCGCCGCTCAAGGATTACCAGCGCCACGGCTCCATTTACCACTGCGTGGGCGCCAAGCCCGGTTATCTCCGCCCGGTGGGCCAGTGGAACCACGAAGAGATCCGGGTCGAGGGACAACGCATCACCGTCACCGTCAATGGCTTCAAGATTCTCGATGCCGATCTCACCAAGATCGATCGTTCCAAACTGGACAAAGCCCCCGGCGGCCTGGACCGCACCAGCGGCCACGTCGGGTTCGCCGGCCACAACGACCCGGTGGCGTTCCGAAACGTCCGGGTGAAACGGCTCGGTGCCGCGCCCGCCGCCACGGCCAAGACGGCCCCGGCAGAGAAAAAGACGGAAGCTGCGGCCCCGGCCAAACCCGCGACGCCGGCTCCGACCCCGGCAACCGCCCCGAAAGCCGAAGCTCCCGCGACAGCGCCGAAGACCGAAGAACCCGTGGTGGCCGAAACGGTGGAAATGGAACCGGTGATCGACGAAGATCTTAGCTATCTCGAAGAGGAACCGGTAACGGACGACGGCAAAAAGAAGAAGGGCGGTGCCCGGGATCAGACCCGGGGGAATCGCAGGCCGGGCTCCATTTTCGGTCGCACCGCCTTCCTCTCCCACCCACGTCAAGGCTGACCAGGCCCGGCCCAGCCGGCGGCCTTGAGCACTTCAGCCACGGAAACCGGGGTGCCGCCGCGGCGTTTGCTCTCGTCGGCGGCCTCCATGAACCCGTAAATCTCCAACGTAGTCTCGGCGCTGACCGGAGGTTTGCCGGTTTGGAAGAAGCGGATCACCTCGACGAGCATCGGGGTGTAATCCCCGCCACCGGTCTGCTCCACGATCTTCTCGGTCCCGAACTTGACGACTTTGTAAGCCGTCTTCTGATTGCGCAGACCGTAGAGGACTCCGGTCCGGCCGCCGCTCCAGACGCCCGTGACGACATCGGTGTCCGCAGTGTGCGTGCGGGATACCGTCTCACAACCGCTGCCGAGCACGGTGAACAGCGCCTCGGTCGGATGAATGCCATACCAGAAAAGATCGGGGTGAGTCGGCTGGATCGAGGCCGGGCCGTAGGAGATCGCGCCGCGCACTTCGCCGGCGGGAGCTTGGGCCACCTCGACCACCCCGGGATAGAAGCGAAGAGAAGAGGCGCTCCAGCAAGGCACCCCGGTCCGGCTCGACAGCTTGTAAACCTCGACCGCGTCCTTCAGCGTGCCCGCCACCGGTTTGTCGATGAACACCGGTTTTCCTGCGGCAAAAACGGGCCGAACCTGCTCCAAATGGGGTCGGCCATCCACGCTCTCCAGGAGAACTGCATCCACCTGCTTGCACAACTCCTCGATGGTATCGTAGAGCTTCACTCCGTATTTCTCCACCAGCGTCTTGGTGAATCCCTCGACACGATTGGCGCTCTCCGGAATGTCCGGGCTGCCGCCCCGAAACGCGGCCACGACGCGGCCACCCGGAACGTGATTTTTGCCGGCGGGATCGTTGAGGCGCTCGGTGAAGGCGAGGACGTGGGAGGTATCCAGCCCGATCATTCCGATCCGGACCGGTTTGGGTTCCTGTGCATGGAGGGGCATGACGAGAAGACTGGCGGCGAGAACGCCCGGGATCAAGAGATGGCTGCTCATGGCGTCACCCTATGCGTTCGGTGCCAAGCAGCGCAAGAACGGAGCAAAAAAGCCGTTTCGCCAAAAGAAAACCAGATCTTCCGCCGTCCAATGAGGTAGATGAAAAAGGCACCCATCTCCTCATCCATGTGCCTTCTGCCCGGGCACCGGAAACCGGAGCGGAACCGCCCTCACGGCCACCGTTCCGCTCCTCACAAGCTCCGCTTCGGCACCGCCAGAAACGGCTGCCTCAGCCCACGGAATCATCGACAGAACGCGCCGCCCGACCGACCCATGACAGCGGGACCGTAGCCCCGTCCCGAAACTGATTTTCCCCACAAGTGCGCGCTCGTCGGCGATTGGACGCAAGCCATGGCCGACGGGCGCGCCGAAGCGTTCCTGAGAATTTCTGTTTCACCCTTTTGAACAATCGGGATAAGCTGTTTCAGTCGATCAAACCCCCCGACGACACTCTTGAGCGAAATACCAGAAGAACCAGCCGCGGATGTGGGCGTGCCTGAGATCCCCGTCGAAGAGGAGGCGACGACTCGTTCCTCATCGACCTTCAACTATCCGGCGACCCGCAAGACGCTGATCCAACGGTTGAAAGACTGGGGGGATCAGGCGAGTTGGGACGAGTTTTTCCGGATCTATTCCGGTTTCGTGTTCAAAGTGGCCTGTAAGGCGGGGCTGAGCGAGACGGAAGCCAACGAGGTGGTGCAGGAGACCTTCATCCGCGTGGCCAAGAACATGCGGAAAAACAATTTCACGCGGGACGGCGGCTCGTTCAAGGCTTGGCTCATGAATCAGACGCGGTGGCGGATCGCCGACCAATTCCGCACCCGGAAGCAGCAGGATGCCCACAAAGGCCGACCTCCGGATGCCTTCGACGACCGCCGCACCGCCACCATGGACACGATTCCCGATGATTCGAATCACGGATTCGACTCGATCTGGGAACGGGAATGGAAGTCGAACCTCACCCAAATGGCCCTGAGCCGGGTCAAGGCCAAGGTCTCCCCGCAGCAGTATCAAATCTTCTACTGTTACGTGGTCAAAGGGTGGGAAGTGGATGAGGTCCGCCGGGAACTCGGGGTCAGTTCTGCCCAGGTCTATCTGGCCAAGCACCGGGTCGGCCGGGTCATGCGAAAAGAATTGGAATACCTGAGCGCCGAGGAGTAGGTCTTCGGACCATGTCCGCGCGCTCTTCCCGTCTCGGGAGCTTGGTTGCCCTGCTCGCCCTTTCGCCAGCCCTCTCTGCCCCGGCCCGCGAAGGCTGGCACCCCTCCTTCGCCGATGCCCAGGCCGCCTCCGCCCGTTCCGGCAAAGGCATCTTTCTCTGCTTCACCGGCAAGGAATGGTCCGCCGTATGCCGCCAGTTCGAGCAACATTTCTTGGCGGATCCCGGGTTCACCGAGATGCTCAAGAAAGACTTCGAGCCGGTCCAACTCGATGTCTCGGCGTTCCGGGACATGACTGGCAAAGAAGAAGATCCGATGCCCGAGGAGGCTCGGCTCAAGCTCGAGTTCGAAGTGACCACCTTTCCCGTGGTGTTCCTGATCGGACGCGACGGCAGACCCTACGCCGTGACCGGGTTTCGCCCCGGCGGCATCGATTCCTATGCCAAACACCTCGAAAAACTGCGGGAAAGCCATGCCCAACAAGAGGCCCTGCTGGCCCGGGCGCGCCAATCCAGCGGTCCACGGCGGGCGGAACTCATCGCCCAAGCGCTCCCGGACATCGGCGCTTTCCGCATGGCCCAGTTCTACGGAGATTTGATGCGCGAAGTCGTGAAGCTGGACCCGGAGAACACCACCGGGTTCGCCCGGGACTTCGAGATCAAGCTCGGGGATCATGAATACGTCAAGGCCATGCGCGAAATGGACCGCGACCTCCGTTGGTCGGACATGCTTGCGCTGACCGATGCCTACATCGAAAAATACAAGCTGACAGGCTCCGAACTGCAGGCGGCGCTGATGAACCGATTCGACATCCTGCGCCGGCAACAGAACTTCCCGGAGATGGTGCTGACGCTTGACGAGGTCTACCGGATCAATCCCTACAATCCCCACGGACGCCAGGCACAGCAATTTTTGGCGAAAATGGCGCAGCAAATTGAAGAGCAAAGCCTGCTTGAGTCTTTGCAGAATCAAGAGTAACTTTCAATAAAGCCGAAACAATTGATCCCCGGCTTGCCGCACCGTTCCCGGAGTCTTGGATATGCAATCGTCCCCCGCCAGAGCCTTCCGCCTCTCCCTGATTCTGCTGACACCTCTCCTCCTTTGCCGGTGCAGCAGTTTCGGACCGTCCGTGGCGGTCGAAGGCGAACTCGCCTCTCCGGAATCTTCCCTTCCCCGCTCCGAATATCCGTTCGATGAATCCGGGCGGTATCGCGAAGACTGGGTCAGTCCTCCCTCCAAAAAACGTTCCGCCTCCCGGACCCGGAACGCGACCTCCTCCGTGAGTCCAAAGCCGACGGTGACCCCGGCCTCATCTCCAGCGGCCGCGCCATCCCCGGCGATTCTGGTCTCCAATTCGGCGCCAAGAGTCGACAGAAGTGGCTCCCACCAAGTGAGAAACGGGGACACCCTGTGGTCCATCAGCCGGCGCTACGGAGTGAACGTGGCGGATTTGAAGGCTGCAAACGGGATGCGGGGGGACACGATCCATCCCGGGGAGATTCTCCGGCTTCCGTGACCCATGCTTGGGGACCAAACAGGCGCCCAAAGGAGGGACCCAAAAAAACCCGCTGTCCGTCAGGGACGAACGGCGGGTTGAAGGTGTGAATGCAACCTGAAACGAGGTCAGGCACCGCTTCAGATCATATCCTTGAGCCCCTTGAGCGGGCGGACACGAACGACGCGCATCTTGGGTTTGGCCGAAATTTCCATCGGCTCACCGGTGCGGGGATTGACGCCCATCCGCTTCTTGGTGGCGGGCTTGACCTTGACCTCGATCTTGAGCAGGCCGGGCAGGGTGAAAACGCCCGGTCCCTTCTTGCCGACATTCTTGCCGATGAGGTTGCCGAGTTCACCGAGAACGGCGCTGATGTCCGTCTTGGTCATCTGGGTAGCTTCCGCGAGCGCCGTGACGATCTCCGCCTTGGTCATCTCCTTCTTCGCTTCCTTCTTTTCCGTAGCTGCAGCCATGGTATTACTTGGGTATTGGATTCAAGAGTGTGCCGACCGGGGAATCCGGTCCGCAACTTAGACCAAATACATGCAGTCGCGACTGATTGGCAATGCGATCTTTGAAAAATTTCATGCGCTTGTTAGAACTCGAGTCGCTCTGAGGATGCGCCGAACGGGTTCCTCTCAATCGTCTCCCTAGGCCATCCGCTAGGAAAACCCGGAAAGGCAAGCCGTCGCGGACTCATCTTCCAGCCAACTTCATTTGCTTTCACGCTGAAATCGCGGACCATTCCCCTTCCCATGGAGGCCAGTCCCAATCCGTTTTCCGAACTCGGCCTTTCGCCGCAAATTCTCGCCGCCGTCAACGCGCTCGGCTTCCGCACCCCGTCCGCCATTCAGGCGGCCGCCATCCCGCTCGTCTTGGAGGGGCTGGATCTCGTCGGACTCTCCCAGACCGGCTCCGGGAAAACCGCCGCCTTCAGCTTGCCCGCCCTCCAGAAAATCCGCCTCTCGGAATACAGCACCCAGGCCCTGATCCTCTGCCCCACCAGGGAACTCTCCATCCAGGTCTGTGAACAGATCCTGCTCCTCGGCGCCAATCAGGGCGGGCTCAGCGTGGTCCCGATCTACGGAGGCGCCCCCTTGGATCGCCAGTCCCGCCTCCTCCAAAAGGGCGCCCACATCGTCACCGCCACCCCGGGCCGCCTCCTCGACCACGTCCGCCGTGGCAGCATCGATCTTTCCAATGTGCGCATGGTCATCCTCGACGAGGCCGATCGCATGCTCGACATGGGCTTCCGCGACGAAGTCGAGGCCGTGCTCGGCGCCTTGCCAGAGGAACGTCAGACCCTCTTCTTCTCGGCCACGATGAGCCCCGGCGTGGATGCCCTGATCCGCCGCTTCGGCCGTTCCCCCAAGACCATCAAAATCCAGCAGGATGCCGCCACCGTTCAGGGGGTCGACCAACGCTCCTACGTCATGCGCGAGTCCTCCAAGGTCGAGGTGCTTTGCCGCATCCTGGAAATCGATTCCCCCCGCCTCGCCCTCGTCTTTTGCAACACTAAGCGGACCGCGGATGACTGCACCGAAAGTCTCCTGGCCCGCGGCTATCAGGTGGATCGTCTCCATGGCGACATCTCGCAGATCCAGCGGGAACGCACCCTCAACCGCTTCCGCGAGGGCGTCATCGATGTCCTCGTGGCCACCGACGTCGCCGCGCGCGGAATCGATATCGACGAGGTCGACGCCGTCTTCAATTTCGATATCCCTTTCGAACCGGAAGATTACGTCCATCGCATCGGACGCACCGCCCGAGCCGGTCGCACCGGAAAAGCCCACACGTTCGTGGCCGGCCGGGGATTCGGCAAGATCCGGCAGATCGAACAATACACCGGCTGCCGCATCGTCGAAACACCGCTGCCAGGGCGGGAAGCGGTCGAGGCGAAACGGATGGATTTGATCCGCGACGCCGTGCGCGAAAACTTGGCGCTGCCGGACCAGCCGACCTATCAAGCCCACCTGGAGAGCCTCGTCTCGGAAGGGCACTCCCTCGAAGAAATCGCCAACGCCCTCTTCGGGTTGGTCCGGGTCGCCGCCTGCCGGGAAACCCAGGAGATCCCCGAAGATCGCTCTCGGAAGTCCGAGCGCCCGACCCGCTCCGGAGCCGAACCGTCGCCCAAAGAGGAATCCCGGACCGAACGCACCCCGCGCGAGGTGCACCCACCGCGTCCCGAAAAGAGCGGAGCCTTCACCGAACTCTTCCTCAACATCGGCCGGGCCTCCGGTGCCCAACCTGGAGACATCGCCGGCATGATCTACAGCGAAGCCCAACTCCCCAAAGGAACCCTCGGACGCATCCAACTCCTGCACAAACACAGCCTGGTGGACGTGAAGACCGAGTTCGCCCAAAAGGTCATCGATTCCACCCGCGAAGCCACCCTCAAGGGCATCCGGGTGCGGCTGGACTACCCCAGATTCCAGGAAGCGCCGCGCCCGAAACCTCGGGGCCAGCAACGCCCAAGAGAGAGCCGGGGCTCCCGCAAACACCGGGACTGAAATTTCCCCAAGGAACCGCTAGGTTTTCATCGATTCCTTTTCCCGGTCTACCCTTTGGGCCTTGACTCCGGTGCAACTGCTCCCGCATGGTAAGGCGTCCCTGCGACGTTTCCCGGAATGAACATCGGTCTGTTCGGCGGCACCTTCGATCCCATTCATCTGGGACACATCACCATCGCCGCGGCCGCGCGCGAAGCGGTGCCCCTCGATGAAGTCCACTTCATCCCCTGCCGCCGCAGCCCCGCCAAGACCAAACCCACCGTGGCGGGAAGCGATGAACGTTGCGAGATGATCGAACTCGCCATCGCCGCCCTGCCCTGGGCCAAGCTCAGCCGGATCGAACTGCAGCGCCCCCTTCACCAACCCGGCTATTCATGGCAAACCGTGGCGGCGTATCGCCATTCCCGGCCCGGCGACCAACTCTTCTGGATTCTCGGTGACGATCAATGGAACGTGATCGACTCCTGGGCGCGGCCTGAATACCTGGCCCGGGCCGTCACCTTCGTGGTCTTTCCCAGGCACGGCCGCCCGCTGCCCAGACCAGGGTTCCGCATGATCCCGATTGAGGTCAGTCATCCGGCCAGCGCCACCGCAATCCGGGAACAGGGCGCCACGGAGTTCCTCAATCCGAACGTCAGGGCCTATGCCGAGGCTCACGGTCTCTACACCCGGAAAGCGCACTGAGATCTCTTCTCTTCATGCGGTGGGCGCGGCTGGCGGAACCCCCACCGCCACGAAAGACTTTTCGTAATGAAGCGTTTCCGGAGCGATGGCCCCACCGGAAACGACCATGCTCATGGCGTCATCCACGCTCAAGTTGGTGAACGTGATTTTGTCGACAGGCACAATCTCGAGAAATCCATTGGTCGGGTTCGGCGTGGTGGGCACATAGACTGCGGCAAGGCGTCGGCCGGTGGTGGCATCGGTGAACATGCGGGTGATCAGACCCACCGTTTTCATTTCGGGACTGGGAAAATCAATGAGAACGACGCGCTGGGTCTCGGCGTCCGGATCTTGCCGCATCATCGTGACCAGTTTTTTGACGGCGCCATAGACGGTCTTCACCAGGGGGATGCGGTGCAGGATGGCCTCGAACAACTCGATGATCTTCCGCCCGAGAAAGTTCGTCGTCATCACGCCCAGGCCATAGATCCCGAGAAGCACCAGGACGACGGACAACACATCCGTGAACCATTGCGAGGCCAGGAACCCGGCGTCGAAGTCCGTCCACCGTCCCAAAATGCGTCTGAGCTGCAGGATTGGACCACGGCCAATCCCGGACAACAACCGGACCAGCCACACAAAGATGAAAAGGGTCACGGCCAACGGGATCGCGGTGAGCAAGCCCGTCACAAAATAGCGCGCCCGCGGAGGATTGGATTCGGATTCCACGGGAACGAGTCTTCCGCCAAACCGCTCCTTGTGCAATGCCCGGAATCTGATTTCACCCGGGGCCCCCGGTGAGCAGCCGCAACAGGCGCGCCTGGACCTCACCCTGCCATTTCTGCAAGATTCGCATCCTACCCAAAACAGATTCCAAAACATCGGCCTCGCTTCCGCCGAGATCTCGCAAACCGGCCAATTCCAGATCCCACTTCGCCTGAAGCATTCCCAGCACATTCTGGAGGGAAACCTGCACTTCCGCCTCCTCGGCCGCCAGCAGGGCGCGCCCCAGGGCCGAGACCGTCCGACTGAGCCTTGTCAGCAATCCATCGGCCCGCTGCAACACGGCCCCAACTTCCGCGAAGCAGGCCACCAATTCCCCCGAAAGCCCCGTGCCCCCGGATTTGCGGTCCGGCGCGAGGAGCTGAAGCAGATGACGCAACCGCAACACCGGATCCGACAAGATTTCGTGCGCCCGGTGCAACGCCCGTCCCTCCTCACCGCCACCGGTGGCCGGATCCACGAGCTTGCGGACCTGTTCATGATAACGATCCCGCAACAAAGCCTCGTCGAGATGAGGGTTTCGGGCCAGATCAAAGAGGGCAAAGCAGTCTGCGGGATCCATGGAATCGGCAACGAAGCAAACTCCGGAGCGCGGCGGGACAAATCAAGCGCGGAGTCTGCAAAGGAACCAGATCATGAGGTCAGAGCCGCGTGAAGCAACTCCAGACTGACATTTCCCCCACTCAGGACACAGGCCACCTTGGCCCCTTCCCAGGCGGCACGTTGCTTCCGCAGCGCCGCGTAGGCCAGGGCCCCGGCCCCCTCCACCAAGTTGTGCGTTCCCTGCAACAACTCGCGCATCGCCTCCAGCGTTTCCCCATCGCTCACCTCGATGACATCGCTGGCTTCGCCGAGGATCGATTCCAGCGCCCCGGGGTGCGGTGTGCTGCAGGCCACGCCCTCGGCCACCCGAGTGGCGCTGGGTTGGGTGAGCAAACGCTTCGCCCGGAATGACAGCGCATACGCCGGGGCCTGAGCGGAAACCACACCCACCAAACGGACCCGCAGACCGAGCGCTTCCCGGGCCGCGGCCAAACCGCAGAATCCCGAGCCCAGCCCAATCGGAACGAAGACCGCGTCCAGATCCGGGACCTGGCGAAACAGCTCGAGTCCGTAAGTGGCCACCCCGCGCACCAGCCAGGGATGAAAGGACGGGACCGGATGAAGCCCCTCGCGTTGCGCCAGGTGCCGGGAAAACTCCAGGGCCTCCTGAAACTCACGTCCATGCTCAATCAAGTCCGCCCCGAGAGAACGAATGGCCCGGTTTTTCTCCGGATTGTTCCCTTGAGGCACCACAATGACCGCCCGAATGCCCCGTCTGCGGGCGGCAAAAGCGATCGATTGCCCGTGATTGCCGGTGCTTGCGGCTATGACTCCGGGCAGCTCCGGCTCGCGGCGCATCAGTTCGTCCAGATACACCAATCCTCCGCGGATCTTGAAAGCACCCACCGGCGTGTGGTTCTCGTGCTTGATCCAAAGCCCGCCACCGCACGGCTCCTGCAACAGCGGCCACCGAAAGGCAGGCGTCTCCGGGATCAGTGGACGAATCAGGGCCTCCGCCAATTGGATCTGTTCCAGGGTCGGTTTCACCGGAGCTGCAAGACCAGGTGTCGGCGGTCCCGCCCACACCATTCCAGGATTGAATCAAGCCCGCAACAGGTAAGCGGGCAGCCATCCCTCATCTCCCCGTTCATTGCGGCACCAGTGCCAACCCTTCACCTCGCGCAAGGATTCCACCGTCTCATGCTGGACCACACTGAGGTCCCGGGCCTGAAAGGAACGGGTGACTTCGGCCGTGCCATCGCCACGAGCCACCAGGAGATCTTCCGGCACGTGACTGCCCCGCCCATCAGCAGCCGATACCCAAACCCAACCGGGCCAGCCAGGGTCCGGGCGTCCCAGGCGCACCACGTCGCCGGCGGCCAGGGCGAGGGGATTCCGGTCGGTGACTTGGTAATCGGCGGTGGCTTGGAACTTCATGGACAAGAACAAAGGTTGCGGTGCGGTCGGACGATCTGTTATGAACCCGTTCCGAGCTCTTCTCAACGATTCATTCCGATCCCGATGCGCGCCTTGTTCCCCGCCGTTTTGCTTCTGCTCCCCGGCCTCCTCTTCGGGGGCGACCTCCGAACCAACACCTTCTTCAACGCTTTGCAGGGAAGCTGGACCGGCGACGGCGAATTTCTCTCCCTCGACAAACCTCCCTCCCCGGTGCACAACCAGATCGAGTGCGCCTACACCACCGACGGCACGGAGTTCCTCATCAAGGGGCACCTCCTCCTCGATGAAAATCCGATCGATTACGTCTGGACCTACTCCGCCCACGAGATCGAGGGCCTCTACCGCGCCCGTTGGAAAAACATCGCCCAGCCCAATGCCGTTCAGGAGTATTCCGTGAACATCGACCAGGACAATCTCGTCGCCACCCTGGAACCGGTCGTCGGAATCCCCGGTTCGGCCGTCCTCCGCTTGGTGCAAACGATCAAGGGCAATCACTACGAAGTCGAAGTCCGCCTGACGGATGCCGCTGGCAACACCACCCTCCAAGGCGTCGTCCGTTTCACTAGGAACTAATCTGGTGTTTTTCGGTTGTCCAGACAGAATCAGACCATCCCAGCCGCCTGGCCAAAAAGAGTTTCTCGGCCTGTTCCCTCTATCTCCCCTGGCCGCGCGTCCCCGAGCCAACTTGCGGGGAATCTTCCGCCAAGCTATCGTCTGCCATGCCGCTCCGGAACTTATCCCGCCCCAGTCAGGTGATCGCCTGGCTTCAAGAGTGGGGAGATCAACTCGGTGCCCCCGCCGAGATGATCCTGATTGGTTCTGCGGGCATTCTTTGGCACGTTGCGGCGGCGGGCAAGGACGATCCGCTTCCGGAAAACAGCATGGACGTCGATCCCATCACCGACAGTGAGGCCGTCGCCGAATTGGCCTACGACGCCATGATCGGGAGCGAGTTTGAAAAGAGGCATGGATGGCACGTAAATCTCATGCCGCATCTTGCTCTTCGCGATCTCCCCGAAGGATGGAGGTCCCGATGCGCAAAAACGACCTATCGGCATCTCACGGTCGAGGTCCCTTCGGTCGCTGACTTGCTGGCCCCCAAATTGAAGCGCAACGAACCACGCGACCGAGCTCATCAAGAATATGCTCGAATGCTTGGACTGATCTGATTCCTTCATGAGCACGACGCTTTTGCAACGGTGTCCCGAGGGCGGGCGGGAATTCGATCCCTACTTCGTCCCAGACGACTGGGCGCGCCTACAATACGGACGTCTTCTCTGGAAGAATACCCGGAACCGTGGCCGTCTCCTCGCGCATTGGAGTGATCCGCGGCACCCCTACTCGGAACGTTTTCTGACTCGCTACCGGCCGCTCGTCGAGCGTCTCCTCGCGGCGGAAGAGGCGGACAACGAGCGACTCGATGCGGAGCTCCGTAGCGAAGGCCATAGCCTCCGCACCATCATGCGCGAGATTCCACCGGTCTTCGGGGATTTTTACTGATCTCTTGGCGCATTCACGTTCTGGCAGGAATTGCCTTGGCCCAACCATCATCCCGCTTGACTGCGTCGCCGTTGTTGTTTGTCCAGGGGACTGCCGTCGGCTCCAATCCACAACTTTACGTGGACAAATCCAGAAAGGCTTCGAGCGATCCGTCAGGTTCTGCCCGGGTGTGCGCGATGCCAAAGACCAGCTTCAGCGGCGCACTCGGGCCACTCGCATGTTGGCCGTGACCATGGCCACGAAGTGGCTGACGATGAACCGGGCGCGAGAGCAAGCTGGATCGCGTAAGCCCGCCCCCAGGTGAGGGCGGGGTATAGTCGAAAGTTGTGGATGAGAGCCGGCGGTGGCACCCTGGCGAAACAACAACAACAGACCACCACAGTGACCACCGCCAACCCTGACATACTCTCATTCAGCGTCGAGATGGCCGCAACCGGGTTTGCCGCTCCCAGCTCGAACAGGTCCTCCGGGAAGGGGCGATCCGCCTGCTCATCGACGCGCTGGAGCGCGAGATCGCCGACTTCATCCAGGAACACCGGGAGGTCCGCGACAGCGAGGGGCGCCAGGCCGTCGTGCGCAACGGTCACACCCGGGCGAGGACCATCCAGACCGGGCTCGGGCCGGTCGAGGTCCAGGTGCCCCGGGCGCGCGACCGCAACAAGGCCCTCAAGTTCACCAGCAAGATCCTG
>QQNE01000002.1 GCA_003402735.1 Verrucomicrobiota bacterium
CCAAATACGGCCTCACCGCTCCGGTCACCCTGGAGGCGCTCAGTCTCTACACCCGATCCCTCTCCCTGCGGAATCAGCATACCCAAGCCATGGCCTACGCCAACGAAATGGTCCAACGCTGGAGTTCTCTGCCGCAGGATCCTGAGACTGCCAAAGCCACGTTCGACGCGCGCCATGAGCAAATCCAAATCATCCACCGAGCCGGGCGCAAGGCCGAGGCCCTTGCGGCAGCCGAGGCCCTTGCCGCCTCGACCCCCGACGACCGAAAAAGCGACGCAGGTTGGGGCCTTTTCGCCCATCGCTATGCCGAAATGCTCCGTGAATCGCAACGCCACGAGGAGGCCGACCGACTCTTGGACCAAACCCTGGCCACGGCCCGACAGAATTCCAACAAAGCGTTGATCAGCGTCCTCCTACAGGAGAAATCCCGGCTCCAAAGAGACTTGGGCGACCTCGAAGGCTGCACCCAGAGTCTTCTGGAAAGCCTCTCGACCAGGATCTCCTACGACGGCGAGAACCATCGCAACATTCCGCCGCTTCACGTGGAAGTTTCCCGACCGCTCGATGTGCGGAACTTGAACGAAGCCGCGGTGGAGCATTGCCAAAAGGCGGTGGAAATCTCGAGAAAAATCGGGCGCCAAGCCAAGCTGCTCGCCTCCATGCGCGCCTTGGCTGAAAACTTGGAGAATGCCTGTCGGTTCCTCGAATCCGCCAAAGCCAACGAGGAGGCCGCCGCTCTGGGAACGGAACTGGACGAACCGCTCGGGAAACGTCTCACCGACCTCGTCTTCGCGGCCCGGAACCTGTCCCGGGCCGGGCGAGATCGGGAGGCGATGGCCTTGGCCCATGAAGTTGCATTGCAATTGCCAAACCTGCCCCAGGATTCTGAGGAGAGCTTCCGCCGCAAGATCATTCGGACCGCTTTGGCTTATGTCCAGGCGCGGGACAGGCTCGGTCGCAACGAACCTGTTCCCGAGGACTGGCGCCTCATGGTCTCCCAGTTGGCCGAAGCGGATCTGCAAGCGTTTGAAACCGCCCCGAAACATGAATCCCTGCCTCCGCGGGTGCGGGCGACGCTGGCCAAGCGCCGCTCCACTGGCCAAGACGCTGCGGCGAACTGGACGCCGGGCGCAGCGGATTTGCTGGCGTTCGACCGTGCGATCAACGATCGGTGGCTTGAATACGATCCGACCGGTACCCTCTTGCACTTGGCGGCTTGTTTGCGGCTCCGACAACGACCTGATTTGGCTGCCGAGATCTACCAGGAAATCATTGAAATGCCTTCCGCCGCGATCCGCATCCCCGGACGACACACCTTGGCCAGACTGCATCAGGCGAGCTCTCTGCTCTCGATGAATCGGCTCGGAGAAGCCGGGACCCGGCTGGATGAAGTCGAGAGACGGCTGAGTCGGGACGGCCAGGTGCTGGTCAGCCCGATTACCGTGGAATTGTTTCGAAACCTGCGGTCCCAACACGCTCTCCTCGCACAAAATTCTCGGAGGAAATGAACGAAAGTTTGTAACGCTGAAGGCCTCAATCGGCAATTACACGATTGAAAGGAGCGCGTTACGACTTGAATGACGATTTCTACAATCTGCCCTGGCAAATGAATCCATCCGGGGACCGACCGAGCGATAGCAGCCTGTCGGCCGCCGACGTCCTGGAATCGTTGGAATGGATGCAATTCCTCGATCCCGCAGCTCACCGCGAATTCAAGAACCGGAGAAACCCGTGGCCCGCCCTGCCGGAAAACCAAGCCCCGGTCTTCCTCAGCGATTTGCTGAAATTTGGCAACGTCAAGGTGGGCCCCCAAGCTCATCTCGCGGTCAACTGGGGAGACGGCAGCGCGGTGGAATATTTCGGGCCGGACCGGGAAGCCCTCAAGGCCGATCATCTCCACTACTTTGCCTCCAGCGGCCAATATCACGTCCTGTTGGCTGTCTGCTCGCGGAAGGTCCCGGCCAATCTGCTCCGCCTCATCGTCCAAGTGCGCTACGAATCCGGCGAAGTGAGCGTGATGCATCCGACCGACCGGGATTGACCTCCAGAATGCGGGGGATCCGAACGCTCCCTGGCAATTCCAGGTTGCCACTCTGCACTTTCTGCCTACTGCAAGGTCTCGCCTTGCGATGAAACGTCTCTTCCATCTCGCCGCTTCCGTTCTTTTCCTCACCGGCATCTGCCCAATCCCGGGCCGGGCCGATGAACGCTCTCTCAATCTGCCCAGGCTCGGGACGGCCCAACCCTTCACCTTCGATCTTCTGGTGGAACGAGCCAAGCGCATGGCTTCCGCCCCCTACGAGGATGGAGCGGCACCGCGATCCGCGGACACCCTCGAACAGATCGATTACGATGCCTTCGGAAAAATCTCGTTCCGTCCTGAACGCACCCTTCGCATCGGCAAATCCGACATCCGCCTGTTTCACCTGCAACGCTACGCCAAAAAACCGGTGGGCATCCACCTGATCCAGGACGGAGCCTCGCAGGAAGTGCTCTTCTCCCCGGAGTTCTTCAACACGCCAACCGACAGCCCCGCCAGAGACCTGCCCGAGGACATCGGGTTCGCTGGGTTCCGCGTCCTCGAAGCCGGCAAAGAAGCCGACTGGATGGCCTTCATGGGCGCGGCCTATTTCCGGACATCCGGGGAATTGAACCAGTTCGGCCTCTCCGCCCGGGCCCTGGCCGTGGGCACCGCGATGCCTGAGCCGGAGGAGTTTCCGCGTTTCACGAACTTCTATTTTGCGCCCTCCCCGACAGGTGCGTTGGTCATTCATGCCCTGATGGACAGCCCGAGCGTGACCGGAGCGGTGCGTTTTGATGTCGCCCGTCCCGGCGGCGTGATCATGCACATCAATGCCCGTTTTTTTGCCCGCAAAGAGATGCCGCGGATGGGGCTGGCCCCGCTGACCTCCATGTTTTGGTTCTCCGAATTCAGTCGGCGCCAAGCCACCGATTGGAGGCCCGAAATTCACGATTCCGATGGGCTCGCGATCTGGACGGGAAACGGAGAACGGCTTTGGCGTCCGCTCAACAACCCGTCCCGGGTCATGACCTCCAGCTTCCTGGACCGCGATATCAAAGGGTTCGGGCTGGCCCAGCGCGACCGGGACTTTGATCATTACCAGGACGACGGTGTGTTTTACGAACGCCGCTCGACTTGCTGGGTGGAACCGCTCGGAAATTGGGGACCGGGCATGGTGCAGCTGGTGGAGATCCCCACGGATGACGAGATTTACGACAACATCGTGGCCTATTGGCTCAGCGAAAAACCGGCGCTGGCGGGTCAGGAAGTGCGCTTGGATTATCGGCTGCATTGGGTGAAAGATGAGCCTTACCCGCCCTCCGTTGGCCGCGTCTTCTCCACCCGCACCGGAGCTGGCGGAGTTCCCGGCCAGCCGCGTCCCCCCGGGGTGGTGAAATTCGTGATCGACTTCGAGGGCCAAAACCTGGCCGACCTGGGACGGGAAGACGGGGTCGAGGCGGTGGTCTCGGCCTCTTCGGGCAAAATTTCTGGCACCTACTCCCTTCCGGTGGTGGGAACGAATCGTTGGCGCGCCGTTTTCGACTTGGCCCCGGTGTCCCTGGACCCGCTGGAGTTGCGTCTCTTTCTGAAGCGCGACGGAGTGGCGCTCACGGAGACTTGGCTCTCCCAATATCATCCGGAAAAGCTGGCGCCAACCGCCCGGAAATGAGCGGGCTTTACGGTTCCGCGCGGAAGTGCTGCAAGAGCCGGGGCCCCTCCACATGAATCAGATCGCTGGGGAGATTGCTCGTCAGCCGTTCCCGGAGATGTGGATCAATTTCTTTGAGAATGGCCGCGTTGATTTCCGGCGGCGCGGCAAAACCCCAGGCTCCATGATGTTCCGTGAGCCATGAACTCATTTGCACCGCCAAATGCCGAAAAATGCGGGTCTCTTCCTCCGTCTCCATGGACATCCTCTCTCCGATCGAATTTCCCTGACCTGCTGTGCCTCCCGTCGGAAAAGCCCCCGCCTGGTCACTGAACTTGTCCCGGTATCTCCCGTGAGCGGCATCGATCCGCACCGTTTCCAGGAGATGCACTTTGCGGCCAAATGAGGGCGTCTCTTCCAAACGGAACAACTTCAAACAGCCGCGATCGGCCACAATCAGGAGGGAGGGGATTCGCTTCGACACACCCAGAGAGAAGGGCACGGACCGTGCCAACCCGGTTCCCCGAAGACCGGAACGGCTGCTTGCAAACCGCCCGGGATGTTTGCAAGGTGGCGCACGAAATCGTGCGGGAAATCAGGGGACAACCCGGCACCCTTCCTGCTACGGGGTTGCCAGCGTCCACGATTCACATTGCTCATGTCCGAAGCTCCGCCTCCCAATCTTCGCGAACACGGTTTTCAAATCCTCGAGGAAGATCTGCGCTTCCTCATGAACGCGTTTGCCACCGTTTTGCAACGGCTCGGCGAACCGGGCTTGGCCGCCGCCCTGCCCTGGGTGGGGGGCGACGAATCCCGGCAACCGAATCGATCGTTGGGCCAGGCCTACTCGATCGCCTTCCAGCTGCTCAACATCGTCGAAGAACGCGCCGCATCGCAAACCCGGCGGCTCCGCGAAAAGCTGCACGGACCTGCCTCGGAAAAAGGGCTCTGGGCGCACAACCTCCGACGCCTCGGCGCTGCGGGCCTGGGCGAGGCAGAAATCCTCGCTGTTCTCCGAGAGGTCTGCGTCGAGCCGGTCGTCACCGCGCATCCCACCGAGGCCAAGCGAGAGACCGTTCGCGAACTGCACCGGGAAATCTACAGCTTGATGAATCGGCACGAGAATCCCGCCTACACGCCCCGGGAACTCAACCGCATCGAAAGCCAGCTGCAGACCCAATTGGAAAACCTGTGGCGCACCGGCGAGATCCAGGTGACCCGGCCGACGATCGAAGCAGAACTGCAAAATGCCTTGTATTACCTCCGCGAGGTCTTCCCGGAAGCTCTGGCCCGCGCCCATGCCCATCTGCGCGAGGCCTGGATCGCCGCCGGTTACAATCCCGCCTCGCTCGATTCGCTTCCGCCGCTCCTTCGGTTCGGTTCCTGGATTGGCGGAGACCGGGATGGCCACCCGTTCGTCACCGCCGACGTCACCCGGCATGCCCTTCTGGCCATGCGCAACAATGCCCTGCGCGTGCAGCGCCGCGGACTGGAATCGCTCGCGCATCATCTCCCCCTCAGCTCCCTTTTCCAGGCCACTCCCGCTCGCCTGGCCGCCCTCACCGAAAGCCTGGCGTCCTCACTGCAGGAGGAACCCCATAGCGATGTCGCCTACATCCTGCAACGCAACCGGGAAGAACCTTGGCGCGCCGCCGTCTTCCTCATGCGGGCCAAAGTTGTCCTGGCCATCGAAAAACCGTCTTCGCCCGCCGCTTACGTCCAACCCACGGAACTCCTCGGCCACCTCGACACCCTTTCGGAAACCCTGGTGGAGGTGGGGGCCGACGCCATCGTGGACGAGCAGATCATCCCGTTGCGGCGCACCTTGTCGGCCTTCGGATTTCATTCCGCCGCGCTCGATGTCCGTCAAAACTCCGCCTTCCACGAGCGCGCCCTGGACCAGCTTCTCCGCGCCGCCGGCCTGCTCCCATCCGGTTCCTTCGCCGACTGGAGCCCCGGGGAAAAACGCGCCCTGCTGGATCGGGAACTCCTCTCGCCACGCCCCTTCCTCGCCCCCGGCATGTCCGCGGGCGGGGACGCGGACACCGTGATCGCCTGTCATCAGGTCCTCGCCGAACATCGCAAACGGTTTGGCAGCGCCGGGCTTGGATCGCTGATCGTTTCGATGACCCGCAGCGTCGAGGATCTCCTCGTGGTTTACCTTTTGGCCAGGGAAGCCGGGCTCATGGAGTGGGGGCCGGAAGGGCTGGTCTGTCCCGTCCCCGTGGTGCCGCTCTTCGAGACCATGGCGGACCTGGAAGCGGGCCCGGAGATCGTCGATGCCTTTCTCGCCCATCCCATCACCAAACGCAGCCTGCTCGCCTGCGCCGGAGACAATCAACCCGGCTTTCAGGTCATGGTCGGGTATTCGGATTCGAACAAGGATTGCGGGATCGTCGCCAGCCAGTGCGCCCTGCACCGGGGCCAAACCGAGCTTGCCGCCACCATTGAAAAACACGGGGCTCGGCCCATCTTTTTTCACGGCCGGGGTGGCACCGTGGGTCGGGGAGCCGGTCCCACGCACTGGTTCATGGAAGCCTTGCCCCACGGCTCGCTCCACGGCGCCATGCGCATGACGGAGCAGGGCGAAACCATCGCGCAAAAATACGCCCACATCGGCTCTGCAGTCTACAACGCCGAACTGCTCATGGCCTCCGCGACGGCGGCCACCGCATCGCATCGCAAGACCCGATCCCAAGAGCAGCCGGACCTCGGCGGATTGCTGGAACAGCTCGCCAACACCAGTCGGGACGCCTACCGCGCCCTGCTGCACTCCCCGGACTTCATCCATTTCTATCGCCAAGCCACGCCGATCGACGCCCTGGAAAATGCGAGGATCGGTTCCCGTCCCGCCCGTCGCACCGGTCAAGCGTCTCTCGATGACCTTCGCGCCATTCCCTGGGTCTTCTCCTGGACACAATCCCGGTTTTATCTCCCCGGCTGGTATGGCGCCGGAAGCGCGCTGCGCGCCCTGAAGGAAAACGGTTCCAACGGATTCAACGCCCTCGGTGCCGCCCTGCCCAGTTCCCCCTTCCTGCGCTACGTCCTGACGAATATCGAAAGTTCCCTCGTCAGCGCCAACACCGACCTGATGGGAGCCTATGCCGGGTTGGTGCAGAACGAAGCCGTGCGGCATCGCTTCCTCGAGATCATCCTCGCCGAATTCGAAGAGACCCGGATCCTCATCGAAGAGCTTTTCCAGGGACCCTTTGCGGAACGCAGGCCGCGCCTCGCCTACACCCTGGAGATCCGGGAAGCACCGCTCCGGGTCTTGCACCATCAACAAGTCGCCCTCTTGCGCGACTGGCGCCAACTCCAAGCCTCCGGCCAAAACGAGGCGGCCGAGGCGCTCATCCCAGATCTTCTGATCTCCATCAACGCCATCGCTTCCGGCCTGCGGACCACCGGTTGATCCCCCTCACCGATTCCTGCGCCTGCCCTTGCCCTGGCCCTTGCCGGGCAAATCGTCGGCCTCTCTTTGCGGAAGATACGCCGCCAGGCGGGCCTTGGTCGGGATCTGCTCGGGATGGCTTGCCAGGTTGATAGACTCGAGCGGATCCTTGCCCTGATCATAGAGTTCCTCACTGCCATCCGCATAACGAATGTAACGATAATCGCCCAGGCGGATCGCATGATTTCCCCGACCGTGCGTGGTCATGGCAGGGGCATCCCAGCTCGCGGCGGGATTCTCCAGGAGGGAGGTCATATCAAACCCCTCAAGATGAGCGGGCCGCGGCAGCCGGGCCAAGGAGACCAGTGTCGGGTAGATGTTGAGATAATCGACCGGCCACTGACAAATCCCTCCCTTTTCCGGAGTGAGGCCCGGGACTTTCCAGATCAATACCGTGCGGGTCGGTTCCTCCCAAAGCGCGAACTTTCGCCAATGAGACTTCTCCCCCAAGCTCCAGCCGTGATCGCTCCACAGGCAGACGATGGTATCCTGGCTCCGCTCGGAGCCCTCCACCGCTTCGAGCAGACGACCGATCTCGAAATCGCAAAAGGCGATCGTCGCCAGATAAGCCTGAACGGCTTCTTTCCATCGCCCCGAGGCAATGATTTTCGCATGATCCCCTTCCGGCCCGGCCATCTTGACCCCTGCGGGCGGCACGTCCATCAGATCGTCTTCCCGATGCGGCGGCAGCTGAATCGAATCCAGCGGAAACGCATCAAACCACGCCTTCGGCACGCTGAAGGGCATGTGCGGCTTGACCAGACCGCACGCCACAAAAAACGGCTTGTCGCTCTCCTCCGCCATGCGCTGGATGCACCAATCCACCACGTGGTGGTCCGGCATCTCCTCATCGCGATTCGCCAACGGATAGAATTCGATCCCTCCCACTCCGTTGTCTTTCGCTGAGGGATGACGGACCAACTTCTCTTCCCGACCACTGAAATAATCGGTCCAGTCCCCTCCCCGGTCGGCGGCTCCGTGGTAAATCTTGCCCGCGCCGTAAACCCGGTATCCGTGACGGAAAAAGTGACTGTTCAGCAGTTGGTCTTCGGGAATGCCCGGTCGCCAATTCTGCGCGTTGGTGTAACAGCCGGTCGAACTGGGACGTCTCCCTGACATCAACGCAGCACGAGATGGATTGCAGGCCGGGGCCGCGCAATAGGCATGCGCGAAGGCAACGCTTTGCCCGGCCAATCGGTCCAGGTTCGGCGTCCGAGTTTGCGGATTGCGGCCGAGAAATCCCACCCAGTGATTCAGATCATCAATGGCGATGAACAGCACATTGGGCGCCTTCGCTTCCGCCCCGGCAACCGGGCCGAACGCAAAAAGACACGACAGGAAAAAACGGAGAGACCTCCTCATCTGGAATCGCGGGTTGGTGCAGTGGAACGCTGACGCAAAGCCTTCATTTCCAGGACGGATGCGTCCCATTTCTTCTCCAAAGCAGCGGCGATCTCCGGGCGCTGCTCCACCAGATTGGTCGACTCCGCCCGGTCCTTGGAAAGGTCGTAGAGCTCCCACGGCTCGCCACGGGCGGCCACCAGCTTCCAATCCCCGACGCGGATCGCCCGATTGCCCTCATGAAGCCACCACAACGAATCGCGTTGGATCGGGGCGTCTTGCGCGAAGGCCGGAACCAGGCTGCGCCCCGGAGCGGGTGGAATCGGCTGGCCCTCCCAAGTGGTCGGTTTGGAGATGTTCGCGACCTCCAGCACCGTCGGCACAAGGTCGATGAGGTGCACCGGGGTGTGGCGGAGTTCTCCCCGGGCGCGGATCCCGGCCGGCCAATGGACAATGAGCGGCGTGGCGATGCCCCCTTCGTGGACCCAGGTTTTGTGGCGACGGAACGGAGTGTTGGCCGCGCTGGAAAAACCCGGTCCAAGACAGAGATAACTGGCGGCACTGCCGGGCGCGGCCTTCGGATCATGACCGCCGTGGCGAACCATGATTTCCGCGCTGGCCCCGTTGTCGGAGGCGAAAAAAATCAGGGTGTTCTCCAACTGCCCGGAGTCCTCGAGAGCCTTGAGCAAGCGCCCGGTCTCACGATCCATCCGGTCCACCATGGCCGCGTGAATGGCCATTTTGGTGGCTTGGAAACGATGCTGCTCCTCCGTCAGTTCCGCCCAGGGCAGTGGGCGATCCACTTCTCCGGGACCGAGCTTGGCGATCGCCTCTGGAAACGCGTAGGGCGGCCCGACATTCCGCTCCAGGGCGGACAACGGCGTGGTCACCAAGCCGAGCGCCAGTTGCCTCGCGTGGCGTTCCGAGCGCAGCGCTTCCCAACCGGCCAGATATCGGTCCCGATAGCGCGCGATGTCTGCGGGCAACGCGTGCAGGGGAAAGTGCGGGGCGATGAAGGCGATGTATTGGAAGAACGGCTTCCCGGCGTGATTCAGCTGGTGATCCCGGAGGCAATCCAGGGCGTGATCGATCGTGGCCGTGGTCGCGTAGTAACCCGTTTCCTGCGCCGGAACCGTCACCGGCACGTCGTCGATCGCGTTCCCTTTGGCGGTGAAAAAACTGCCCTGATTCTGCATGTTAAGGGAGCGATCGAACCCGCCCTCGAGGACTTTGCCGTCCACGTGCCACTTGCCGCTGTGATACGCCCGGTATCCGTGAGGCTTGAGAAAATCGGGAAGCAACCTGGCCCAGGCCGGGCGTCGATTCTGGTTCCCGCCACCGCCGCCCTTGCTCTCCGGAAAGGCATCGCGATTGACCGACTGGGCGTAGTAGCCGGTCAACAGCGCGGCCCGGCTCGGCCAACACCGGGCGGTGTTGTAAGATTGACTGAATCGCAGGCCTCCCGCCGCCAGCCGGTCGAGATTGGGCGTTGCAATCTCCCCACCGTAACAGCCCAGGTCCGAGTAGCCCAGATCATCGGCGAGGATGATGAGAATGTTGGGCCGGATCGCGCTCCACCCGGACCCAGTCAAAAAAGGGGCGAGAAGAAACAGACAGATCGTCCGGAAGGCCATCGGTCCTCATCGCTAAACCAAGCGATGGGCGCAGGCCAGACAGAAAGTGCCGGTCCACGAAAATAAGGATTGTTCCAACCCCTCAAAACGGCTAGACACGGGGAGGTCGAACCCCGACTCCACCCCCGGCCGCCCATGCATTCATCAACCCGAACGGCTCTCCTGATGCCCTTCGCGATCGGTATTCTGATCGCCACCAGCCACGCCCAAACCAACCGGAGGGGCGAGAACTTTCCTGCGGTGAACTTGCCGCGGAAGGCCCAGGGCGCCGCGATTCCCCTCGCCTTGGGTGCCAACCTGCCCCGAGTGGCGGCTTGGTATGAGCGGTCGGAAGCGGAACTTCGCGCCCTCTGCAACCGGGACCGCTCGCTTCAGGCGGATCGCCAGGGACGACTGCACTATGTTTGCGCGGGCCTGGGCGTCCAAGCCGGCGGAGCCGTCAACGCTTCCACCGCCTCCGGCACCACGATTGCCCAGGGACCCTTCCCGGCGGCAGACACCTTCTTCCTCCACAGCAAGGCCGGAGCTTCCAAGGTCATCTACCTGGACTTCAACGGGCATGTGACCAGCGGCACCTCCTGGAACTCCAGTTTCACCGGCGGCGCCAACATCGTCACGCCCGCCTACTCGACGGATGCCGACCCCTCCACCTTCTCCACCACCGAGTTGGACAACATTCAGTCCATCTGGCAACGCGTCGCCGAAGACTATGCGCCGTTTGATGTGGATGTGACCACGCAAGATCCCGGGCTCGAGGCGCTGCGCAAGACGACGACTTCGGACACCGCTTTCGGGGTGCGGGTCTGCATCGGCGGCAGCAGCTACGACTGGTATGGGGCTGGGGCCGGCGGCGTGGCTTATCTCGGCTCGTTCAGCTGGAATTCGGACACCCCTTGCTTCGTCTTCACCGCCCAACTCGGCAACGGCAACGCGAAATACACGGCCGAGGCCACCAGCCACGAGGCGGGTCACACCTTCAATCTGAGCCACGACGGACAGACCACCGGGGTGGAATACTACGAGGGTCATGCCAACTGGGCTCCCATCATGGGCGTCGGCTATTACAAAGACGTGGTTCAATGGAGCCGGGGCGAATACGCATCCGCCAACAACACCCAGGACGATACCCTCCTGATCTCCAACATCACCGGATATCGCATCGATGCCCATGGCGATTCCATCGTCAACGCCACGCCGCTCAGCGGGACCAGCCTGAGCGCTTCCGGCATCATTGAACGCCGCACGGATGCCGATCTTTTCGGTTTCAGCACCGGTGCCGGTCCCATTTCGTTCTCCGCCGTTCCGGCCGCCCCCTCCCCAAACCTCGACATCCTTCTCGGACTCTACGACGGGGTGGGCAATCTCGTCACTTCCTCCTCTCCAACCACCCTCGGGGCCACCCTCTCCACCACGGTTTCCCAAGGCACCTACTACCTCGCCGTGGAAGGCACCGGAACCGGAGACCCGGTCACCGCTTACAATGATTACGGAAGTCTGGGGCAATTCTCCCTCACTGGAAGCCTGATCCCGTTGAACGGACAGGCACCGGTCGCCGTGGCCGATGCCTCTGCGCCGCTCACCGGCCTGACACCTCTGGCGGTGAATTTCTCAAGCGTCGGCAGCAGCGATGCCGATGGAACCATCGTGTCCTACAGTTGGGATTTCGGCAATGGTGCAACCTCCACGTTGCCCAACCCGGCTTACACCTACACCGCGCCCGGCACCTACGTGGCCTCCTTGGTTGTCAAAGACGATAGCGGTCTCTCTTCCGCCGCCGATACGGTGACCGTGGTCGTCCAGAACAACACCGTGGTCTACGTGTCAAACATCACGATGTCCCTCACCAATTCCAAACAGGGTTATCAAGCCACCGCGACGGTCACGGTCCGGGATCAAACCGGTGCGACGAAGTCGGGGGCGACCGTTACCGGCACTTGGTCCGGAGCAGTCAGCGGCACGGTGTCCAAGAGCACCGATCGCCAGGGCAACGCTTCCCTCACCTCCCCACGGACCCGGAACACCGGCAGATTCACCTTTACGGTCACCGGCATCACCCTGAGCGGGTTCACCTACGCACCGACGCGCAACACGGAGACTTCTGACTCCATCTCGACTCCGTGAGCGGTCCTCAGCGGGCGGGGATTGCGCAATTTGCAACCCCGCTCCTGCATTTCGCTCGATTGAAGCCTGCGGATTGGCGCTCTTGCCAGGAGAAGCTTGCATGGCACGGTGAATGCTTGGTAGTGATGTTGGGGGGAATTCATCGACAACCAACCTCCATCTTATGCATGCAAAACTACCAATCGGTCTGCTGATCGGCCTGCTTCTGGTCGCCAGACCCGGCCTCTCATCAGCCGCGAAACCCGACGATTGCCACGGTCGATATCACTATCGAGGCTACGCGCCCATCGGCTACTATGGCGGATACTACCCTGGCCGATATTATGGCTACCAAACCAGGGTCTACAGCAGTCCGTTCTTCTACCGATCTGGTTTTGGTTGGAACTCCCCGCGCTTCGACTGGTATCAAAGCTCAAGACCTGTCTTCGCCACCCGTTACGTGGTGTGGAAAACACCGCCCCGGTATTCCCGTCGGACCTACCACCAAGTCACTTACAAATCCGCAGGTTCCTGGAAAAAAGGGAACTATCGCTACCATCATCGTTCCTATCGATGAATCAGCGGTGACGCCAAAAAGAGTTCACCCGCGCCCTTCTCCCAGGAGCGGCGCGGGTCCTTTTCAGCTCCGGCTCAGGCTCATCGACTTCTTCTCCAGGCGGGTGATCCGTTCGTGCAGATCCCGTTCCCGGTCCTCAAAGTGGCGAAGCCTCTCGGCGGCCCGTTCTTTCAGGGCCACAACCCGCTCGCAATCGGCCATCGCTTCGCCAAGATCCCGCTTTTGCGCCAACAGGAAATCCAGCTTGGCAGAGGTTTCATTGACCAGGCACAGCTTGGTGGCCAGATCATCCTCCGCTTTGACCCGGGCGGATTGAAGTTCATCCATCCGGGACTGGAATGAGGCTTCCAGCTCCCGATAGCGTTCCTCCAGCCCACCGAGAAACTCCCGATATTGGGACACGCCGGCCTCCAAATCCGACAGTTCCCGGTGGCGCTCGGCGATCTCCTCTTGCAACCCGTCACGGACCGATTCAAGGGCGGCCAGTTCCACCCGACGCTCTCCCTCGAACGCCTCGCCCCGGGCTTCTTCGAAGGCGATCCGATCCCCGATGACCTCGAGCGCGGTGTTGGCTTCTGAAACCTTCCCCAACAATTTCTCAAGTTGCGACCGATGCGTTTGGATCACCTCCTCGTGCCCGGTCTTCAAATCGTTCAACCGGCCCTCGGCCTCCTTGAGCTCCCGTTGTCGCGTCGCCGCCATGGACTGCAGAGACCCAAAGCGACTCTGCAACGCTGCCAGGGAATCCCGTTGCGCAGCCAACTCCTCCTCGCGAATGGCGCACTGCTTGCCGAGCCGTTCCCGTTCCCCGGCGGCTTCCTCGATTTCTTCCGTCAGCTTTTCCCGACGGGCTTGCATCGCCTCGAGTTCAACGGCATGTCGGCTCAGCTTCGTCTCACGTTCCGCCACCGCAGACTCCAACTCCTCAAGCCGTTGCCGCTCTCCGGCCGCCTTTTCCCTGGCTTGGCGCTCCTGCTTCTCGTGGCGGTCGGTTTCCGCCTGCAAGGCCGTCAGGCTCTCCCGGCTCCGCGCCAGGCTGAGATCGAGCGCTTCCACTTCGTCCTGGCCCATCCGGCGCATCTCGTCCAATTCTTCCACGGCTCCGCGCAAGGCCGCCAGGTCCGCCACGGTCCGCTCCCGTTCCCGCACGACTCCCTCCAACGCCGCCAACTTCTCACTCTCCACCTTGACCCTGGCCGAGAGATCCCCCAACTCGGCCCGGGCCTGCTCGACGCCCGACTGGGCCTCGCCGTGTTCCTTGACGAACCGGGAAACCTGGCCAGTCAGCTCTTCCAGTTTCCTGGTTTCGATCAAACACTTCGCCTCCACTTCCTGCGCGGCCGCGCAAAGACGGTCCCCCTGGTCGCGATAGGCATTCCGTCGCGACTCCGCTTCGTTCTTCTCCTGTTGCAGGGTCGCAACCACACTCCGCAACTCGTTCACCTCCCGGGTCAGGTCTTCGAATCCGGAGCGCTCTGCCCCCAAGGTTTCCCGCAGCTGATCCAGCTGGGATCGGACCGCTTCCGTCTCGACGGCTTCTGCTTCCCGACAGCTGCTCAGGCTTTGCAATTCCCCGCGCAGTTCTGCCAACGCCACGCGTTCGCTCTCCAATTGCGACACCACCCCGTCCCGCTCGCGCCGACAAGTGGCCAGCTTTTCCAACTCCATCGGAATGACTGCCTCATAACCATCAACGTCATTTTGCAGCCGCCGCATCCACCCCTGCAATTTGTCGACCGACTCCCGCAATGTCTGCTCCTCCTCCTTCAATCGCGCCAGCTTTCGGGCCCGCTCCCCAAAGCTGCGCTCCGCGTCCTCCAACTCCGCGATTCGTTCCTGAAGTCCCACCCGGATTCCTTCGAGCCGCCCGATTTCCGCCTTGGACGAGTTCATTCTCCGGGCCACATCCCTGGCCGAGGAAACCTCCAGGCGCAACTGCTTCAACTCACGCGACTTCTCGGAGATCGCGGAATCGAGCGCCGTCAACCGACGGACGGGGTTCATCCCAAGAAGAGTCATCCCAAGCCAAGCGGGCGCCTCTCCGGCCGAAGCCCTGACTTGATTCAATTCCGCACGGGTCTCTTCCAACTCCCGGCGCAAGCTGGCCATTTCCACCGCTGCATCCGGCGGCGTGCGCGGCCCATCCAACACGCCGGTCGGTCCGTCCGCGACCAACTCCAAGACGCCGTCGATCTCGCCGAAATGCAGCGGATCCTCACCAGAACCCGCTCCTCCCGCGGCCCGATCCCTCATCACTGACCCACCGTTTCTGCCCGCCGGATCGATCGGGCCGGAACGACCGGAGAGGATCGGAGCATCCGAAAGAGATGCCAATTCGGCTGGGGCATCATCCGCATCAGGTTCTGGGAGGGCTTTGTGAAACATAATCGTAACATCAATTTTTATTGATATTAATGCTTAATTACTACAACCACCCTGCCCGTCAACTGAAAATTATAGTAAAGAGAGAAAATAGAAATTCTATGACTAGCGAAGTGCGCGATCGAAACGCTCACCGTGTCATCCCTGACCTTCCTCCCACGGGCCAGTGAAATCCGACCCTCCCTGACATCCCCCCAACGACTCTCAGCTGTCCAAACCGCTCCGGGACTGGCGCGCCAGGTTCAGACTCTGACGGACCGCCGACCCCACGAACGCCGCTTCCACCCAATCCGGGATCCGATCCCCAATGAGCCGCCGGGTCGCCCAGGCAGGGCGCCAATCGATGGCGACCTTGCGATCTCGCACACTGCGCGCGAGCGTTTCCCCGTCGATCGCATGTTTCGCGGGATGCGCGTAGTAAGCGGAGAGATCTTCGCTCCCGGTCCGCGCCTCCCGTTCCCAACGGGACATCAGTTCGGCAAGGACCCTCACGTCATGCAAACCCTTGCGGAGCCCCAAGGGCCCGGAAGGCGCGGTGGCGCCGCAGGCATCCCCGGCCGACACGATCCCGCTCTCCTCCGGATTTTCCGGTTGGCTGAGGTCCGCCACGGTCTCCTCAATCGGAGACATCATCCGGAACGGACCGGCATACGGAATCAATCCTTCCACGGTCCGGGCCACGACCGAAAGGGCATCGCCCTCGAGGAGCTCGCGCCGCCGCTTGTCCCCGGAAGACCAGTAGGTCAGAAAATTCGCCCGGACCCGACCCTCACCCAAATCGAACAATTTCAGTGCGTGATAGCCATGAGCCGAATGGGTGGTCTGAAATACGAGCGCCGGGTGAGTCATGCGATCCGTGTCCTCGAATTCCAGGTCCCAGGAGAAGGTGCGAGAATACTCCGGGCAAATGGTCCGCACCGGGCCTTCCGTCAGGGGGTCCACCCCACCTGCTTGAACAGCGCCGTTGGCCAGAACCACGATCCATCCGCAAACCACCTGCCCGGACTCCAGGCGAACGCTCTTGATACGGCCCTGGACTGAGACCTGCACCGCGCGTTCCCAAATCACGGTGGCCACCTTGACCAGACGCGGCCGCAAAGATTCAACCAGCCGATCATAGGAAACCACGTAGGGCCCCTCACTGGTCCCCTTGACCAAATGGCCGTTTCGGAAATGCGCCACGGAATCCAGCGGCATCAACACGGGCCGAAGAACTTCCAAGAGACCCAACTCCCGGAACAAACTCAACACCGGATGCGACAGGGCGTCCAATCGCAAGGACTCGGGCACGCTCTGGTTCTGCTCACAGACACAGACACGATATCCCTCAGCCGCCAATTTCCAGGCCAGCGCCGTGCCCACCGCGCCGGCGCCGACGACCACGACGTCATAAAGCTGGCCCTGAGAAATGCTTGACCGATCCATAATGTAAACAAACAATAATCAAAAGCCCGCCAGAGGCAATGCTTTTTGAGGTGTCTGTCAGGGCCACCTCACCGGGCGCTTGGTCCCGGCCTCCGCCTCACCAAGCCCCGATCGGCCCGATCCACAACAACTGGAGCCAAGGGGTGCGCAGCTCATCCGAGCGCGCCAGATCCACCATGAGTCCGATCGACCAGTCGTTGGCCTCGTCCGGATCGAGCAGACCCTGCTCAATCCACCAGAGACCGCGCTCTTGGTCCACCCCTTCGCGAATGCGGGTGTAGGGCAGGCTGCGCGCCTCGGGATCCAGCCGGATCCTCTCGTGACCCTCGCGGTATTCCGCCATCACCGCTTCGAGTCGCGCCGCAGTCCAGACCGTGCCCTCACGATCCTCCAACCCGCCGAGATGTTCCAGCACCAGAGACCATTGCCGCCGATCGAGCGCCTTCATCAGTTCAAAAATGTCCGCGCGCACCAGCCGCGTGAAGGCGTGCCGGTCCCGGGTCAACGGTGGCAGATGGCCCGGTTGATCCCTCCCCTCGCTGGGCGCTGACACGGGAAGACCGGAAGCAGCCTCCCGCATCCTCACCCACTCATCGAGCAGGCTGGAATCGACCCCGCGAAGCATCGCCTCGAAGAACCCGATGGCCTCATCGACCGCCAGAGTCTTCCGCAAGGCGGGCACGGTCTGGTCCAGCACCTTGTAGAGGTCTGCGAGATGCCGCAGGAGCACCCCCTCACTCCGCTCCAACCCGTATCGCTTGATGTAATCCTCGAACGAGGACCACGTCTCAAACATTTCCCTACCGATCGACTTGGGCCGAATATTCCCTTTGTCCACCCAGGGATGGGTTTCACAAAACCGGTTGAAGGTGTGATAAATGAATTCCTTGCCCGGTTTGGGCCACTCCACTTCCTCGAGCCGCAACAGCCGTTCCTCATACTCGACGCCCTCCGCCTTCATCTCGGCCATCAGCTCGTTCTTCAGGGCATCAACCTGCCGGCGCAGAATCACGTCAGGATTTTCCAAAATGGCCTCACACAACGTGATCACCTGCAACCCATAATCCGGCGATTCCGGCTCCAATTGCGGGATGGTATCGATCAACCAAAGCCCAAGCGCATGGAACAAGGAAAAATCCTCCTGCAAATCCACATGCAGACGCACCTTGGCCGGCCCGGTCCGTTGGGCGGGCGGGAGGATGGTCAGAATGTGTCCCTTTACCAACCCGCGAAAACAACGGAACGCCTCCTTGCGCAACTGCTTGCGCCTCGAGGGCGGCTCGTGGCAACGGCTGATCAGCAGGCGCAACGCGGCACATCCATCCTCCTGGCGCCGCGACAGCGTCTGCAGCAGCATCGCATGGGTGACACGGAAACTCGATGTCAATTTCTCGGGAGGGGATCCGATGAGGCGGCGAAAGGTGTTCTCGTCCCAAGCCACATATCCTTTCTCAGGCGGCTTCTTCTTGACGAAATTGTGCTTCTTGCCGGGGTTGGCCGCCGCCTTTCGTTCCATCCGCAGATTCTCAATGACATGCTCCGGCGCCTGGGCAATCACATAGCCGATGGTGTCATATCCGCGCCGTCCCGCGCGACCGCAGATCTGCTGGAAATCGCGCACCGTGAGGATCTTAGTGCTGTTGCCATCATATTTGCATAATTGGGTGAAGAGAACGGTGCGGATCGGCACATTGATGCCGACGCCGAGCGTGTCCGTCCCACAGACCACCTTGAGCAAACCGCGTTGCGCCAGCTTCTCCACCAGGACCCGGTATTTGGGCAGGAGACCGGCATGGTGAATGCCGATGCCGTGTCGCAACAATTTCTGGATCTCCTTGCCATACGGACTGCGAAAGCTGGCGCCTTGCAAGGCCTCGGCGATCTGTTGTTTCTCTTCCTTCGTACAGAAGTTCTGGGACAAAAGATTCTGCGCAGTTTCGGCACAGGCCAATTGGGTGAAGTGGACCAGATAAATGGGCGCCCTGCCCTTCCCCACCAACTCCGTCACCTTTTCCTCGAGGGTGATTTCACTGTATTCATACTCCAACGGCACCGGCCGATCCGCGGATTGCACCAACACCGTTGGTGCCTGGGTCAGGTCCGTGAGCGCCTTTTCAAAAAACGCGGTGTCGCCCAGGGTGGCGGACATCAAGAGAAACCGCGCTTGTGGCAGAGCCAGGAGGGGAATCTGCCAGGCACTGCCGCGGGCGCTGTCCGAGTAATAATGAAACTCGTCCATGATCACATCGTCCACCGGTGCCCGGGCTCCATCGGCCAGGGCCAGATTCGCCAAGATCTCCGCCGTGCAGCAAATCACGGGCGCTTCCCGATTCACTGCGGCGTCTCCCGTGATCATCCCCACCTGGTCCGGTCCGAAGATGCGGCACAACGAAAGAAACTTCTCGTTCGCCAGCGCCTTGATCGGCACGGTATACCAGGAGCGTCGGCCCAGACAGATCGACCGGAAATGCATGGCCAAGGCCACCAGGGACTTCCCTGAACCGGTCGGCGTGTTGAGGATGACGTTCTTTCCCTCATACAACTGCAAAACCGCCTCCTCCTGATGCCCGTAGGGCTCGATCTTTTCGGCGGCCAGATAGTCGAGAAACGCGCCAAGGCAGTCGTCCGAGGTCGGGGCGGCAGGGACAAGATCACGGGTGAGTTGAGCCATGGAATGAGGTTTCGGGACCGGTCGTGGATTCCGCCAGGCCGGTCCTGACGATGTCCCGTCAAAGTTTCAAGCTCATCACCAGGTCCCGGTTGTCCAGGTGCCACTGCACGGTGGCGTCCAGGCCCTCGTCGAGACTGGTCCGCGGTTCCCAATCGAGCAGCCGCTTCGCCTTCTCAATGTTCGCCCACGTGTGCGCCATGTCAGCCACATGCGCCGGTTTGTGATCGATGACGGCTTTTTTCCCTAGCCGTTCCTCCAGCTTGCGGATCAAGGTGTTCATCGTGACCGGTTGATTCCCGGCGCCGAGATTGATGATCTCATACCCGAGCGGTTTCATGGCCGCGATCGTGCCCCGGGCAATGTCGTCCACAAAGGTGAAGTCTCTCGATTGCTCGCCATCGCCAAACATCTCAATCGGCGTGCCCTCATCGATCCAACGGATGAATCGCAGCATCGCCATGTCCGGACGACTGGCGGGTCCATACACCGTGAAATACCGGCACACGGTGGAATCGATCCGGTAGAGATGGTGATAGGTGTAGGCCATCACCTCGGCCGCTTTTTTGGAAGCCGCATAGGGCGAAATCGGCTCATTCACCGGCGCGGTCTCGAGATAAGGCATCGGCTGTCCGGCATACAGCGAAGAGGTGGAGGCGAGAACGTGCTTCCTGATCCCGAACTCACGCATCAACTCCAGCACGTTCAGAGTCCCCATCGCGTTGGCGGTCAGGTAGATGAATGGATTCTCCATGCTGTAACGCACACCGGCGCGCGCCGCGAGGTTCAGAACCGCCGCGAACGGCTCTCCCGAAGCCGCCGACTCCGCAAAAACCGTGCGCAACGCCGCCAAGTCCGCGATATCGATCCGGTGAAACGTGAACCCGGGCCGCTTCCCGAGCCCACCGAGCCGGTGTTCCTTGAGCCTTGGATCATAGGCGTCGTTGACGCAGTCCACACCCACCACCGCATGGCCATCCTCGAGAAGAAGCGCACAAACCCGCGACGCGATAAAACCCGCCGCCCCCGTTACCAAGATTTTTGCCATACGTTGTTTGTCTGTCAGTGCCGACGCTCTTTGTGGAACCGGAGAACCAGCTTTCCGGATGCCTTCGGAGAGAGCGCAAATTTCACCGCCTCACGGGAAATTCAACTCCGAGGTTGATGGGACGTCCGTCCTGCGGTCTTTCCGCCGCCCATCCGATGCCGACTCCCTCGCAAGGAAAGAAATCCGAAGGCCCGGCCCATCCGTAACTCAGGGTATGAACGCCGCTCTCGCTTCCTTCCCTGCCCTGACTCGCGGAGGTGCCGGACCTGCCTTGGCCGTGCTTGCCCTGCTCTGCTCCGGCTCTCCGTCCCCGGGTTTCGCTGGGGAGCGTTTGCCCAAAATCGCGTTGATCGATCAGTTTGACCGATTGCACCGCCATCAGGGACCTTTTCCGCGGCCCCTGCTCGTGGTGATCGCCGACCGCCGGGGCGCGTCCCAAATCGAGGGCTGGGTGAGCAAACTCTACCAGAGCCACGGCACGACCGCGGACATCGTGGGCGTGGCGGACTTGCGAGGCGTTCCTTCGTTCATGAAAGACACCCTGCGCAAGGCTTTCCGCAAACAGTGCGCCGACTACCCGATCCTGCTGGATTGGGAGGGACAAACCACGACCGCCGTTTCCCGGGGACAGTCCGGTATCGACATCTTCGCGGTCAGCCCCGGGGGAGAAATTGTTGCCACCGTGTCGGGATCCCTCACCGCCGCCAAAATGGAGCGCCTTGGGAGCTCGCTCCAAACCGGTGGGATCGTGGCTTCGGCCCCGTGAATCCTTACTTCGCCAAAGATTCCAAGTAATCGATCAACGAAGCGAATTCCCGAACGCTGAAGCTGAGCATCAGCCCCGGGGGCATCATCGAAACCGGCAACCTCTGCCGCTCTTTGATTTCGGCAGTTTGAAAGGTGAATTCCTGAGCCGCCACGTTGCGAATCTTCACACTGCCCGCACTTTCAAGCGTGACGAACCCCACCTGTTGGGTTCCATCCTTCAGGGTGATCATCTCCGAGGCGAAACCCTGGGCGATCGTTTTGTTCGGATCCAAAATGTTCTGCGCCAGGTCAGCCCGTTTGTAGGTCTGTGCAATGTTCCCGAGATAGGGTCCCTTTTGTGCTTGGGATTCGTTCGTGGTGTGGCAGGCGCTGCAGGTGGCCCGGTTGAAAACCTGCTCTCCCAAAGCCACGTCTCCCTTGGCCTGAATCACCGCCGCCAGCGCCTCCTCCACTTTGAGACTGCCAATTTTCGGGGTTTTGTCTTCGGCCCGGACCAACCGCATCTCCTTGGCGACCCTTTGCGCGGCCGCCCGCACCTGCGGGTCTGCATCCTCCAGCGCCACCAAAACCCGGGACGCGCTGCCCTGATGCTTCACGGCACCGATCGCCTCGATGATTTGCCGACGGCGCGCCAGATCCGCCCAGCCACGATCGAGCGCCTTGCGCGATAGTTCGGCCGATTCGGGGCTGCCTGTCTGCCGCACCGCCAAGTGGAGAAGGGCGGCGTCGGCAGATCGGGACCGGTCCCCGTCCATCGTTTCGGCAATTTCCTCGAACAGCTGGTGATGATTCTCCAGAGACGGCGCATTGAAGAACGCCTGGGCCGCAGCCTCGTAGGCTTTCTGTGCATCAGGCATCTTTCGCAAATCCGCCAACGCCTTGAGACTGGCTGCCGCCCCGGTCGCGCTGTCCGTCTTGGAAAGGGCCACGATCACGTGACCGACGGTTTCCGGCTTCAGGGATGCGCCTGCCTCCAGGGCTTGCAACAGCAAGGACACGGCGGAGGCGGGAACCTCCTCGGCGACGGCAAGCTGAGCCGCGGCATCCGGAATCACCGCCGGATCTGTCTTGGCCAACTCCAGGATGCGTTCCAGTGCCTGGTTGGATTGGATCCGATTGCGATTCATCTCGCGAACCAAAAACCCGGTCTCGGCGGGCGAAGCCTTTTCCAGAGCCCCGGCGAGTGCCGCCGCGATCCTGGGCGTCTCGCTCCAGGGTTCGGGCTGGTAAAACGGGCCACGGGTGTCGGGACGCGTGCCCCAGGAATCTCCCTGCCACGCGCCATCATGAAAATGAAGTCGGCAGAGAGCGGCCAAGAGACCCTGACGTTTCGTTGGATCCGCCGTCGCCTGGAGCCGGTCGATCAACCCGGTCACCACCTCCGGTCGGTGCATCAAGGCCAGGGCGCGAACGAAGACCGTGGTTGTTCCCGTCGCCTTATCGAACGCCGCAAACACCGGCCCTGATGCCTGCAAGGCGGCCAGGGCCCGCGCCGCCGCGTGAGCCACCACCGGATCCGGGTTGCCTGCCTGCGCCAGAATCTCGTCCACCGCTCCCATGTCCCCGGCATCCGCGATTTCCTTGAACCGGGCGATCAGATTGCGTTCGGCGGTCCGGTTTTGCGCGATCCTCTGCATCGCCTCCCCGGCGGCGGGATGACCGCGACGGGCCAGCTCGCGTTGGGATTCGATGCGGCGCCGGTAACTCGGAGAATCGAGCAACTTCACCAACACCGAATCCTCGGCCTTCGCGAAATCGGGCAACGCCTCGGACACAAAGCCCTTGGGCTTCACACAGACGATGTAGCCGACATCCGGACCTTCCCATTTGAAGGTGGCACCTTTCCAGCTCGCGCAATAAATGCGGCTCATGGCATCGACATCGGCGTCGGTTGGCCGGGTCAACTTCACCAATGGCTTGGGTGCCGACGTTTCCACAAACGTCGCTCCCTTGGCCTGGACGGTGTGATGATACAGCGCGCCGGTTCCCCAATCGCAGGTGAGCGGCGCATGATTCCACGCACCAAACCCTGGCTCATCAAGGTAGACCGCCCCGCACCCGGAGCCGCCGCCATAGTCCGCCAGGGGCGCGATCGCCTCGTCGGCGAAATTCTTGTAGAGCCGGGGATATCCGTGATCGTCCAGCCCGGTGAAATGGTGAAACCGAACGTTCCATCCACCCCCGTCATTGGTGTTGTCCCGGGCGAAAATCTCCAACTCGGGACTCACGGCCACTTCGAGGATGTTGCGGGTGCCGGTCGAAACCATCTCCAGGCCGGTGCCATCGGGGCGAACCCGGATGACCCCGCCTCCGCGATGGGTCAACTTGCGGCCATCGGTCCCCTCAGCCTCCATGAATCCAAAGTCCCCACCGGCGAGGTAAAGCCAACCGTCCGGTCCCAGACTAACTCCGTTGGTGGTGTGGTCCGCCGGGCGCTTGTCGTAACCAAAAGCCAAATTTTTCACCAGGATCTCACGGCTCTCGGAAACGCCGTCGAGATCCTTGTCCAGGAACGCGCTGAGGTGCGGCGGATGCATGACGTAAAGCCTGTCCTTGTCCCAGACCAGACCGCGCGGCGCGTCCACCTCACCAAACACCTTGGTCTCGTCCGCATGGCCATCGCCATCGAGATCCCGCAAACGAATGATCCGGCCGCGCTTCGGATCACGGCCGAGGGACCCGTTGCCGTCGCTGCTCACGTAAACGGTCCCATCCGGCGCGGCCGCCACGAAGACCGGATAATTCACCATCGGCGGCGCGGCAAAAACGGTGACTTCAAATCCCTGGGCCACGTGCACATCGGCCAAAATCGCCGCCTCCTGCGCGGCGGACGGCTTTTCCGCCCGGGGAGGGACGTTGCCTTCCTTGGCGTATGGATCCGCAGCCGCTTCGGCCAGTTTCCGGGCGGTGGCGGCCTGGGCCTCGTTCAGTTTGGGATGGAGAACCTTGATCCCCTCCCCCGTGAGAGTCACTTCCCGAATGCTGGCCCAGCCGCCGCTGCTGCCGAGCGCTTGGATCCGCACGAATCGAACCGCCATCGGCGTGGCCAACCGATCGGCGTAAGGAGCGGTCCGGATGTTGCCTGAACCATCCACCAGCGTGGTCCAGGCCGAGCCGTCCGTGCTACCTTCGATTTTGTATTGATAGACCGCTTTGTTCTCCCACGCCGTGGTGACCCCGCTCAACAGGTGCGGTTTTTCGAGCTCGAGTTGCAGCCACTGGGGATACGAACCGCCGCCGGCACACCAACGGGTCGCCTCGTTGCCGTCGACCGCACACCACGAAACATTGTTCTTGCCGCTTTCCTCGCTGCTGGCGGTGGCCATGACCAGCGTTGCGTCCTTCGGCGCCGCTCCAGGCACCAATGCCGCCGGAGCCGGCTTTGCGGGCAGTGGGTTGCCCTTGCCGAAGGTGATCTTGTTCGGGCCGGTGAAGGCTTTGCCGAGATGATCCGCATCCAGCTTGCCGCACGCCCAAAGCAATCCGCGGGTCACCAAATCGAGATAACGCGGATCGCCCACGGTCCCGTTGTTGTGCCCCAGACTGGTGCTAAAACTCCGCGCGCCCTGAGTCTCGTTGGTCCAGACGACCACCGAAACCACTTCCTTGCTGCTGCCGTCCTTGTTTTTCACCCGCTGAGTTCCGGTGGCGAGCGGATGCGCGCCGAGGATCTGCACGTTGTTGTATAGCTCCTCCTTGATCGTGGTCCAATCGCTGAGCGACTTGGTCACCGGGTGGGTCGGGTCGACGAAATCGATGTCGATCGGCTCCTGAGGTCCGTGGGAGGAGGATTGCAGACCGAGGTGTTTGAACCAGCCATCCGTGCCGTTGCGGAAACTGTGCATGGCGCAATGCAGATGGACCGATGGAATCGTTCGATGAACGTCGACGATGCGTTGGAACGCCTTGAGGTCCTTGTTTCCGGCCGCGCACTCGTCGTGAATGATCACATCATACCCCGTGGCCCAATCCGCGCGGTCATACAGGCTGAGGGGAGGATTGGTCGATTTGTCGTCCGTCCACCAGACATCCACCTGGACGAAGGCACGAGCCTGGATCCCCTCGAACAGGAGCTTGTGTTGCGCGGCGTAATCGTGACAACAACCGCCGGCCACCAACAACGCCTTCAAGGGCCGACCCTCCTCACCGGCGGCCAGGGCGATGCTCATCAAGAAGGCGGAGGGAAGAACGATACGGAAATTCATGGGACAATTGCGCTTCGCGGAATCGCTCGCTTTGGAGCAAACGGCAAGACAAAAAAGGGCGGGCCGGATTTGCCCGCTTGCCAGCCCCTGTAACGGAGGCTAGTCTGCCTTTCTTTCGGCAATCTCCGTGCAACGTCGGCTCCCACCTCTTCTTCTGCTGACCCATCGCCCCCTCCTGCTCCTCCTCGGACGGGCGGCCGGGCTCGCGCGGTAGACGCTTGCTTTCCCGTCCGCCCCGTCCGATGTCCATGTCCGGTTCCACACCGGGCGGACTCCCCCCGCATTCTGATTTCGTTACAGCCCATGCCATGAACCCGAGTTCCCTGCACAAATACCGACCCTTTCCGCCGGTGCATCTGCCCGACCGGACCTGGCCGGACCGCCGCCTTGAGCGGGCCCCCATCTGGTGCAGCGTGGATTTGAGGGACGGCAACCAAGCTCTACCCATTCCCATGAGTGTGGAAGAGAAGATCGAGATGTTCGATCTGCTCGTGCGCATCGGCTTCAAACAGATCGAGGTCGGCTTCCCTTCCGCTGCGGATACCGAATTCAACTTCCTGCGCCGCCTCGCCGACGAAAACCGCATCCCGCCAGATGTCACCGTCCAGGTGCTGGTCCAGGCTCGCGAGCACCTCATTCGCCGCACCTTCGAAGCTCTGGAAGGCATTCCCCGCGCCATCGTTCACCTCTACAATTCCACGTCCCCCCTGCAGAGGCGCGTCACCTTCCGGGACGCATCGCGCGAGGAGATCAAGAAGATCGCCACGGAGGGGACCGCCCTGGTGAAAGAATTGGCCGGCCGGGTGCCTCCCTCGCAGCGCATCGATTTCCAATATTCGCCGGAGAGCTTTTCCGACACCGAACTCGATTTCTCCCTGGAGGTTTGTGAGGCGGTCAAAGCGATTTGGCGCCCCACCCGGGATCAGCCCATGATCCTGAATCTGCCGGCCACCGTGGAGTGGAGCACCCCGAATGTTCACGCCGACCAGATCGAATGGTTCTGCCGCCAGATCAGCCATCGCGACACGGTGATCATCAGCCTACACACCCACAACGACCGCGGCACCGGCATCGCCGCCACCGAACTCGGCTTGCTGGCCGGAGCGGACCGGGTCGAAGGCACTTTGTTTGGGAACGGCGAACGCACCGGCAACCTCGATCTGGTCGTGGTGGCCCTGAACCTGAACAGCCATGGAATCGAAACCGGTCTCGACTTCTCCGATCTCCCCGCCATCCGCGCCGTCTACGAACGCTGCACGCGCATGACCGTTCCCGAACGGCAACCCTACGCCGGGGAACTGGTTTTCACCGCCTTTTCCGGGAGCCACCAGGACGCCATCAAGAAGGGGTTCGATCGCCGCTCCGCCGAACTCGCCGACAATCCCCACCTTGCCTGGGGCGTGCCTTACCTGACCATCGATCCTCGGGATATCGGCCGCAGCTACGAGGCAATCATCCGAATCAACAGCCAGAGCGGACGTGGCGGTGTGGCCTACGTCCTTGACCGGGATCACGGGCTCGACCTTCCCAAGACCATGCATCATCAAGTCGGTCATGCGATCTACTCCCACGCAGACCGCTTGGGTCGGGAACTCTCGAGCGACGAAATTCGCGAATACTTCCACGAGCACTTCGTGAACCTCAACGAGCCGTTTGCCTTGCTCGATTTCGAACTCAATCATCATGGACCGGGCAAACCTGGCGAAGTTCGCTGCCAAGCCACTTTCCGCGCCCATGGGAAGACGCTCCAACTTTCAGGCACCGGCAACGGCCCCATCAATGCGCTGGTGCGAGCGCTCGAGGCCGTCGGCCTCAAGACGTTTCATGTGACGGATTACCGCTCCCACGCCGTCCGCGGCGGATCCGACGCCGACTCGGCGGCGTTCGTCCAACTCAATCAGACCGAAACCGGCGACCTTGTTTGGGGCTGCGGAATCGATCCCTCGATTGAGATGGCCGGGCTGCGCGCCCTGGTGAGTGCCATGAACCTTCTCGCCTCCGGGGAGAGACTTGGCGCCTGAACCCGCAGCACAAACCTCGCCGAACAGACCGTCCGCCCCTCAGTTCCCGGGCTTGCTGTGCGAAGCACGGGTGACTGCGGCTGCGGCCGCCGCCGGCTTGCTCCGGTCATAACCGCCACCCAAAGCGCGGTAAGCCAGGATCCAGGCGCTCAACTGACGCTGCTTGAGTTCGATCAACTCCAGCCGAGCGTCCAGTGTATCCCGCTGCGTCAACAACACCTCGGTGTAATCGGCCCGGGCCGCGTTGAAAAGCTCCACGGAAGTCCCGATGGCGCCGGTTAGCGTCTCGACCTCCTTGGTCTTCAAATCGTAGCCGCTGCCAAGATTCCGGATTTGGGCGAGTTGATTCACCACCTCCACGTAGGCATTCAACATGGTCTGCTGGTATTGATAGAGTGCCGCCAACTGCCGAGCGTTCGCGCTTTGAAAGGCCGCCTTGATCGCGCTCCGGTTGATCAGGGGCGCGGCGAGGTCCGCCACGGCGTTGTAGGCCACGCTCTCCGGCGCCGTCAGCAGAGATCCCATCTGGAAGGCATTAAACCCGAGCGCCCCGCCGATATCGAGGGACGGGTAAAAACGGGCACTTGCAGCCTTCACCTCCAGCCCGGCCGCCTTCAATTCCAACTCCGCTCTCCGCACATCCGGACGATTCCGAAGCAGATCCGAAGGCACCCCGGCAGCGATCGATGCCAAGGAGAGGCGCTCAAACCCGACGGATTTCCTCTGGATCGGCGTGGGGTAACGGCCCGCCAGGAAGTTGAGGCGATTTTCCAAAACCGTGATCTGCTGACGGATGTCGTAGACTCGGCTCTGGTTCTTGAGCACTTCCGCCTCAAACCGACGCACCGCCAGCTCGGTCACCTTTGCGGCCGCCTTCTGCAACCTCACCGCCTCCAACGCGCTTTGTTGCACCTCGATGGTCTGGCGAAGAATATCGGCTTGGTTGTCGAGCGCGAGAAGCTCGTAGTAGCTCCGCGCGATCTCCGATACCAAGTTGGTCACCATGAAAGTCCGGCCCTCCTGGGACGCCAAGTAACGCAAAACCGCAGCGTCCCGTTCATTGCGGAGACGCCTCCAGATGTCCACCTCCCAAGAAAAATCGGCCCGGAAATTGAAGTCCGACAAGGGGTCAGGGAACGCTTCACCCGGACGAATCTCCAGGTTTTCCTCGACGGCCCCACTCCGGGTGAACTCCCCGACCTTGTCGACTCCGCCCCCGGCTCCCAGCCGAACGAAGGGGAAGACGGCCCCTTTGCGCTGAAGGACCTCGCTCTTGGACACGGCGATCTCCTGAAGCAGGATGTTCAATTCCTGGTTGCGCGCCAGGGAATCGCTGATCAGCCCGGCCAACGTCTCATCCCGGAAATACTCTTTCCAGTCCAGCAACGCCGAATTGGCGCTCTCCTCGGCGACCGGGAAATGCTCGGGGACCGTCCAGTCCGACGCCGCGGACCCATCGGCATCCGTCTTCAGCAGCGCACAGCCCTGGGAAAGCAGCGCCAAACAGCCCACCCCCATCGCCCAGTTGATCGGAGTGTTTCGCTTCATGAGAGATGATTCATGAGGTCCGCCGACCCGGTGAGTCCGCCACCAGACACTAACCGCAACATCGTCCAGGGTTTCATTCTTGCGCGTGAATTTGAATGACAATGGCCACAAAGCCGTGCCGTCCCCAAGAGTCAACGCTTGGCGGAAATCCCGGCACCTCAGCGCTATCTATTGACACCGGCACCTCGCACCCGCAAGCAGGAATTCTGCGCTTCTGCCTCTTGCAACCTCACAACGCAGAGTGCCACCTCCCATGAGCACTCGTCTTCCCGGAACATCGGGTCCCAAGGGTGAAAAAATACCCTGCCGAGGCGATGGCAATCGACGGCATCCTGTGATTGTGTCAACTTGGACCATCCTGCAATGCCAACCGAATCCATTTCCAAAACCATCTTCTGCGCCGGATTTTCGGCCATCTTTGCCCTCACCGGCTGCCTCGAAAAGCCCCACGAAGCCACGAAACACGGGGAACACGGCGAGCACGAAGGAACCGCGGAGCACGGCAAATCTGGCGGGCACGGGGAGGAAGCCGCCAAGCTTGTGGCCACGAGTCCCAAGACGATGGATGTCGTGCTCACCCAGCCTTACGTCTGCCAGATCCATGCGCGCCGCCACATTGAATTGCGCGCGCTGGTCGAAGGATATTTGGAAAAAGTGGAGATCAGAGAGGGTCAAACGGTGAAAGAGGGGGACATCCTCTTCAAGATCTTCCCACCTCTCTACGAGGCCAGACTGGCCTCCGCCAAAGCGGAAGTCCTCCGTGCCCAGGTTGAATACGACAACACCAAGAAACTCCTGGAAAAAGCCGTGGTCTCCGAGCAGGAACTCCGACTGAAACAGGCCGAACTTGCCAAGGCCGAGGCCGAGCTCAAACTCGCAGACGCAGAATTCAATTTCACCAGGGTCAAAGCCCCCTTTGACGGCATCATCGACCGCACCTATCAACAGCAGGGGAGCCTCGTCAAAGAGGAGGATCTGCTGACCACCCTTTCCGATACTCAGGTCATGTGGGTCTATTTCAACGTCCCCGAAGCCCGTTATTTTGAATTCAAAAATCGGCAGGCCAAGACCTCAGACTATTCCAGACTGGAGCTTAAGGATTCCACCATCGAACTGAAACTGGCCGACGGAACAAAATTCCAACACAGCCCTGGCAACACCGTCACCATCGAAGGCCAGTTCAACAATGAAACGGGCAATATCCCCTTCCGTGCCGATTTCCCAAACCCGGAGGGCCTGCTCCGGCACGGACAGACCGGCACGATTCTGGTGAACCGAGCCATCAAGAATGCGATCGTGATTCCCCAGCGCGCCACCTTCGAAATTCTCGACAACCAATATGTTTGGGTCATTGGCGAGGATCACGTGATCCGGCAACGGCCGATCGAAGTTGAGCACGAGCTTGAAGATGTCTTTGTGTTGAAAAGCGGGCTGAAGCTCGAGGACAAGTTCATTCTTGAAGGCATCCGCCACGTCCACGACGGACAAAAAGCGGAAGCCGAGTTCCTGCCGATGGAAGAGGCGCTCAAGCACCAGAAATTTCACGCGGAGTAACCGGATCCCAACGATCACAAGGAATCCTCACAAGCTCCACCGACCATGTTCACTCAGATTCTCTACCGGCCCGCGTTGGCCATTGTCATCTCCATCATCCTGCTCTTCCTGGGCCTGTTGGGGATCAAAACCCTGCCCATCGCCCAGTTTCCTGACATCGCTCCGCCAACGGTGATGGTCTCCATCGCTTATCCAGGGGCGAGCGCCAACGTGTTGGTCGATTCCGTTCTGATCCCCCTGGAGCAGTCGATCAATGGGGTCCAGAACATGCGTTATATGGTCTCCTCGGCCACAAGCGCGGGTGAAGCCACCATCACCATTTATTTTGAACCGGGCACAGACCCGGACATCAACGTGGTGAACGTGCAGAACCGCGTGAACATCATGCTGAGTCGGCTCCCGCCCCTCGTCGTTCGTGAGGGCATCCTCGTGAGTCAGGTCGTCCCGAGCATGTTGATGTATGTGAACCTGTTCAGCACGGATCCAAACGCCGACCAGAAGGATCTCTACAACTACGCCAACGTCTACATCATGCCGGAACTGAAGCGGATTCAGGGCATGGGTCTGCCGCGGAACCTGGGCAACCGCAGCTTTGCGATGCGGATCTGGCTGAACCCCGAGCGAATGCGCGCCTACAACATCTCCGTGGAGGACGTGATGAAGGCCCTGGCGGAACAGAGCATCATCGGGTCCCCCGGACGCCTCGGCCAAGCCACCGGGATGACCTCGCAGTCCAGGGAATACGTCCTGACCTACATCGGACGTTATAACAAGGCCGAGCAATATGGAGAAATCATTCTGCGGGCCAATCCCGATGGGGAGATTCTCCGGCTCAAAGACGTATGTGTTCCGCCTGAGTCCGCACAAGGCATGCCCGCCACTGCGGCTTCATCCACCGGACCCGCCAAGCACTATCACGAAGGAATTGAACTCGGCTCCGAATTCTTTGATATCTATTCGGACATCAACGGACACCCCACCGCCTCGATCGTCCTCAAGCAGGCCCCCGGCTCAAACGCCGCTCAGGTGATTGAACTGATCAAGGCGAAACTTGAGGAGATGAGAGAGTCGTTCCCTCCGGGAATGGATTATGAATTGGCCTATGACGTCTCCCATTTCCTGGATGCCTCCATCGAAAAGGTGGTTCACACCCTGATTGAGGCCTTCATCTTGGTGTCGCTCGTCGTCTTCATGTTCCTCGGCGACCTCCGCTCCACCCTGATCCCCACCCTCGCCGTTCCCGTCTCTTTGATCGGGACTTTCTTCTTCCTGCAACTGATGGGTTTGTCAATCAACCTGATCACCCTCTTCGCGATGGTGTTGGCCATCGGGGTGGTGGTGGATGACGCCATCGTCGTGGTGGAGGCGGTGCACGCAAAGATGGCCGCCAAACATCTCTCCCCCTATCGAGCCACCATGGAGGTGCTTCATGAGATCAGCGGGGCCATCATCGCCATCACACTGGTGATGACGGCGGTCTTTGTCCCGGTCACCTTCATCCCGGGCCCGGTCGGGCAGTTCTACCGGCAATTCGGGATTACGATGGCCACCTCGATCGTTCTTTCCGGTCTCGTCGCCCTGACCCTGACCCCCGTGCTTTGCGCGATGATCCTCAAGCCTCACGACAATCACGCCAATGGCCATTCCGCTCCGGCCGGGGAGAAAAAAAACCGTGGCCTGTTCCACAAGATCCTGGTCGGTGCCGGGGGTTTGATCGTCCTCGCCGGCATCACCTACCTAGCCTATCACTTGTGGGGACCCATCGGATTCCTCTTCATCCTCTTGCCATTTGTTCGAGGCCCATTTGACCGTGCCGTGGAAGCGATCACCCGCGGCTATTCAGGCTTTGTGCGAGCCATTGCCACCCGCCGCCTCTTTACGGTGGTGACGATCGGAGCCTTCACAGCGGCAATCGTTGCCGTGAACCTAAAACTTCCGACGGGTTTCATTCCCGGTGAGGATCAGGGGATTATTTATGCCGTTCTGCAGACACCCCCTGGTTCCACGCTGGAATACACCAACGCCAAGTCACAGGAATTGGAGAGCATCGCCAGAGGACTTGAGGAGGTGACCTCCATCACCTCACTGGCAGGATATGAGGTCCTGACCGAGGGCCGTGGTTCCAACGCCGGGACCTGTATCATCAACCTGAGGGATTGGGATGAGCGCAAGCGCACGGCTCGCGAAATCATCCTGGAGCTCGAGGAGCGATGCCACAAGATGACCAACGTCAAACTCGAGTTCTTCGAACCACCGGCCGTCCCCGGTTTCGGTGCGGCCGGGGGTTTCAGCTTGGTGCTTCTGGACAAAACCCAATCCAGCGTGGTCGACTACGCCAAGCTCGGAGTGATCACGGACAAATTCATCGCCGCCCTCAAGGAACGCGAGGAATTGAAAAACCTGTTCACGTTCTATACCGCGAACTATCCCCAATACGAATTGGTCATCGACAATGACGTGGCCATGCAAAAAGGTGTGTCCATCCAGACCGCCCTGGATAACCTCAACATCCTGATCGGCAGCACCTATGAACAGGGCTTCATTCTGTTCAACCAGTTCTACAAGGTCTACGTCCAATCATGGCCGGAATTCCGCCGCATGCCCGAGGACCTGAACAATCTGTTCGTCAAAAACGACCACGGGGAAATGGTCCCCTACTCCTCGTTCATGTCCATCAAGAAGCGCCAGGGCCTCAACGAGATCGACCGCTTCAATCTCTACCCAGCCGCCATCATCCAAGGCGCTCCCGCCCCCGGGTTCAGCACCGGCCAGGCCATCAAAGCGGTTCAGGAGGTCGCGGCAGATCCGAATGTGGTACCTCGTGGCTACGGGATCGACTGGTCCGGCCTCTCCTACGACGAATCCCGAAAAGGCAACGAAGCGATTTACATCTTCCTCATCGTGGTCGCCTTCGTCTATCTCGTCCTCGTCGCCCAATACGAGAGCTTCATCATCCCCCTCGCGGTCATCCTCTCTCTGCCTGTCGGCATCTTCGGCTCTTTCCTGTTCCTCAAGGTCATGGGCTTGGCCAACGATGTGTATGCCCAGATCGGTCTGGTCATGCTCGTGGGCCTCCTCGCCAAGAACGCCATCCTCATCGTTGAGTTTGCGGTGCAGCGCCGCCGCGAGGGCCTTTCCCTGCTCGATGCCGCGGTCGAGGGCGGAAGGCTGCGCTTCCGTCCCATCCAGATGACCTCGTTCGCCTTCATTGCCGGTCTCATCCCGCTGGTCTTCGCCACCGGAGCAGGCGCCATCGGCAACCGCACCATCGGCACCACCGGGGCGGGCGGAATGATCCTCGGCACCGTGATCGGTGTCCTGCTCATTCCTGGCCTGTATTACCTGTTCGGCCGCATGGCGGATGGTCAAAAACTCCTCAAGGACGAAGTGGACGAACCCCTCACCGAATCCCTGGAGCACGCGGTGTCGACACCTCCGCACAGTGACGACACCGAGCCTTCGTAAGCCCTGCAAGCGGGGAATCCGCCGGTCACCGACTCACCGCACCGCTTACGGCGGCGGGTCGTTGCGCACCGTTGAAATCGGTCTCCAACAAATACGTCGGGTCCGCGTGATCAAACGGGGCGGTCGGCACCGGTTTGGCGTCGTATTGGGCGCCATCCCAGCTCAACCCGACGAAGTCCTCGAGGCCGCGTCCGGCTGAGGCCCCCTGTTTGGGACTGTCGCCCAAAACGATATTCCCGGCCAGGATCACGCCCTCCCGACCGTTCGGAAAATTGATGGCGCTCCTGTCCCGGGAATAGAGGATATTGTTGGCCAGAATCATCCCCTCACGGCCATTCCAGGAGCCGCCCTTGAACGCATCCCCGGTATTGATGATGGTGTTGTGGAGCACTTGCAGATTCAGAGACTTGCCCTGGTGATCCGTGCTGACGAATCCCGAACCCTTGCCACTGATGAGCACATTGTTGCGCACGATCGCCTCACCTTGAACCTGCATGGCGCTGTCGGCACTGCGCCGACAGAGATTGCGCTCGATGATGTTCACCGGTTTCCCCGCAGTGCCGTAAACGGTGATGCAGGGATACTGGGTGTCGTGCACATCGTTCTCGGCAATCAGGTTGCCCCAGGAGCCCTGTTTGACCTCGATGCCGTCCCCTTGCGAGCCTTTGCAATCATGGATGTGATTGAGGGCGATGACGCTCTCGCTCATGATGAACTCGCCATTGTTCGCCCCGAGATACATTCCCTCGCCATGTCCGCCACCGTCATGCAGATGATTGCGGGTCAGAAAAAGACGATTGGAATTGGCGCTATTGGCGCTGAGGCAGACGGCCCCGGTGTGATGGATGTGGCACCGATCAATCCAGACCTCGCTGCATTGGCCGAGCCGCAGACCATGACTGCCGCCGGTGATCTCGACCCCTCGCACACACAGGTGATGGACGGGCGCAGCCGAACCGATGTTCATCACGTTCTGGTTCGCATCCGCCCGGGTGAGCACCACCTTGGCCCCTTCCTCCGCCACGATCCAGATCGGCGCCTCTGCGGTGCCACTCACGCTGATTTCCCAGCGCCGCCCCAGCAGATAGGTGCCCGCCGCAACGACCAATTGATCGCCCGGTTGCAACGCCGCCACGGCCTTGGCAAGCGCGTCCTCCCCGGTGTCGGTGTGCTTCAGGATGCGCTTGGGAACCGCATCGGCCCAGGCCGGAGCATAGCGCGCATCCGCCGCATGCAGGATCGCCACGGAGGCGAGCCAGAGCACTCCGACGCCGCGAAACTGGGAAAAAGCGAAAATCGATGATGGCTTGGGGATCATAATGCGCCATCGTCACGGAGTGGGCGGTCCGTTTCAATAGACAAAAATGGGCCAGCGCTGAAATCCCGAAACTTTCGCGAAACATGCCGAGGTGGATGGCAGTGTCATCGGGGCAGATCATCCCAGGAACCCGATGAACGGCGAACAACTCCCCGACCGTGGCCATCTCGCGGCCCAATCACGCCGACACTTTCTCCGAACCGCCGGTGCAGGCGCGGCGATCCTGGCAACGGGCGGACGCGCGGAGGAAGGGATCACCGCCAGGGTGCGCAACCCTCTGCTGCGCACGCCGTTGGCGCTGCTGATCGACGACTCGTGCCCGGTGATCAACCTGGGTTGGCATTGGATCCAACAGCGGCATCGGTGGCGGCAACGTCTGCACCCCGGCACGGAAGCCTCGGGCTGGGAACGATTCCACGACAAGCTCGGAAGCATGGAGCGCACCGTGCCCGCAGATTTCGCACGCGAATGGGGCGAGTGGTGCGGAGAACAAGGCATTCGCGGAAAGTTCAGCATGGTGCCGTTTCCTGCCGGTGCGGGGCGCATTGACCAAAGCTTTCCCGGCCATCCCGCGGGTGAACTGAGAGAGTGGCTGCGAGTGACGCGGGAGATCATCCAACCAAACTTCGACATCACGCCGGAAATCCTTTCCCACACGGGCGTGGTGGATTTGAAGACGTGGCAGCTGACAGATGCCTGGGAACAATACGAATGGGTCGATCCGCCGGTGGACCAATTGACCGATTACCTCACCGCCTCCCTGCAACTGCTCAAAAATGCCGGGATCGCTTGCGATGGCATCACCAGCCCCGGAGCTTTCGGAAAGAAAAAGGAAGAGGCCTATGCCCGCGCGGCGCTGGAGGCCGCCGTCCAGGTCACCGGCAACCTTCGGCCGTTTTATTTCCTTTGGGTGCGCGACAAGGAGGATCCGGACACGCCCCTCTGGCATGTGGACAAAAACCGCGGTCGCGCCATCGCGAGCGTGATTCCCGGCACAGGCGATTGGTTCGGCGGCTCCGGCTACGATCCGTCCGAGCCGGACCGATTCATCGCCGAAGACCTCGAACACGGGCGGGTGCCTGAACTGCTGAGAAAGGAATTGCCGACCATCCTGCTGGGTCACTGGCCTTGCTTTTCTGCGAACGGTGCGCCCGGCTTCAAAACGCTCAAAACCGTGAAGCGCCGTCTCGATGCTCTGGATCCCGATCGCACGCACACCCTCTGGGTGAAGACGAGCGAAATCGGACGTTACGAAATGGCAAAGAAGCTCAGCGAGATCACCATCGCCCCGACCACCGATCCGGCCGCGTCCAGCCTGACCCTTGTCACAAAGTTCCCGACCGCCAACTTCACCCTCACCTTGAATCGAACCGCGAAACGGTTCCAGTTCGGTTCCACCGACCTGCGCCAAGTCAACTCGATCCGCGACTTCCGCGCCGGCACCTTCCTGACAGACGGACCGACCACGCACGTCGCGTTCGATTTGCCGGAGGGCATCACGAACCTGCTTGCGACCTGGACAGGATAGAATCTCCGGGCTCCCGCCTGTCGAATCACCTTTTTTCAGACCCATGACCACCGCTCCCGAAACGAATTTGCCCACCGACCGTCTGCTCTCACTCGATGCCTATCGAGGTTTCATCATGATCTGTCTGAGCTGGGGCGGATTCGGATTGGGAAAGTTCAGCGAACTGAAGATGCAGGCTCATCCCGCCTCGGGTTGGTGGCGGTTTTTCCATGCGCAATTTGATCATGGCCCATGGGCCGGCTGGGGTTTTTGGGATCTCATCATGCCCGCCTTCCTCTTCATGGTCGGCATGGCCATGCCCTTTTCCCAGACCAGACGCGAACGCGACGGCCACAGCCGCGGCCAGATCCTGCGCCACACGATGATCCGAACCTCGGTGCTCATTCTTCTCGGCCTTTTCCTGGCCTCCCACAGCAAGCCCGACGCCGCATGGACCTTGACAAACACCCTGGCGCAGATCGGCCTCTGTTACCCGATCGCCGCGCTTTGCGTGGGACGCGGATTGCGGACCCAGGCCCTCGTCTCGGCAGGGGCGCTGGCATTCACGTGGTTGCTTTTCGTGGGCCACGGAGGCTCGTCCCAACCCGGCCCCGGCATCACACCGGAATGGGCCGCCGCAAACCATGGCGGAATCTCCCAAGCCTGGTGGAAATGCTCGAATGTGGCCCATGCCTTCGATGTCTGGTTCCTCAACCTATTCCCGCAAAACGCCCCGTTCGTGGCGAATGACGGGGGCTATCAGACCCTCAATTTCATCCCCTCACTCGCCACCATGATCGCGGGCATCATGTGCGCGGATTGGGTCCGTTCCCGCGAGATCGATCCCCCGCGCAAACTGCGTGTCCTCTTGATCGCCGGGACGGCGCTGGTGTTCTTGGGAGAAATCATCGGCCACAGCGGCTTGTGCCCAATCATCAAACGCATCTGGACGCCCAGTTTCGGACTCGTATGCACTGGCATGTGTGTGCTCATGCTCGGCGCGTTTTATTGGATGGTGGACGTGCGTGGATGGAAGCGCTGGACCTTTCCGCTCCTGGTCGCCGGAGCGAATTCCATCGCCCTCTACCTGATGTCCCAACTTCTCAAACCGTGGGTCGGTGGCCTCTGGCAACGCTACCTCGGCAAAGAGATCTTCCTCAGCGCGGGGCCCGAAATGGAATCCGTGCTCCGCTACTCGGCCATCGGCTTCACGTTCTGGCTCGTGGTCTACTGGATGTATCGAAACAAATACTTCGTGAGGATTTGACGCCCTGCCATCCCTCCCGGGTCCAGAACACGGGAATCACATGGCCACGATGATTCGGTGACGGGCGCAGTTATTTCCCCTCGACCGCCCACCGCTTCATGAGCGCAATGTTGGCCTCGATCTCCGGTCGCAACCCATTCTTCCGGCTCTGCCCGAGATACACGGCCATATCGCTGTCGTATTGAGCTTCCGGCTCCGGTTGACGACCCTGGTCGGCGGTGCGCTCCATCCAATCTTCCAGGCGCCCCCGCATCTCGGTCAGGACCTTGGCAAATGCGGGGTCCGCGGCGAGATTTTTGATTTCCCAAGGATCCACGCGCGTGTCGTAGAGCTCCTCGGCGGGCCGTTCCGGAGCGAAGAGCGATTCCTGCAAGGGCGTGAGCAGGCCCTCGGCCCGGGCCTGGCGCAGCGCGATGGAGCAGGGCTTGTGATCCTTGTAATTGTTCGGCTGAAGATGCGGACGCTTCGGCAAAAAATTGCGGATGTAGAGCCAATCAGCCGTCCGCACAGAACGCAGGTGATCGACCGTCTCGTCGGCCCTGTCCCGGGCGGCGAAAATGGCTTCGCGCGGCGGGTAATCCCTGGCAAACACATCGCGCGACTGCATGCCGGGCGGCTTCGCAATCCCAGCCAGCGCCAGGGAGGTTGCGGCCAGGTCGATGTGTTCCACGAGATCCTCACGGACGCGCCCTGACGGAATGCCTGGACCGCGGACCACGCAGGGAATCCGGGTGCCCTCGGCATAGAGATATTGCTTGCCCCGGGCGTGACTGACTCCGTGATCCGTGATGAAAAAAACCACGGTCTGATCCAGAATCCCCTCCCCTTCCAACCGGGAACGAATCTCGCCGATCTGTTGATCCACGAGGCGGCAGGCATCGAGCGTGAGCGCCCAATCCGCACGCAGTGCCGGGGTGGCGGGATAATAAGGCGGCAACGTCAGGGTTTCAGGATCGGTCAGGCGGCCCAGCTTTTCGGTGAAAACTTTGGCCGCATTGGCACCGTCGCGCACTTTTCCGCCGTGCAATTGGATCTGGGCGAAAAAAGGTTTTCCGGGAGGGCGCCCCGCCCAATCGTTGGCATCGTAGAGACCCGGGTCCCACTCAAAATTGTAGTCAGTCTTGGCAATCCCCTTGCCTTTGCCGGGCCAATCCCCGTTGCAAGTCCAATACCCCGCCTCTTGAAAAAGACGGGGCACCGGTGTCACGTCTTCAGGCAGCCGAATCTTCACCGTCCCTCTTCCGCTGCGGTGATGATGAGCTCCGATGGAGGTCTGATACATCCCGGTGATCAACGCGGAACGCGAAATGGAGCAGATGGGAGCGGTGACGTGGGCGTTGGCGAATCGGGTGCCCTCGGCGGCAAGACGATCCACGTTCGGCGTGGTGATCGCCGTCTCACCGTAGCAACCGAAGTGCGGGGACATGTCCTCGCTGATGATCCAGAGGATGTTGGGACGCTCCGCGGCGCGAGCGCTGAGGAAGATGGCGAAAAAGGCCAGGATCAACAATTTCATGGAGAAACTTCGCGACGATAGGCCTCGGCCAGCAGGACCACGGGTTGCACCACCTGGACCGGCAAATCCCGCTGCTGCAGACCCCGGGCAAGTTGCAGATGACAGCCGGGATTGGCGGTGGCCACGAGCTCCGCGGCGGTCCCGGCAATGCGCCCGGTCTTTCGTTCGAGCAGCCGCTGGCTTTCCTCCGGTTGCAGAATGTTGTAAATCCCGGCGCTGCCGCAGCACAGGTCCGATTCCGGGAGTTCCACAAGCTGGAAGCCGGGAAGGGCACGCAGAATCTCGCGGGGCGGGTTGCGGATGCCCTGCCCATGCGACAAGTGACAGGACTCGTGATAGGTCAACCGGACAGATTCGGATTCCGCGGCGAGGTTCCGGGGCTTGCGAAACCCTGTGCCCACCAGGAACTCGTGGATATCCTTCACCTTGGCGTCCCAAGCCCGTGCCTTGGTGGCGAGATCTCCCTCCGCAAAGAGTCCGGCATAATGCTTGAGATGGGAGCCGCAACCTCCGGCATTGGTGATGATCGCATCGAGCCCGTCCAGTTCGAACCGCTCCATCAAGGCTTTCGCGGCCCGGCGCGCCAACTCCGGAGCACCGTTGTGGGCATGCAGCGAACCGCAACAGGATTGCAGCCGGGGCGTCACCACTTCCCATCCATTCGCCAGGAGAACATCCGCCGTCGCCCGGTTCACGGAGCCAAAGGCCAGCGATTGAATGCACCCGCTCAACAGGCCGACCCGGCCGCGCACCGGAATTCCTGCGGGCGGCACTTCCACCTCCGCGATGCACCCGTCACTGAACGGCGACTCCATCCCCGGAGCCTGCGGTTCCAGGTCCCCGATTTTGCGGCCGAGCAGGTAGGGCAACTTGAGCCGCCGCACCCAGTCCGCCAAGCCTGTCCGCTGGTAGGTCCGCAACAGCCATCCCACCAGCCGAAGCCGCCGCGGAAACAAAAAAATCTGTTCCAGGACCAGCCAACGGTAAAAGCGCCGCATCGGTCCCCCAGAGCTGTGATTCGCTTCGGTCTCGGCCCGGGCCGTTTCGAACATCGTGCCGTAATCGACCCCGGCCGGACAAGCCGTGGTGCAAGCCAGGCAACCGAGACAATAGTTCATCTCCCGGGCCAAGTCCTGACCGGCTTCGAATCGCCCGTCCGCCACCGCCCGCATCAGGGCGATGCGTCCCCGCGGACTGTGCCGCTCCAGCTTGGAACTGATGTAGGTCGGGCAGGTGGGCAAGCACATCCCGCAGTGCATGCATTGTTGCAGCACCTTGTAGTCGAGATCACGAAGAGAAGCCTTGGCCATGGCTCAGGCGGGTTCGAGGTCGAAGATTTTCCCGGGATTGAGAAGATTTCCGGGATCGAGGGCACGTTTCACGCAACGCAGAAGGCCGTAGCTGGCATCGTCAAACTGCCGTTTCAAGTAATCCTTCTTGGCCAGGCCCACCCCGTGTTCGCCGGTCACCGTGCCGCCGAGGGCGATGGTCTTGTCCACGATCTCGGAAAGGGCATGATGAACCCGTCGCATCTCCTCCAAATCCCGTTCATTGGTCAGGAACGTCGGATGCAGGTTTCCGTCGCCCATGTGACCAAAGGTGGCAATTTGCAGGTTGTGGCGCTGCGCCGTCTCCGAAACAAATCCCACCATTTCCGCCAAGCGACTCCGCGGCACGGTCACATCTTCAAGAATCGTCGTCGGTCGGACGCGCGCCAGGGCGGAAAATGCCTGACGCCGCGCCATCGCCAGCTTGGCTCCGTGCGCTTCGTCGGCGGCGACCTGGACCTCATCCGCTCCGTGGCGACGGACAATCTCTTCCATGCGCGCCGCTTCATCAGCCACGGCCGCGGGATGGCCATCGGTTTCGATGAGCAGAACCGCGGCGGCGTGGGTCGGCAGGCCGATGCGGGTGTAATCCTCCACGCATTGCAGCGTGGTTTGATCGATGAATTCCAGGGTGCAGGGAATGATGCGCGCAGCGATGATCGCGGAGATGGCTTCGGCCGCGGCGCGCATCGAAGAAAAGGTGGCCAACATGGTTTTGCGGGCAGCCGGCCGCGGCAGCAATTTCAACAGAACCTCCGTGATCACGCCCAGCGTTCCCTCGGATCCGATGAACAGATCCTTGAGCGAATACCCGGCCACGTCCTTCACACAGGCGTTTCCGAGCCGGGCGATCTGGCCATCCGCCAACACCACCTCCAACGCCATCACGTAGTCCCGGGTCACGCCATACTTCAATCCCCGCAACCCCCCGCTGTTTTCCGCCACATTGCCGCCGATCGTGGAAATCTTCATCGATCCCGGATCCGGCGGATAAAAAAGCCCCTGACGGGCCGCCTCGTCATCGATCTCCTTGGTGATGACGCCCGGCTGGGCCCGCAAGGTAAGATTCAACGGATCCACCTCCAAGATTTTGTCGAGACGAGCCAAACAGAGCACCAGACAGCCCGGCAAAGGGACACTTCCCCCACTTAAACCGGTGCCAGATCCCCGTGTCACCACCGTGACCCCGTTTTCCCGGGCCCAACGCACGCAGGCCGCGACCTGGGCGGTTTCCGATGGAAGTGCCACGGCGAGAGGAAGCTGATACAACTCAGCCGTGCCATCGAACGAATAGGGAATCAGATCGACACGATCCGTCAACAATCCGCCGGGGCCGACGATGTCCTGAAGAGCACGCAGTGCAGGGGTCACAAGAGGCGAACCCTAACCCCGAAGTCCGCAACGCCGCAAGGCCCTTTTGGGAGAGGAACGCGACGATGAACCACCCGGCGAACCCGGGCCAGACCGGTCGCTCAGGCGGGAACCAGACCTTGCGCGGAGGCACCCAAGGCGGAGGCGACCCGTTCGTGCACTTTGCCCTCCCGCCGCGGAATGCGAAATTGCGCCAGGAGCGTGTTTCCCGTCTGGTAAATGGAGAGCTTTTCCCCGAGCAACCCCGCTTCGTGACGGAGCACGAAGGGACGATCCGAGGGCAACTCCGCGCTGAACGTGCGTCCCCACGATTTTCCGATGAAAAAGATCCGGACACGATTCGACGGTTCCTGAACCGCCACCAATCGACCGACGATCCAGGAGCGAACCTGAAACCATCCCTTCCCCCGCCCGGTGACCGCGGAAACGCTCCAGAGCGGTTTCGAATCGGGCGCTCGGGCCAACAGCGCCGCGTGCTGCTCCGGAGACAGATCCTCCCGGGAGTCGGCCGCAAAGTTCCTCCAAATCAGCCAGCCACAGGCATGAACACGACGGAAAATCTTGGGCAACAGGATGAAACAGAGGAGGAGAAAGACGATGCAGAGTCCGGCGAAAAATTTCGGATCCGCCTTCATCAGCGCGAGCCCTCCGATCACCGACATGTCCTCCATCGTGCTGACCACGAAATTGCTGACCGGTTCCGGGGAACCGTTCACGACGACCCGGGTTCCCGCCTTCATTCCGTGACTCATCAGGGTGGCGCTCCCGGCCAACAGCGCGATGACCACATCATATTCCGGTTGCGTGGTTCCGATTGCGGAAAGCGCCAGCAGACCACCCCCCACCGGGCGGATCACCGTGTGCACAGAATCCCAAAAGGTGTCCACCCACGGCACCTTGTCAGCGAAGAACTCCACGACCAGAAAGACCCCGGCCACCGCGAGGACCGGGGTGGACCCGAGCACCTGAAGATCGCTGAACCGCTCATCCAACAGCAGCCAGTTCAAGCGAATCGCCAAACCGGTGACGAAAGTGACCAGATAGAGGTTGATGCCAGCCAAGGTGGCGAAGCCCAGGCCCACCGCGAGTTGATCAAGGATTTCCATGGCGAACGCGCTGAATCCTTTCTTCCATCACGCCCCCGACTGCGTCCACTACAAAGCAACCGACTCTTTGTAAAGACACCCCAAATCAACGCCTCAAACCGCCATTCGGGACAGCTCTTTCCAGCAATCCAATGCCATGATTTCGGTGAGAATATCGTTCAAGATCTTCACGGGTGATTGCGAGGCATCGATGTGGACGGCCCGGTCCCCATAATGCTCGAGGATCGGTTTGGATTCGTTGTCGTAAATCTCGAACCGTTTCTGGATCACGGCCTCGTTGGCGTCGTCCAGACGATTCTGTTTCAGGGCGCGCTTGCGGATGCGCCGGGCCAGTTCATCGCGGTTTGGGCAGGAAAGATGAAACACTTTCAGGACTTCGCAAAACGGTTCCAGCATTTGCGCCTGTTCCACATTGCGGGGAATGCCATCGAGCCAGAGGAAATCGATGTCCGGTTTGAACGCCGCGCTCGAGATGCGGGCCTCGATCTGGCTCTTCCAAAGTTCAATGGTGAACTCGTCCGGCACCAGCTGTCCCTTGCTGGAATACTCCACGAACTTTTGGCCGAGCGGGCTGCGCGCCTCGAGAGCCCGAAAGGCATCGCCACACGAAAAGTAGTGGAAGCGCGGAATGTGCGCGATGATGGATCCTTGGGTTCCCTTGCCACAGCCAGGTGCGCCAAAAATCAGAAACGTACGATATTTGGAAGGACGCATGAAACAGTCGCCGGCAAACTTGTGGCCGGGGTCGGAGCGATCCTTTCGATGCAAGTCCTGCGGAATTCAACTTCCGCCTTGGTGGAACCCTGCTAGCATGTTGTTTTGCGGTCGCTTTTGAAAGCTCTCATCGCCCAGCTCCCGTTCAGCCTGTTCCTGAGCCTGCGTTATCTGCGGCCAAAGCGGACCTTCGTCTCCGTGATCACGTTGATCTCGGTGCTGGGGGTCACCCTGGGCGTTTGGATCCTGACCACGGTCATTGCCATCATGACCGGGTTCAACATCCAGATGCGCGAACGAATTCTGGGCACCCAGGCGCACCTGACCCTGCAACTTCCCCGGGCAGCCCCAATCCAAACCTGGCCAGAGTTGTGCAAGGAACTTCTGGCGGTCCCGGGCGTGAAGGACGTGGCGCCATTCGTGGAGGGTCAGGCGGTGCTCGACTACCACAACATCGTTTGGGTGGTGCGTGTAGTGGGCGTCGCACCCCGGCCAGGAGCCATCCAGAACAAGTTGCAAGCCTTGATTCCGCCTCCGGAATCTTTCCGCACCTTCGGCGCGTTTGATCTCTCGGACGATTACGTCATCCTCGGTCGTTTGCTGGCCGATGGCATGAGCATTCCCGTGGGCGAAACCATCATCCTCCATTCCGTGGCCAACGGCCGCGAAATCCTCGATGCCAGCAACGAAGGCCGTGAGCCGCGCCAGATGATTCTACCGGCGGAACTGAAGGTCACCGGCATTTATCAAAACGACGACGAAGAACCGGATTCCCCGATGGTCTACGTGCCGTTGGAAGTGGCGCAACCGCTCTTTGAAAATCCCGGCACCGTCAACGGCGTGGACGTGGAACTGGAAAATCCCTACCAGGTGCAACTGGTCAAGGCCACCCTAACCAAACGCTTCCCCGACTACGAGTGGACCAGTTGGATCGACCGCAACGCCGCCGAGTTCAACGCGGTCGCCCAGGAACGCACCAACATGTATTTCCTGCTCTTCATGATCATGGTGGTGGCCGCTTTCTGCATCACGAACACAATGATCACGGTGACCACGCAAAAACGGCACGAGATCGGCCTCATGCGCGCCGTGGGCGCCCACAAAAATCAAGTCGTCGCGGCGTTCCTCTGGCAGGGATTTTCGGTCGGGCTCATCGGAACCGGAACCGGTCTGTTCCTGGCTTTCGGCACGCTCTGTTTTCGCCGCTACATCGTCCGGGGCCTCGGCTGGGCTTTCGGCATGGATCCCTACGATCCCGGCCTGGCCTTCCTCTGGAATCTGCCGGCCAAAATCACCGCCCTGGATCTGAGCGTGATCAGCGCCGGAGCTTTCCTCGCCAGTGCCGTGGCCGCCCTGTTGCCGGCCACCCTCGCCGCGGACCTGGACCCCGCCTCGGCCTTGCGAAACCAGACCACCGCCTAATCCACCTCCGCCGATGCCTCGCCGCTGGTTTCCTCCTTTCAGCCTGTTTCTCGCCCTTCGCTTTCTCCGGCCAAAACGGAACTTCGTCTCGTTGATCACCATCTTGTCGATCATCGGTGTGGCCCTCGGAGTGCAGGTGCTCGTCTTCGTCGTCGCCATCATGACCGGCTACGATGTCCGAATGCGCCAGACCGTTCTCGGTTTTGAACCTCACCTGGATCTCCAACAACCGCGACCGATCGAGAACTGGCCGGAACTTCTCGAGCTCGTCCGGAAAAACCCCGAGGTCACCGACGCCGCGCCGTTCACAAGGGGTCAACTGGTTCTGGACGTCCATCGCCAATTGCGCGCGGTTCGCGTCCAAGGATTGGAACCGCAACCGGGCCCCATTCTGGATCGGCTCAAACGCCTGGTCCGCGAAGGAGAGGGAACCTTCGACCTCTCCGGAGACACCGTGGTGGTCGGCAGGGCGCTGGCGCGGAAATTGGGGATCAAAGTGGGCGACACGGTCATCCTGCATTCCTTGGCCAATGGCCGCCAGATGCTCGAAGCACAACGGGAGGGCCGGCAACCGGAAGATCTCATCGTCCCCGCGGAACTCACGGTCTCGGGGATCTTCGATTCCGGTCGTTACAGTTACGACGTGCAGACCATTTTCATCCCGCTTCAAACCGGTCAAACCCTCTACAGCCTGCAAGGCGCCGTTCACGGGCTCATCGCCCAGGTGCGAAATCCTTACGAGGCCGGCCTGGTCCGGGACCAACTGCGCCTGGCCATCCCGCCACCGCTCGAAATCTACAGCTGGATGGATCGCAACCGGGCCAAGTTCGAGTTCATTGCTTCCAACCGTCTGCTGATCTATTTTCTGATGTTCATGATCGTCATCGCCGCCGGTTTTTCGATCATGAACACCATGATCACCGTGACGACACAAAAACGCCGGGAGATCGGCATCATCAAAGCGGTCGGCGCGCGCATGGATCAAATTGTCCACGTGTTTCTGGGGCAAGGACTGGCCGTGGGCGCCATCGGCACGGCGTTGGGCCTCCTCATCGGAATCCTGCTTCTCGCCTTTCGCCAGCCCCTTCGGGAAGGCCTGGCCCAATTCACCCAACGCGAAATTTTCTCCGCCGAAGTTTATGATTTTTACGATCTTCCGGCGCACCTCGCCGCCACCGATTTGGTGGTGATCTGCGGGGGCGCTTTTTTCGCCTGTGCGTTTTCCTCATTGCTTCCAGCGTATCTTGCGGCACGGCTGGATGCCGCCCGAGCCCTTCGCAATGAATCCTCGGTTTGATCCTTCCCTTCCCCAGAGCGCATGCAGATTTACGTCGGAAAAAACGGTCAACAGCTCGGTCCATACACCCTCTTGCAGATCAACGAGATGCTGGAAGCCGGGGAGGTTAACGGGGACACCCTCGGTTGGATGCCGGGTGAATCCGGATGGAAGCCGCTGCGGGAGTTGCCTCCGGTTCTCAGCTTGATTCAATCCATCGAAAAAGGAAAACTCGATGCCGAGCTGGCCAGGTCAGATCGGCCCACCCTCCCCCCGCCTTCGTCCATTCCACCCCAGCGGCTGCCTTCCCACGCCATCTCCCGGTTCGGCGCACGGATGATCGACCTGATGATTTTCCAGATCATCCTCAGTTCTGTCTGGATCTTGCCTGACCCGCCACAGAGCATGCCGAACCCGGACGATTATGAAAACTTCCGCGACTTCTTTGCCGCGCTCTGGAAGGTTTCCCAAGACACCAGCAATACCGAGCAACTGGAGTATGCATGGAAGGTGCTCTACTTCCAGCTCGGCAGTGTGTTCGCCTGGCAATTGATCGAGCCGATCTTTCTGGCCCTGACCTCGACCACTTTCGGCAAATGGATCTTCCGGCTTCGCGTCAGCGGGCCCGACGGCGGCAGACCGGGCTTTTTCCGCTGCCTTTACCGTTCCGTCCTGTTGTTTCTCTTTGGAATGGGCGCGGGTTTTGAACCTTTGCGTTGGATCGCCAACTTTTTTGCCTTCTTTCGCATCCAAAACAGCGGCGTCGCGTTCTGGGATGAACAGGCACACACCCGGGTGGATCAAGACCCGGTCGGACCAGGCCGATCCCTCCTCGTTCTCCTCGTCCTCATTGCTCTCATGGCCGCGGATTACTTTTTGCCACGATAAATCCCCAAGCCAGGTGCGGTGCTTTGGGTGATGCCCCGTCACCCTGCTTCCCTCTACGCCAAGGCGACCCTCGCGCTTGCCTTGCTCTCCATCTCCACACCGTTTCCGACTTCGGCGGCCACGGCTGAGGTGCTGGAAATCAAGACCATCAGCTGGCAACCCGAGCTCTACCACGGCTGGCCGACCCTGGTCCGGCGAACCAACGGCGATCTCTGGGTCTCCTGGTCCGGCGGCAGGGAATCCCATGTCTGTCCCTTTGGGCAGGTCCATTCCATGCTCTCCCGGGACGATGGCCACACCTGGAGTTGGCCGCGCATCCTCTTGGACAGCCCCATCGACGACCGAGACTCCGGCATCGCCGAAACAGCCAAGGGCTCCCTGTTGGTCACCACTTTCACCTCGCTCGCTTACGAAGATTCCCTGAAAAAGGCGCTCCAACTGGCGGAGCACACGGACAAAGGATGGATCCACAAATCCATGCCAGCCGCCCAACTGGCGCGGTGGCAGGCAGTTCACGAACGGTTGGATGACCGGGCCCGCCAAGCCGAACTCGGCCAGTGGCTGATCCGCTCAACCGATGGAGGCATCACGTGGTCCGCCCGGATCCCAACCCTGGTGAACAGTCCGCACGGCCCCATCCAACTGCGAGACGGACGGCTCCTTTATGCCGGCAAGGAACTTTGGAACAAAGAGCGCCGCATCGGCGTTTGTGAGTCTCTCGATGACGGACAAACTTGGCGTTGGCTGGCGGAAATCCCAGCCCGTCCCGGGGATGATGTCCGCAATAGCTACCATGAACTGCATGCCGTGGAAGCCGCCGACGGCACGATTTTGGCCCAGATCCGAAACCACAACCAAGCCAACGCCGGTGAAACGCTGCAGTCGGAATCCTCGGATGGCGGAAAAACCTGGACCCAGCCGCATCCCATTGGAGTCTGGGGATTGCCCTCCCATTTGCTGCGACTTCGTGACGGACGTCTGCTGATGACCTATGGACACCGGCGCCCACCTTACGGAAATCAGGCGCGTTTGAGCGCCGATCACGGCAAGACATGGGGACATCCCATGATTCTGTCCGCAGACGGAACCGGGGGAGACCTTGGATATCCCAGCAGCGTTGAGTTGGGAGACGGAACGCTGCTGACGGTGTGGTATGAGAACTCGATCCGGACCGAACCGCAACCGACGCGAGCGGTGCTCCGTCAAGCCCATTGGAAGCTGGTGCCGTGAGGTGAAATTCAGTGGCATGGGTGGGGCTGTTAGGATATCGGAGCCCATGGCACGCGATATCGTGTATTTTGACTTGGAAACCCAACGCACCGCGGGAGACGTCGGCGGCTGGTCCGGAAAGGCCAAGATGGGCATGTCCATTGGCGTAACCTACAGCACCGCCGCCGGCCAATACCGGATCTTCAGGGAAAAAGACGCGGACGCCCTCGTGCAACAACTCCTGGCCGCGGATCTGGTGGTCGGGTTCAACCAGATCAATTTCGATTACGAGGTCCTCATGGCCTACACCATCTTCGACCTGCGGGAACAGTTGCGCAGCCTCGATCTCATGGTTGAGCTGGAACGCAGTCTCGATCACCGGCCCAAATTGGAAGCGGTTGCCATCGCTTCCCTCGGCGTTGGCAAAACCGCCGACGGCCTGCAAGCGATTCGCTGGTGGCAGGAAGGCAACCTCAGGGAAATCGCCCGTTACTGCTGCTTTGACGTGAAGGTCACCAAGATGATCCACGAATATGGGGTGCAACACGGTCACGTGAAATACGTGGACAAATTCGGGCGGGTCCAGGCCATCCCGGTCGACTGGGGACGCACTGCCAAGGCCCAGACGCCCTCTTCGTAAGAGTCTGGTTGAACAGCGCAGCGATCATCGGAATGTTGTCCTTCCCGCTCTTCTCTGGGATACTGACCGATGCCACTCATGAAACCCCGCCTGCCCTTGGCGCTCCTTGCGCTCCTGTTCGCCAGCCTGACCAAGCCAGTCACAGCCGCCGACACCTATGATCTGGTAATTTACGGTGGAACCTCCGCCGGCGTGATCGCCGCCGTGCAAGCCAAGCGGATGGGCAAAAGCGCGGTGATCGTTGGTCCCGACCGTCACCTCGGAGGTCTCTCCAGCGGTGGCCTAGGTTGGACCGATACCGGCAACAAGGCAGTGATCGGGGGCCTTTCCCGAGACTTCTATCATAGGATTTGGAAAGAATACCAAAAACAAGAAACTTGGAGATGGCAGAAACAGGAGGAATACGGAAACACGGGACAGGGCACACCCGCCATCGACGGTGCCAATCGCACCATGTGGATCTTCGAGCCACACGTTGCCGAAAAGGTATTCGAGGATTACGTCCGAGAATTTGAGATCCCCCTTTTCCGGGACGAATGGCTCGACCGTGAACATGGCGTCCGTGTGGAAAACGGTCGAATCCAGGAAATCGCCATGCTGAGCGGCAAACGTTTTGCCGGACGCATGTTCATCGACGCCACTTACGAGGGCGATCTCATGGCCTCCGCCGGGGTTTCTTATCAGGTGGGCCGCGAGGGAAAAGAGGTCTACGGCGAAGAATGGAACGGCGTCCAAGTGGGCATTCTCCATCACCGCCACCACTTTGGAGCCGTGGAGAAACCGATCAGTGCCTACAAAACTCCCGGCGATCCCACGAGCGGCGTCCTGGCCCGCATTTCCCCGGAACCTCCCGGAGAACGCCACGCCGGGGATAAGCGCATCCAGGCCTATTGCTTCCGCATGTGCCTGACGGATGATCCAAAAAATCGCATCCCCTTTCCGAAGCCTGACGGTTACAACCCCGCCCATTACGAATTGCTTGTCCGGGTTTTCGAAGCCGGTTGGCGGGAAACCTTTGAGAAATTCGACCCGATCCCGAATCACAAGACCGACACCAACAACCACGGCCCGTTCAGCACGGACAACATCGGGTTCAATCACGACTACCCGGAAGCGAGTTATGAGCGGCGCCGCGAAATCATCCGGGAACATGAGACCTACCAAAAAGGCTGGCTCTGGTTCATTGCCAATGATCCCCGCGTGCCGCCGGATGTGCAGCAGGAGATGAACCGCTGGGGATTGCCCAAGGATGAGTTCACCGACAACGCGAACTGGTCTCACCAACTTTATATCCGCGAAGCGCGGCGCATGACCGGTAGCTTTGTGATGACCGAGCACGAACTGCTCAAGAAACGACCCACGCCCGATTCCGTGGGCATGGGTTCCTACACGATCGATTCTCACAACGTGCAGCGTTACATCACCCCAGAAGGAACCGTGCAGAACGAGGGCGATATCGGCGTCCACACCCGTGGCCCTTACGAGATCGCTTATGGCTCTCTGATTCCCAGAAAAAACGAATCCACGAACTTGCTGGTTCCCGTCTGTGTCTCCAGCTCTCACATCGCTTTCGGTTCCATCCGGATGGAACCGGTCTTCATGATTCTCGCGCAAAGCGCGGCCACCGCGGCGGTCATGGCCATCGATGCCAATCTGCCAGTGCAGGACGTTCCTTACCCTGCCTTGCGCGCCAAATTGGAAGCCGAAGGACAAATTCTTCATCACACCTCAACCACAACGGAAGCCGGGGCATCGCGCGCCATCGATCCAAAAACACTCCCGGGAATCGTGGTCGATGATGAAGATGCCGAGCTCCCGAGTGCCTGGAAACCGAGCCGCGCCGCATCCAGCTTCGTGGGCCAAGGCTACCGTCATGATGGCAAAAACAACGCCACCACCCTCTCCGCCCGTTTCCAAGCAACCCTTCCCAAACCCGCCCATTACGAGGTCCGCCTTTTTTGGCCCCCCAACGCCAACCGCGCCAGCAAAGTTCCGGTCACGATTGAACATGCTTCCGGCAAGAAAACCCAACTCATCGACCAACGGACCTCACCGGATCCGAAACGCCCATTCCTTGTCCTCGGAAAATTTCCCTTCGCCCCGGACCAACCGGCGGCAGTAATCATCAGCAACGAAGGCGCAGATGGCTACGTGGTCATCGACGCCGTTCAATGGGTCGAAGTGCCCTGATCCATTCCACACCAAAAGATGGACGCAGAGGTTGCGGCGGACACTCCCCTCCCCTGCCGCCAAAATCGGCAAAGTTCGGACCAGAGGATGCCGGGTCATGAATTCCTGGGATCTTTGATCTCAAATCACCCGGTGATTCACCGTTCCTGCGGCAGGGGTCCGGCGACGATGAAAGATTCCTGTCCAGCGACAATTAAACCTAGATTCCGGAATGTTCTGGGCTCGCACGAAGGCGCAAAGACACAAAGAAAGCGGAGGGAAACGAAGTTTGGGAAACCTGCCGATTCACCCTGAATGGGCTCTGGACTTACTGCCCGAAAGCTCTGTGAACCGGCTTCCGCTTCGTGCCTTAGTGGCTTTGTGCGAGCCTTTCAATGTCCTTTCTAGGCTAAAAATTCCCCCAGCGACAATGAAAACCGACCCCTGGCGACCCTTCCCAATGCAACGCAACAAACTCCGGTTCTGACAGCGCGCGCTTGCGGCGGAGGGAGAGAGCGAGCCTGGCGCCGCTAATTGAGCGACCGACCGAAGACCCTGAGCCTCCGCGAAAAGCGATCCGGCCCTGCCACTCACCCGAGCGACAGAGCCGGAATCGTTGCGTATAGCGCCCCCCGGTCCACCACACCATGGGGGCTTACCATGAGAAAAAGCCAAAGGAAGAGACGCGTTTCACTGACGCCACCTTCACTTTTTCTTGTTCGCGGCCAGCTCGTCCAGTTTGGCTTTCACCGCCGTTTCGATGTCGGCATACAGGACCGGATCCGCCTTCAGCGCATCCTTGGCGGCATCCCGCCCCTGGGCGACCTGGGTTCCCTTATAACTGAACCAACTCCCGCGCTTTTGGATGATTTCATACTCCAGCGCCAGATCGATGAGCGAACCCACGGAAGAAATTCCCTCCGCATACATGATATCGAACTCAGCTTCCGTGTAAGGGGCCGCCACCTTGTTCTTGACCACCTTGATCTTGGTGCGGCTTCCGGTGACTGTGCCATCCGAATTCTTGATGCTGCCAATGCGCCGGATATCCACCCGGATGGATGCGTAGAACTTAAGAGCACGGCCGCCCGGCGTGGTTTCGGGGCTGCCGAACATCACCCCCACCTTTTCACGAATCTGGTTAGTGAACACGGCGCACGTTCGGGCCTTGGAAATCATCGAAGTGAGCTTCCGAAGCGCCGCGCTCATGAGTCGTGCCTGGGCCCCGACGGTGGTGTCCCCGATTTCACCATCCAATTCCGCTTTGGTCACCAGGGCCGCCACCGAGTCGAGGACGATGATGTCCAAGGCGTTGGACCGGACGAGCGTTTCCACGATGCGAAGCGCCTCTTCCCCAGAACTAGGTTGAGAGACAAGAAGCTCTTCCATGTTCACCCCAAGTTGCCGGGCGTAGGTCGGATCTAACGCATGTTCCACGTCGACGAACCCGGCCAGACCACCCGCTTTCTGTGCCTGGGCGATCGCGGTCAATGTGAGAGTCGTCTTCCCGGAGGATTCCGGTCCAAAGATCTCCACGATGCGTCCACGAGGGAAACCACCGACCCCGAGGGCCCGATCAATGAGCACATTGCCGGTCGGGATGACTTCGATATCGGCGTGACTCTCGTCACCGAGGCGCATGATCGCGCCCTCACCGTAATCCTTTTGGATCTGCGAAATCGCGAGATCGAGGTTTTTGGCCCGAGCCTCAAAAAGACGCTTGGAGTTGGGATCGTCCGCAGGCGGATTGACTTTCGGATTCACCATGGAAATCGGTGCGATGTTGGGAATGACTGGAGGTTCGATGACGGCGGTCATGATTCTTTCGTTGGTATAGGTTGAGGATGCAAGTTGGATTGAACAGATGTTGGATACATCGCATGAACACGTTCGCCCGTCTAGTGATAAATTGAACAATTTTACATCGATCTCTCCAAATTCTTCAACAGCTCCCCATAAGTCGCCGCCTGGGTCTGGATGATTTGCCAACCCACGTAAACCGCCACCATCGCAAAGATCGCTTTTGGAACCCAAACGCCAATCTGGTCCAGACGATCGGCGACCGTCTGTCGATAATGGGCTGTCCATCGGCCCAAATCCTCCTCGAGTCCGCCAACTCGTTCCGCATTGGCCAAGGACCTGGCAAAATCCGTCGGAAAAACACGGTTCGCCTGCAGGTGTTCCCCGATCGCTTCACCGGCCTCGGCACGAGAGGCCAGATCGTCTGCCGCTTTGGCTAAGACGGCGCTCTGGGTGGCCTCCCCCGCGCCATCGAGCGCAACCGAAAACGTGCTGCCACAGCGCAGATACACCTGGAAGATGCTGGCGAAGCGTTGCAAACAGAGATCCCGACGGGCACCTCCGAACAAGGGCAATCGGCGGAGAAAGCGATCGGACGCCACGTCGGTCTGGGCGCGATCCATCAGGCTCAGGACCCATTGAAACAGGCCGAACCCAATGCCATAAATCCAGCCAAGCGTCCACAGGGCCCGCATCAGCCCATCCTGAAACGCACCTCCGGTAAACAGCGGCGGGATCACCGGAACCAAGGCGGCGAAGTGCAGAAGAAACACGGGATAGGCCAATCGTCCCAAAACGCTCTGCCAGAGCTTCCAGGCGGCCTGATATTCGTCCCGAAGATAGCGCAACCCTTCCGGAAGAACGCCCCCGGATTCCGTGGCCCGCAAAATCGAGACTTCAAGGCCGGAAGGAGTCGGCTTGGCCTGGGCCACAGAATCGGCAAAGGAAAAACCGCATCGCAAGCCGTCACGGATGCCCCTGGCAAATCCCGCAATCTGTCCGTGCGGCATCTGTTGCGAAAGAAGCTCGGTGGATTTGTCGATTCCAAATCCGGCCGCGACCAGTTTGGCGAGTTCAGCATAGAGAAGAAACTTCTCGCGATTGGAGAGTTGCATAAGGGCAATGGGTTCGAGAGGCTTCGTTCCCGCGTCAGGTCATGGGATTTGTTTGGTGTAGGAGAAGCGTTGGCCTCCCGCAAGCCCATCCTGGTGTTTTGCTTTCCTGCGATCCCGCGCAGCCGATGCCACCGGAGAAAACTGTGGATCGCTTGATGCGTGTTTTGTCGGGCGGATTACACTTCGGGATGGCGCCAAAACAGGGAGATTCCGCGGACGAAGCCCGGATGCGGCTCGCGTTGGAGGAAGCTCGGAAAGGTCTGGGCAAAACGAGCCCGAACCCGCCGGTGGGCGCGGTGCTTGTGCGGGACGGCAACGTATTGGGGCGTGGCCATCATGAGATTGCGGGAGGGCCACACGCGGAGGTGCAGGCTTTGCGCGACGCGATGTCGGCTGGGATGAACCCGGCCGGAGCCACGATGTATGTCACCCTGGAACCGTGTTCCACGACCGGGAGGACCCCTCCCTGTGTGGACGCCTTGATTGGCGCGGGCCTGTCTCGGATCGTTGTGGGATCCACCGATCCAAATCCGCGGCACGCTGGGGGTGGGCTCGAGGTTTTGCGTCGGGCCGGGCTGGTGGTGGAAGCGGGCGTTTTAGAGGAGCCTTGCGATGCCTTGATCCGTTACTTTCGCAAACACATCCTCACGGGCAATCCGTTCGTGGTGGCCAAGAGTGGCATGACCTTGGATGGACGAATCACGCCGCTGCCAGGCCAACCGCCATGGATTACTGGCGAAGAAGCCCGAGAGGACGTGCAACGGTTGCGTGGAGAAATGGACGCCATCCTGGTGGGGGGCGAGACCGTGCGAAAAGACAACCCACGGCTCACCCTGAGAGGATCGCACGCGCTCGGCCGCAGCCAACCGTTGCGAGTGATTGTCACCCGATCCGGAGATCTTCCGGGGGACGCGTTGCTGTTCACGGATGACCACAAGGAGCGGACCCGCGTGTTCCACGTGGAACATCTGGAGCCGGTTTTTGCGGCCCTGGGCAAGGAAGGCGTTTGCAGTGTGTTGCTGGAATGCGGCGGTCGACTTCTGGGAGAGGCCTTTTCCCGCCGATTGGTGGACGAGGTGGTGATGTATCTGGCCCCGGTGATCGGCGGCGGGCCGCGTCGAGCCGTTGAAGGCGATGGTTTCCGGGCCCAATTGATTTCTCCAGAGATTGCCTGGTTCGGGAGCGACATCCGTTATCGGGCTGCAGTCCGTTATCACGAAGACGAAACATGATCCGACCGGCCTTCTTCTTCGACCGCGATGGCGTGGTCAATCTTGATCCCGATCCGGAACCTTACGTGGTCTCTTGGGACCAATGGAAGTGGACCCCGGGTCTCTTCGACTTGCTCGCGGATGTCAAAGCTCGAGGATTTGCGACGATTCTGGTCACAAGTCAGCGGTGTGTTGGCAAGGGTCTGCTTTTGCCTCAAGACTTGGAGATCCTGCATGGCCGGATGCAAGAGATCTTGGGAGACCTGGCGTTCGACACCATCCGCGTGCACACGGGATTGCCGAATGATCCGATTCCGCCCAAACCCGATCCGGGAATGATCGTTTCCGCGATGGAAGAACACGCATTGGATTTGAGCCGCTCCTGGCTTATTGGCGATGCCGATCGCGACATCGCCATGGCGAATGCCGCGGGGGTGCCCCACACCATTCGGGTTCTCGGGCTCAAACCGGTGACGGTCCCGGCCTTGCACGCGGTGCGGACGTTGATGCAAGTGCAGCCGCTCCTGGAAACCATCCTCGGACCACGACCCGCCCGTGCGTGACTGTTCCACGTGGAACATCAGTCGCCGGGTTCAACCCGGGTTCGCCGACCTTTTTCGAGGAAAATCAAAAGGATGGAGATGTCCGCTGGGGTGATGCCCTCAATCCGTGAAGCTTGTCCCAAGGTGGCTGGACGCACCGAACTGAATTTTGCTTTGGCCTCGCGCTTGAGTCCGCTGATTTCATCATAGTTGATCCATGCCGGGAGCGTCTTCTCTTCCAACCTGGCGGTGCGTTCGACCTCGCTTTCCTGGCGACGGATGTAGCCCTCGTATTTCAAATCGGTTTCCGCCATCTCCCAAATCTCGCCGTCATACCGAGCCAACCATTCGGAAGGAAGGTTGCGCCACGAGGATTCAGGTCGACGCAACCATTTGCCCAACGTGACTTCGCCAAAGCGCTCGGTATCGGCCATCTGCAAAACTTCCGCCAGCTCGGCGGCTCGTCGCCTGGTCCGGTCCCGACGAAAACCATCGACCAAACCATATGCTTCGCCGAGGGGCGTGAGGCGCAGATCAGCGTTGTCTTGACGAAGCAACAAACGAAACTCGGCGCGGCTGGTGAACATTCGATATGGTTCCGTGGTTCCTTTGGTGACCAAATCGTCGATCATCACGCCGAGATAAGCCTCGGATCGCTTGAGAAGGAGCGGAGATCTTCCATGGAGTTTCAGGGCGGCGTTGGCCCCGGCGATGAGCCCCTGCCCGGCCGCTTCCTCATACCCGGAGGTGCCGTTGATTTGGCCGGCGAAGTAGAGATTCTCGATCCGCTTGGTTTCGAGCGTCGGGAAGAGTTGCGTCGGAACACAATAGTCGTATTCCACCGCATAGCCCGGACGAATGATCTCGCAGCGCTCCATTCCCTTGATGGAACGGAGGAAATCGAGTTGCACCTCAAACGGCAAACTCGTGGAAACGCCGTTCACGTAGAATTCGGTGGTGTGACGGCCTTCGGGCTCAAGAAAGACCTGGTGCCGCTCCTTTTCCGCAAACTTCACCACTTTGTCTTCAATGCTCGGGCAATACCGCGGACCAATCCCCTCGATGCGCCCGGCATACATCGGCGACTTATCGAGGTTGGAGCGAATCAAGTCGTGCGTTTGCGGATTCGTGTAGGTGATCCAACACGGCAGCTGACGGATGCGGAACTCCGGGTCGCCCCAGGGATTGAGGGTGAAAATGTCGTCGCCCTCCCGGGTCAGCGTGTCTGCCAAGTAGCTGAACCGCGGCGCCGGATCATCGCCATCCTGGCGTTCACAGACGTCAAAATCGAGCGAACGTCCGTTGAGACGAGCCGGGGTTCCCGTCTTGAAACGTTCCACGTGGAACCCGAGATCCCGCAAGGAATCGCTCAGGGTCGAGGTGGCATCGCCCATGCGCCCGCCCTTTTGATTCTGCAAACCGACATGAAGAAGGCCGCGCATGAAGGTGCCGGTGGTGATGACCACGGCTTTGGCCCGAAAAGCGACCCCAAGGCTGGTGGAAACGCCGACGACGCGATCCTTTTCCACGGTGATCCCCGCGATGTTGCCCTGGTGCAGATCCAAATTCGGCGTGCGTTCCAACAGCCACTTCATGCGGAATTGGTAGGCCTTCTTGTCGCATTGCGCCCTGGGCGCGCGCACGCTCGGTCCCTTGGCGGAATTGAGCATCCGAAATTGAATCGCGGTGGCATCGGTGTTTAGACCCATCGCTCCGCCCAGCGCATCGATCTCCCGGACCATGTGTCCCTTGGCCAATCCTCCGATGGCTGGGTTGCAGCTCATCTGGCCGATGGTGTCGAGATTTTGCGAAATGACGGCCGTGACGGCGCCGAGACGTGCCGAAGCCAAAGCGGCTTCGATTCCGGCGTGTCCGGCGCCGATGACGACGACATCGTATGGTTTTGGAAACGTGAACATGTAAGTGATTGCCTGTGAAAAACCGGTGAATCCCCCTGGGGTTTGGGGTTGCGCCAAGTGAATCCCTCGCAAATGGTTCCGGCGGGATTTTCCAAGAGACACTATCTCACCATTATGTCCGCGATACTGAAAAACGAACCCGGCACCGGCGCACAGTTCGCTCAGGAGGCCATCAACCAAACTTTGGAGCCGTCGGACAAGGTGCGCTTTCTAAGGGACATGGTCCGGATCCGAAACTTTGAGGAACGCTCCAACAAGGCCTACTCCCAGGGTCGCATTGGCGGATTCCTGCACCTTTACATCGGACAAGAATCGGTCGCCATCTCCGCCGCTTCCCTGATGGGACCGAACGATCACATGATCACCGCTTACCGCGACCACGGTCACGCCCTGGCCGTCGGGATGTCGATGAACGAGTGCATGGCGGAGCTTTATGGCAAAGCGACCGGTTGTTCCAAAGGCAAGGGTGGCTCCATGCATTACTTTGCTCCAGACAAGAATTTCTGGGGTGGCCATGGAATTGTCGGTGGGCAAACACCGCTCGGACTCGGGATCGCCTTCGCCTTGAAGTACCAGGGAAAAACCGGCAGCTGCCTCTGTTTCCTCGGAGATGGAGCGGTGAACCAAGGAGCCTTCCACGAATCCCTGAATCTGGCCTCGCTTTGGGATATCCCGGTGATCTACGTCATCGAGAACAACGGATATTCGATGGGAACCAGCCAGGCTCGATCCTCCGCGTATCCGGAATACCTGGCGAAGCGGGCCGAAGGCTACAACATGGCGTGGGATGTCTTCAACGGCTGGGATGTCTATGAACTCCGTGCCGGATTCCATCGGGCGATGCACCGCGCCCATACGGAATCACGACCCACGATCGTGGAGATCGCCACCTACCGCTATCGGGGTCATTCGGTGGCCGACGCCAATTCGAAAGTCTACCGGACCAAGGAGGAGATCGAACAATACGAGAATCTCTTTGACCCGATCACCCGGTGGAAGAACACCCTGATCAATGAAGGGGTGATCACGGAAGAAGACTATCGCCAACTCAACCACGAAGCGCTGCAGGAGGCTGAAGCCGCCGCCCAATTCGCCGAACAATCTCCTTGGCCGACCGAGGCCGACATCACTGCCGACGTGTATCACGAGGTCGATCACCAAACGGAATCGGGCCTCACCGGAAAACATTTCTTCAACGACTGATGAGCCGCCAAATCGACTACCGCACCGCCATTCGCGAAGCCCTTGCCGAGGAAATCGAGCGCGACCCGAACGTCTTCATCATCGGCGAAGAGGTGGCCCAATACAACGGGGCCTACAAAGTGACCCAAGGTCTGTGGGCCAAGTATGGCGACAAGCGCGTCATCGACGCCCCGATTTCCGAGGCCGGGTTCATTGGCATGGGCGTCGGTGCCAGCATGCTCGGTCTGCGTCCGGTGATGGAACTCATGTTCTGGAGTTTTGCTTACGTGGCCTTCGACCAGATGATCAACAACGCCGCCACGGTGCGTTACATGTCCGGCGGCTTGCTTCATTGTCCGATCGTGGTGCGAGGTCCGGCCAACGGCGGAACGAACGTCGGAGCGACCCACTCCCACACCCCGGAAAACCTTTTCGGCAACATGCCCGGCCTGAAGGTGGTTTGCCCGGCCACGGCCTACGACGCCAAGGGCCTCATGAAGACCGCAATCCGCGACAATGACCCGGTTTACGTCATGGAGAACACCAAACTCTACGGGGAACTTTGGGACGTCCCGGAGGGTGAATACACCATCCCGCTCGGGGTGGCGGATGTGAAACGGTCTGGTTCCGATTTGACGCTGGTCGCGCATGGCCGCGCCGTGATCACCTGCCTCAAGGCTGCCGAGCTTTTGGAAGCAGAGCACGACATCAAGGCGGAAGTGGTCGATCTCCGCTCCATCCGGCCCCTGGATGAACAGACCATCCTTGATTCCGTCCGCAAAACCCATCGGGTCGTCGTGGTTGAGGAGAACAAGCCGTTCTGTGGCGTGGGTGCGCAAATCACCGCCATGATCCAGGAAAAGGCGTTCGACGATCTGGATGCGCCAGTGGCCCGCGTTTCCGCCATCGATGCCCCGGCCATTTACAGTCCGCGCTTGGAAGAAGTGCAACTGCCCCGGCCCATGGATGTCGTCACGAAGGCTCTCTCGATTTGCTGAAATCTGGAGGCCGATCGTCCACTTGTTCGCGTCTCTGAAGAAAGAGAGAACTTTGGGATTCAGACTTCATCTTCTTCTTCTGGGCGTGAACAAAGTGGATTTCTTGCCGCAACGTCTTCATTTGGAACAAGTTGCACGGATTGTGACACTGTGAGGAACTTGCCGGAATGGTTCGCAAGCCAGTGGATGAAGCCCAGCCCTGGGCGGTTTGTTCGCAGTTCTTCACCGACATTCACCAGTTCTTCACCGCCAGATTCAGTCTCCGCACAAAAACCGAGCGTTGCGGGTCCAACCGGGTCTTACACTTTGTGACGAGTCTCCGAGAAATGAAGCTGGCAGTAGGAATGATTCTCTCGATGTGGGCGTTGGCCGGTGGCGCACAGGCGGCCGACTATCGGGACCGGGTTGAACCGATTCTGGTCAACTATTGCTTCGATTGCCATGGGGACGGAGCCACCAAGGGCGATGTGTCGCTCGATTTTGCCGATGAAGCCGCAGCGGTGCGGGAGGTGACTCTTTGGGACCGGGTTTGGCACAACCTGGAAACGCATCTGATGCCGCCGGCGGAGAAGGATCAACCGAATTCCGCGGAACGGGAGGAGTTGGTGAAGTGGATTGAGCGGGATGTGTTCAAGATCGATTCGAAGAATCCGGATCCGGGGCGGGTCACGATTCGTCGATTGAACCGGGAGGAATACCGGTATTCGGTGCGGGATTTGCTGGGAGTCGATTTTTCGGTGGATGACAATTTTCCACCCGATGACACCGGATACGGGTTCGACACGATTGGCGATGTCTTGAGCCTTTCGCCATTGTTGCTGGAAAAATACATGTCGGCAGCTCAGGAAATCGTTTCTGAAGCAATTCCTCTCGATGCGGGGCGTATTCCGCAGCGCGTGATCAAGAACGAGGAATTCATGGCGGAGAAAGGCTCGAAGAGCACAGCCAGTTACCTGCCTTTCAACAAACCGAACCGTGTGCGCGTCAGCAGATGGGTTCCCGCGACCGGGGATTTCAAGGTGGATTTGCGTTTCAATGTGACGGGCTCGATCGAGGCCACGGAAAATACTGCTTTGCTCCGGGTGAAGGTGGGGGACCAGGTGGTCAGCGAAAATGAGATTGGCTGGGACAGCAGCGAACGCATTGTTCTGTTTGGCAAAACCAGACTCGAGAAGGGCAATAGGGAATTCAGCATAGAGTTGATTCCGGGCAATCCACCCAAGGAAGGGGAGAAGCCATTGGTGGCCCGGGTGGATTCGGTGCGCTTCGAAGGACCGCTGGATGGATCCGTCAAAGAGTACTCAAATGAATACAAACGAATCATGGTCGACGGCCCGCCACCGTCTTGGGAAGATCAGGCGGGGCGTCGCGCTTATGCCCGGAAGATTCTTGGCAATTTGGCTGAGCGCGCCTTTCGGCGACCGATTGACGATCTGACATTGGAGAAACTGGTGTCGATTGCCTTGACTACGGACAATCAGCCAGACACCAGTTTCGAGGAAGGGATCCGTCAAGCTGTCGCCGGGATTCTGGTGTCGCCGAGGTTTTTGTTTCGGTCAGAAACGCAACCTCAACCGGATGATCCGGATCGAATGGTGCCATTGGACGATTTCGCCCTGGCCTCGCGGCTCTCTTATTTTCTTTGGCGATCACTGCCCGATGCCACGCTGTTGGAAGAGGCGCGCAAGGGCACTTTGCGAAGCAGTTTGACCAGGGAAGTGGATCGAATGTTGAAGGATCCACGGTCCGAACGGTTTGTCGTCAGCTTTGTTGGTCAATGGTTGCAGGCTCGAGACGTGACCACGATCAACCTCAACGCGAGAGCCATTCTCAAATCCAAAGATCTTGAAGAAGCCCTGAAGTATTTCAGCCATGATCTGCGACGGGACATGCAAAGAGAGTCTGAAATGCTTTTTGCCCACGTGCTTCGGGAGAATCGTCCCGTGACCGAATTGCTGACCGCGGATTATGCGTTTTTGTCGGAAAAACTGGCCCAATTTTATGGCATCGACGGGGTCGAAGGACGGGAAATGCGCAAGGTGCCGTTGAAAGGGCAACGGGGTGGGGTGTTGCGTCAGGCGACGTTTTTGATGGTCACCTCCAATCCGACTCGCACCTCGCCCGTGAAGCGAGGACTTTTCGTTTTGGAAAACATTCTGGGTGCGCCGGCTCCGCCGCCTCCGCCAAACATACCAGCTTTGGAAGCGGCGAAGAAGCCCGGATTGAAAAATCCCACGGTTCGTGAACTCATGGAATTGCATCGTCAAGAAGCACTGTGTGCATCGTGTCATGCCCGCATGGATCCGTTGGGCTTGGCCTTTGAGAATTACAATGCGCTCGGGCAATGGCGGGAATCCGAAAACGGAAAGCCGATCGAGACGTCGGGGAAATTGATCACCGGTGAAACATTTCAAACGGCTGATGACTTGGTGAAGATTCTCGCCATTTCGCGGAAGCGGGACGTGCATCGTGCCATGGTGGAAAAGGTCATGATTTATGCGCTGGGCCGCGGGTTGGAATATTACGACAGACCCGAGCTGGAGCGCATGGTGACTGCAATTGAGAGCAAGAATGCCACTTTGCGGGCAGTGATCGATGAGGTGATTGCCAGCACCGCTTTCCAGAACCGGCGCGGCGATGGGAACCGGTTGGTTCGCCAATGATTTGATTTTCCATGAAAACAATAGAAAGACGTAAGTTTCTTTGCGGCGTTGGGGCGATGGTGGCGTTGCCAGCGCTCGAATGTTTTGGCGCGCCCAAACCGCTTTCCGGGCCGGTTGCCGGGCGGACTGCATCTGGAGCGCCGTTGCGAACGGCGTTCATTTACAAGCCGAATGGGATCAATGTGGCTGCCTGGGAAATTGCGGAGGCCGGAAACGAGTATCAGATGAGTCCCATTCTGCATGGGCTGTCGGAACTCCGGCAGGATCTTCAGATCATCAAAGGTCTTGAGCAGAAAGCGGGATGGGGAATGCAAGATGGGGGAGGGGATCATGCCCGGGCGAATGCCACCTTTCTCACAGGTGTTCGTGCTTACAAGACGGCGGGAGCGGACATCAAAGTGGGTGTTTCCGTGGATCAGACGATGGCGAATCTGGTGGCGGATCAAACCCGGTTTGCCTCCCTTGAATTGGGCACGGAAGCGGTGCGCCGATCCGGAGTTTGTGATTCTGGTTATTCTTGTGCCTATCAATTCAATCTTTCCTGGCGTTCAGCCACCCAACCGATGGCACCAGAAGCCAATCCGCGGCTGGTGTTTGAACGGCTTTTTGGAGTGGGCCGCGGGGAACAGCGCAAGGCCAATTTGGAAAGGGCACGGATCCGGCAGCGGTCCTTGCTGGATTTCGTGTTGGCTGATGCCAAACAGATGCACGGGGCGTTGGGTCGCAACGATCAACAAAAACTGGATGAATACCTGACCGGCATCCGTGAAATCGAACGCCGCATCCAGAACATGGAGAAATTCGGCCTTCCGCCGGACCCCGGGGTTCCGGCACCTGAGGGAATCCCGGAAAGTTACGAGGAACATCTCCGGTTGATGTTTGACATGATTTATCTGGCGTTTGTCACGGATTCGACCCGTGTCGTGACCTATCTGCAATCTCATGACGGGAACAACCGGACCATGCCGTCGATCGGGATCACGCAGGGGCATCACACCATTTCCCATCACCAGAACAAGGCATCCGAACTGGAAAAACTGACCAAGATCGACCAGTTTTACGTTGCCCAGTTTGCTTACTTCCTCAAGAAACTCAAAGGGACCAAGGACAGCGATGGGAAAACGCTTCTGGAGAATTCGATGATTCTCTGGGGATCTGGACTTGGCGATCCAGATCGGCATCAGCATGACAAATTGCCAATCATTGTGGCTGGGCACGGCGGTGGACGTCTCAATCCGGGACGGCATGTGGTCTTGGCAGATTCCAAAACACCGCTCAACAACCTTCATTTGCGGTTGCTCCGCGAGATGGGTGGAAAAGAAAGTGCGTTCGCAGACGCCACCTCGCCATTGGCGGAAATTTGAAGAGGGGTGAGGGGATCCATTTTGCGGCGTTGTGAGGATGTTGGTTTGGCAAAAGGCCAGGTCATCCTGACATTTGACGATGGTCCGGCGGGAGAGGGAAAAACGGAAACGCTTCTCGATTTGTTGGCCAGGCATCGGATCCGTGCCGGTTTTTGTGTGGTGGGTCGGGAAGTGGAGCGTCGGCCGGATCTTTGTCGTCGGATCCATGCCGAAGGGCACTTGCTCGTGAATCATTCGTTCGATCATGTCAGCCCCTTGAGTTTGACGGAGGCGGAACTGACCGCGGATATCGAACGATGCGATGCGGCCATCGGCCGGGCCATCGGAAACGTGGAGTATCGGTCCCGCTGGTTTCGTCCGCCCGGGGGCATTGTCAATCTGGGGGTGGAGCGTGTGCTGACTCGGACCGCCCGGAATCTGTATCCGATTACCTTTTTTGCCTGGGATGTTTTTCCCATTCCGGGAAATTGCTGGAGAATTGGCTCCGCCATCAGGGACAACCTCCGCCGAAATCGGGCGGGGATGTATATCCTGCATGAATGGATTTACCCGATTTCTGCGACGCCGACAGCGCCGGGAAATTGTCCGTGGCTGATCCCGGTGGTTGAAGAGATCATTGCGACGGTCCGCCGTGAAGGGGCGGAATTTGTGGCTCCAGACCAGATCCTCGCCAAGGATTTTGGACATTGAGCCCGAAACGGTGCATCCCGGCGTCCCTCATCGCGCACGCACCTCCGCATAGATTGCTTCCAGGTCGGCGATGCGAGCGACGGAGCTGAATGTTTTTGAGACCGCAGCGCGCCCTTGCACTCCGAGGGCCTGGAGAAGGGCGGGGTCGGTCGCCAGGCGGAGCAAGGCCGCGGTGAGAGCGGCCACATCGTTTTCCGGGACGAGGAGGCCACTTTCTTCATGGGTTACCGCCTCGGGAATGCCGCCGTGTTGGGTGGCGATCACCGGCAATCCGGTGGCCATGGCTTCGAGCATGGAGTTGGGCACCCCTTCCTGATTCCCATCTTTTCCGGTTCGGCTGGGATGCAGGAAGATGTGGGTGCGTTGCATTTCGGCGCGGAGGTCCGCTTCTTTCAGGAAGCCGCGGAACTCCACCGCGTCCTGAAGCCCAAGGGCTCGGACAAGCGCTTGCAACGTTGGGAGCAAGGGACCCTCTCCGGCGATTGTGAATCGGGCGGCTGGGTGTTCGCGATGGAAAGCGGCGAAGGCGCGCAACGACAGATCGAGTCCTTTTTTCTCGATCAAGCGGCAGGCTTGAAGAATGCGCCAGGCTCCGTGGACGGGAACCTCGCGCGGATGCAAAGGCCAATCTTCCATCGAAATCCCGGTGCGATTGAGTCGGATTTTGGCTTCGGAGCAGCCGGCTTTTTGAAGTTCCGACGCGAGCGCTTCCGACCGGACCAGAAGGCGATCAGCGACTCGAAACAAGTCCCGCATCGCGGCGCGATGCTGTGGCCGATCTTGATCGACTCCGGCATCGGCGCCGTGAAAAGAGACGACCGTGGGGATCGAGCGTTTGCGCAAGAGCGGGAGGAGATAGAGGCCGATGTGTCCGAAATAAACATGAAGGACCGCGGCGTTGCGTTGGCGCAGGGTCCGTTCGATAGAGGCCGCTTGACCTGAGGAAATGGAGATGGGTTGGCGAAGAATTTGTTTGGACCAGATTCGGCGCAAGGCGCGGAACCGGGAGCGGGGGATGACTTCCACCTGGGCCGGATCGAACGGGAAGAGGTCCCGGTGGATCCATTTCTCGGTCAGCACCACCGGTTGAAACTGTTGCAAACCGCGGATCTGCCGGTACACATGGAGCATCTCGGGAGCGAGGAACGTCACGCAGTAGCTGGCGACCACAGGCTTCGGCGGCATTGCGGGTTGGATACACCTGGAATGTTTGCCTGTCGAGAGACTCCCGCTTGGATCCGGAAATCGCAAACCTACTGAACGCATTTTTGTCACATGGCAGTCGTCGCAACCCAGTTGAAGAAGGGACAATGCATTGAATACAAAGGGGAACAGGGCTTGGTCATCGGCCTGGAACACCGCACCCCAGGCAAAGGGAATGCCTTGGTCATGGCCACGATCCGTTCCTTTGCTTCCGGGCGGACCAAGGATATCCGCTTTGCCAGTTCGGACAAAGTGGACGTGCTGAGCTTGGAACGGGTCACCCTTGAGTTTAATTACTCGGATCCGGAAGGGTTTCATTTCATGGATCCGAACACCTTTGAGATGACGACGATTCACCCCGCGTTGTTGGAGGGGAATGAGCAGTTGCTCACCGAAAATTTGGCGTGCGACATTTTGTATGTCGAGGACAAGCCGGTGAGCGTGGAATTGCCGTCCTCGGTGGAATTGAAGGTCGTGGAAGCCGCGGAAGGGATGAAGGGGGACACCGCCAACAACCCGACCAAGCCGGCCAAGTTGGAGACTGGTCTTGAGGTTCAGGTGCCATTGTTTGTGAAAGAGGGAGACGTTCTCAAGATCAGCACCGAGACGAAAAAATATATGTCGCGGGCTTGAACCAGCGGTCATGGAACGGCGGAGCGCGACCGGACTCCCACCTGCCTGGTTGAGCATTGGCTCGGGGCTGTTGCTGGTGCCGTTTCTTTGGGTCACCCTTTGGACCTTTGGCCAAACCCTGGCGGCGGCCACGGTTCAGGGAGCGTTTTGGCGTTCACCGCCAGTGTGGTGGTTTCACATCGGACTGCTTTTGTGGAGCATCACCTTTGGCGGGCTGCGAGGTCCGGCCCTCACCTGGCTGTATGTGTTTGCCCATGAATGGACGCACGTGATTTTCACGATCCTTTGCGGCGGAAGGATTTTGGCATGGCCAGAGGTGACCAGCCGGGGCGGACACATTCTCGCCTCCAAAACCAATCATCTCATTGCGCTCTCGCCTTACGTTTTCCCGTTTTATTCCGTCTTGATCGCCTGCGTTTTTTTCGGGTTGAGACCCTGGGTGGATTTGGGAACGACCGGGGAATGGATTTTCTACGCAGCGATTGGATTCACCTGGGGTTTTCACATTGTTTACACGGCGTGCATGCTTTGGGAGGTCCAATCCGATTTGACCCGGAACGGCAGATTTTTCTCCCTGATCTGGATTTTCCTGGTCAATGTCCTGGTGCTGGCGGCTTTGGTGTTGTTGGCCGCGCCCGGGATCGAGCCACAGGCGTTTTTTTCTCAGTGGTGGCGGAATTTGTTCAGTGCTCGGGATTGGGTGGAGCGGGTGCTTTGATTGTCTCTTTGATGGCTGGCCGATTCATGGCATCGTTCTCGACAGTGTCCGTGGTCCGTCATCGATTTCCCCTTCCTCAACTTCTCTTTGTTCTGACTGTGGCGGCATATTTTTGGGCGGTCCGTCAGTCGGCTCCGCATCTTTCGGAGCGCGTGGCCACGCATTTTGCCTGGCATGGCGAAGCCAACGGGTGGATGGGTCGGGAAGAATACGAGCGGTTTCTCCTTGGGTTTGGGCTGGGTGTTGCGGGATTCTTGGTAGGCCTTTTGCATTTGGCGCGGTTTCTGCCTGCCTGTTCCTTGCAAGTGCCGGGTTCGGATTTCTGGAGGTTGCCCCAGCATTATCCCGTGGCCTGCCGCATTTTGGCGCGGTGGTCCTGGCTTTTGGCCGCCATGCACCTGCTGTTTCTCGGGCTGTTGAACGTCTCGGTGGTCGCGGCGAATCAACTTTCTCCTCCGCGTCTTGCAGGCGATGCGCTGCTGTGGCCGGGCGGTATTTTTCTGATCGGCACCGGAGTTTTGGTTTGGGGCCTTTTGCGATCTCTGCACCGGGCACGGATGGCTTGGGACGTGGCTTCATGAAACGGAAAGAGACTCTCCGATTTGCCATCGGGCGCGGCTCGGACTGGTTGGGGTGGGTGCTCGTGGCGTGGTCTGAAGTTGGGTTGTGCGCCATTCTTTTCGGGGACGATGCGTGGTCCTTGCAGAAGGATCTGGAGCGGCGTTTTCGTGGCTTGGAGTGTGTCCCGGTTCCAGAGGACGACAGGCTTGGGCAGGTGCTGACGTTTTTGGAGGTGCCGGAAAGAGGGTTGGACCTGCCACTTGATTTGCGGGGCACGCCGTTTCAGCTTCGGGTTTGGGAGGCTTTGCGAGCGCTGCCTTTCGGGACCACCACGAGTTACGGGAAGCTGGCGGCTCAACTGGGCATGCCGTTTGGTGCGCGGGCGGTCGCCGCTGCCTGTGCGGCCAATCCGCTGGCCGGGGTGGTTCCCTGTCATCGGGTGATTGGGCGCAACGGAAAACTGACTGGTTATCGTTGGGGCACCGGGCGGAAGGCTGCGTTCCTGGCGCGGGAATCGGGCGTATGGTTTCAGTGCCTTTGAATCTGTTGCCTGCCGATGGGGAGACCCATTATTTTGGGTCGATATTCCTTCGATCGGAAGCGGATCGCTACCTGTCGCTCTTGCGGGAGACGGTGGATTGGCGGCACGACGAGATTGTCATGTTCGGCAAACGGATTGTGACTGCGCGCAAGGTGGCTTGGTATGGTGATCCCGGGTGTGATTACACCTATTCCGGTGCAACCAAGGTGGCTCTTCCGTGGATCCCGGTGTTGCGGGAGTTGAAAACGTTGGTGGAGACCCGGAGCGGCGCGTCGTTCAATTCCTGTCTGTTGAATCTCTATCATCACGGAGGGGAGGGGATGGCGTGGCACAGCGACGACGAGCCGGAGATCGTTCAGGAATCGGCGATCGCTTCCCTGAGTTTCGGGGCGGAACGACCTTTCCGCTTCAAGCGAAAGCGAGGGGAGGGCCCGCCAATTTCCGTGCATCTGGAACACGGAAGTCTGCTGGTGATGGCCGGTGCAACCCAAACGCACTGGTTGCATTGTTTGCCCAAAACCACGCGGGTCAAAGACCTGCGGGTCAATCTCACCTTCCGGTTGATTCAGGGTTCAGGTGCCCAAAGGCCCCAACGAACGATTTTGCCGACGGTCGGGGCGGAGCCGTTCCAGACGAGTTCCAGAATCACCGGGCTGGGCGAATCGATACCCGGTCGTGCCGAAATCTCTGAAGCGAGGGGAGAGGACTCCGGGACCGAAATTTCCACTGGGGCGTAGCTCGAATAGGCTTGGGCAAGGGCAAGCCGCAAACCTGGTTTGGCCTCTGAGGACGGCAGCCGCCGCATTTCGGCTCGCAACAGCAGTGGATTGGGGTTCGGCCCGCCCTCGAGGAACGGCCGGATCAGATCGGAACGATTTTGCCAATAGAGAGAGAAATCGATCTTTGCGGTGCCGTCCTGGTTGCGATGGACGAAACAGAAGTTGTTCAGGATTCCATCTTTTCCGGGAACGGACGCCAGACTGATCCATCGTTTTTCCGCATCGACATAGAGAATCTCCAGGCTTCGCACCGGAGCCTCCTTGGCAATAGCATCGAGTTTCTGAAAATCCACAATGGAGAGCAGATCTTCCTCGGGTTCGAGAACGTGCATCAGTTTTTCCCAGGAACGTTCGGCGCTGAGAAAGGCGCGGAGGGTCTTTTGGGTCGCCTCGGAGAGCAGAGCTTTCTGTGGATCGTCCGGTTTTGGGAGAGCTGGCGCATCCGGTTCGACGGCCACGGCTTGGGTCGTTGTTTTCGCGGGAGCAGCGGGGGCCATCGGCGTCTGGGCGATCGGCACCGGGACGGGGATGACGCGAGCCGGGACCGCAAAGTCGAACAGGCGTCCGGAGCGGCGCAGCGAGATGGCCGCTGCGGCGAGCGTGGTGAGGACCAGGGCCGAGACGACCGCCACGATGAGGAACGGAGAGGCGCGGCGTTCAAGGTTGCGGGATTCCACGAACACGCCGCTCCTGGTTTGCAGCATGGTGCCTCCCGGTGAGGGAAGGGGAGGCGGAGGAAGCGAGGGTTGTGCCGGGACGTGATCCGGAGGGCGGGCTTGATCCAGCCGATCGACCTGCACCTTTCCGCTAAGGTTCGGTCGGGCGATGATCGGCACGTTGCAGTCGGGGCAAAAGCCCTCGATCCCGACATGAGCGGGTTCCAGGATCAAGGGACGCGAGCAGGCTGGACACGCCAAGTGGAGGGCAGGCGCGGGGGCAGAATCGAACAGCGGGGAGGAGAGGGACGGATCCGTCATTTGCGGGGCAGGTGAAAATATGCCACGTTGGGAAGGTGCGGGAAAGGAGTGAATGCTCCGAAATGTGCGGATGCAGGCAGATTTCTGATGGAGGAGCACGGTCCGGCCCGGGAACAGACAAGATTTCATGAGATTCGTTGGCTTGGCTTGGGTTCTGGTTTTTGGATGCAACGTCCTGGTTTCGAGCCTGGCGGTGGCTGCGCCGATTTCGTTGAAGCCGGGAGAAGCCCGGGCGATTGGCCGCAAGATTTGGCAGAATGAATGTGCCGGAACGGTGGAAGGCCTGACCAGTTGGAACCAGGGGGAATCCTTTGCTTCCCTGGGGATTGGACATTTCATCTGGTATCCGGCGGGGCAGGAGGGGCCGTTTGAAGAGAGTTGGCCGAAACTGATTGTCTTTCTGCAGACGCGCGGTGTTCCGGTTCCCGGTTGGTTGTTGACCACTCGGGATTGTCCGTGGCCGGATCGGCAAAGGTTTGAGGCGGAGTTCCAGAGTCAACGGATGCGGGAGTTGCGCAAGTTTCTGGAAGACACCGTCGAACCTCAGACGGGGTTCATCGTGCAACGATTGCAGGAGGCCTTGCCGAAAATGTCCGCGAGTGTCTCCTTGGGGGAGCGCAGACGATTGCAGCGCAATTTTGAGGCTGTTGCCCAGACCGGTTCAGGAGTCTATGCGTTGATCGATTACGTGAACTTCAAGGGCGAAGGGATCAAAAAGGAGGAGCGATATCGTGGTCAGGGCTGGGGTTTGGCTCAAGTTCTTCTCGAGATGGAAGGGAGTCCCGAAGGCAACGCCGCAGCGGTTGAGTTCGGTCGGGCCGCCACGCGTGTCTTGGCGCGACGGGTGAAACATGCGCCCAGGGACGAGTCCGCCTGGCTGCCGGGCTGGAGCAATCGTTGCGCGACCTACGGCAAACCGTTGTGACTTGCATTGCCGGAGTTTTCCCGGTTGCATCGGGCTGAATCTGGATAGGTTTGCAGGCCCTTTCACCACCTCATTACCCATGTCCGAAACCACACTTATCCTTCTCAAGCCCGACTGTGTCGAAAAAGGACATTGCGGCGACGTCATCCAACGTTTCGAAAAGCATCAGTTCAAGATTCGTGGCGTCAAAATGCTGAAGCTGACCGATGAGCTTCTCAAGGAGCACTATGCGCACATCGCCAGCCGGCCGTTTTTTCCGGAGGTCCAGGCGTTTATGCAAAAAACACCGGTGATCGCTCTCGCGATCGAGGGGGAAGATGTGGTGGGCCGAGTGCGGGATCTTCTTGGGCCGACCAATTCCCGGGACGCAGAGCCCGGCACCATTCGCGGCGATTTTGGCGTCGACATGATGATCAACGTGGTGCACGCCTCCGATTCGGTGGAGAATGCCGAGATCGAGCTGAAGCGATTTTTCGCCCCGGGCGAATTGTTCTCCTATTGAGAGCCTCCTGAAGGGCTGACGGCGCCGTCAGGCGTGGAGCATGGTTTCGGTCCTCAGCGCGGGAGCGGATGTCCGGTTGTTGAGGCCGTTGTTTTTCGTTTTCCGGGCGTGTCGGTAGGCGGCACAAAACCCCGGGGCGCTGAGGAGGAATCCCCGCACCAGCGGATCCATGACGTCCCGAAGGAAAACGTGCAGTTCTTCGGCGGCGGAACGGAGCGAGTGGAACGCTTCCGGACATCTCTCCAAGGTTTCCTCGAACCGGAGCGTTTCCTGGTGCAGACGTTCCAGGGCGATTTCGGTCAGTCCGTAATGACCTGCGCCCTGGCCGAGCGTGCAACGACCGATGGCCGCGATGGCTCGTGCATGATCCCCCAGACCGGCTCCCATGGCGCGGAGTTCCTGGGGAGTGCTGGAGAATTGGCCTCGGAGTGATTCGTCTCCGATGATCGCGGCCCAACCTGCGAGCGGTCCAGAAACGGCACAGACCGTCTGAATCAGGGTTTCGCGAATCTCGCGCAGATTCGTGGGCAGATCTGGCGAGCCGTCGAGGCAACGTTCCGCCTGAGTCTCGGCTTCGGTGGCCAGGCGGCGAAAGATCTCGACTTGTTCGGTGAAGCCTGGCACGCCCCGGTAAATTGTCTCATACCGCCGCAAACAATCCGTGAGCTGTGAGATGGTATGCAAGACGAGTTGATGGCGGCGATGCATAGACTTTGTTAATAATCAAGCCATCTGAGCATATCAACGGGTCGGCAAACTCTCAAGTGAAGAAATGATTCTGCGGTTGCCCGGACCTGGTCCGGTCCGGGCAAAAGAAGTCGGTTCAGCCGTGAATCGGGCATTGATTCACGAGCCGGAAGAAATCGTTCCCTTTGTCATCCACCAGGATGAAGGCTGGGAAGTTTTCTACATCGATTTTCCAGACGGCTTCCATGCCGAGTTCCGGCATGTCGAGAACCTCGACTTTGCGAATGTGATTCTGGGCGAGGATGGCTGCGGGACCGCCGATGGAGCCCAGGTAGAAGCCGCCATGTTTTTTGCAGGCGTTGGTCACGGCTTCGCTTCGGTTGCCTTTAGCGATCATGACGAGGGAGGCTCCGTGGGATTGAAAGAGATCGACGTAGGGATCCATGCGGCCTGCCGTGGTGGGTCCGAAGGAACCGCTGGGCATTCCGTCAGGTTTTTTGGCGGGGCCGGCGTAGTAGATGGGATACCGCTTGAAATAGTCTGGCAGATCCTCGCCCCGTTCGATGCGTTCCCGCAGTTTGGCATGGGCGATGTCCCGGGCCACGACGATGGTTCCGGAGAGTTCCAAAGCGGTGGTTACGGGATACTTGGTGAGGGTGGCCCGGACGGCTTCCATGCCGGCGTTGAGGTCGACTTTCACGCCGTGAAACTGGTGATCTTTCCAGCGCTCGGGAATGTATTGGCCTGGATTGGTCTCCAGTTGTTCCAGAAAAATTCCATCCCGGGTGATTTTGGCGCGAGCCTGGCGATCCGCGGAACAACTGACGCCGACGCCAACCGGACAGCTGGCTCCGTGGCGTGGCAGGCGGATGACCCTGACATCCAGGGCGAAATGTTTGCCGCCGAACTGGGCGCCGATCCCAATTTTTTGGGCGATCCCGAGGAGTTCGGTCTCCATTTCCAGATCCCGGAAGGCTTGACCGGTGGCGTTGCCCTTGGTGGGGAGGCTGTCGAGGACACGAGTCGAGGCCAGTTTCACGGTCTTCATGGTCATCTCCGCGCTGGTGCCGCCGACCACAAAGACAAGGTGGTAGGGCGGACAGGCGGAGGTTCCGAGAGAGCGCATTTTTTCCTCCGCCCATTTCAGGAAACGATCGCGTGTCAGGAGCGATTTGGTTTCTTGAAAGAGCAGGGATTTGTTGGCGGAGCCGCCTCCCTTGGTGATGAAGAGAAACTCATAGGTGTCGCCATCGGCCGCATGGATATCGATTTGAGCGGGGAGATTGTCCTTGGTGTTGACCTCATCAAAGAGGGTGAGCGGCGCGAGTTGAGAATAGCGGAGGTTCTCTTCCTGATAGGTTTTCCAGACGCCGGCTGCGAGCGCGTCCTCATCGCCTCCACCGGTCCAGACACAATCTCCTTTTTCTCCAATCACGATCGCCGTGCCGGTATCTTGACAGGTTGGCAGAATGCCCCGGGCTCCGATCTCCGCGTTTCGCAGCAGAGTGAGGGCCACCATCCGATCATTGTCGGAGGATTCCGGGTCATCGAGAATGGCCGCCACCTGCTTGAGATGCGATGGCCGGAGCATGAAGGAGATGTCCCGAATGGCCTCGTTTGCTAGAAGAGTCAGGGCGGCTGGATCCACCTTGAGAATCTCGCGTCCCTCAAACTGGGTCACGGAAACGTGGTCGCGCGAGATCAACCGATAGTTCGTGGTGTCTGCGCCGAGCGGGAACGGGGGTTGGTATTGGAAGGAACTCACTGGAGGAGTCTTCCCTGATTCCGGGCAAGTCTCAAGTTTGGAGTGGTTGTGAGCGCAGGCTTCCGGTCGGGTCCCTGCGCGGTTGCGTCCTGGGGAAAGATCTCGCGAATTTTCCCGTAAATCATTCTGGAACAGATTGCTGCTTGCGTGCGCCCTGTTTTGTCAAAGGATGGAGGAGGATCATCCGGCTTCATTGTTGGGCCGTAAACCCTCCGCGCACCCGATGAAGACGTCTGGAATCCTTCTTGATACCGCAAGTTTGCGGAAATTCACCACCCTGATTCCGGGCCGCAACTTGGCACACGTCGGGGTGGACTATCTTTGCGTGTTGATTCTGCACGCTGGCGCCATTGCGGTTTTTGAAAACGGGCGCGACTGGGGTTGGCCGATTTGGAGTTTGTTCCCGGTGGCGCTGGGGACGATCTTGTTGACTGGCTGCATCATTCATCGGATCGCGCTGCTCGGCCACGAGAGTTCGCATTATTTGCTGATGCGCAACCGCAAATGGAATGAGATTGCGGCGGATCTATTCTGCTTCTTTCCGCTCTGGGGATCGTTGGTCAATTACCGCCGCAAGCACACGGGGCATCATCTGCATCCGAATCAGCCGGGCAAGGACCCCAATCTAGGGACAGCGGCCGCGGAACAGCTCTTCGCCAGCTTTCCGATGTCGCGTCCATCGGCGATCTACAAATATTACGCCTTGTTTGTGTGGCCGCCGTTCGTTCTGCGGAATCTGATTCAGATGGGAAAAGTGCTCGGCATGGGAACTTCCGAGGCGCGGGATCGGGGCGAAGAAACGGTTCGCGACGCCCCGCGCGGGCTCCGTCTGGGGCCGGGGCCGGTCGGCCTGTTGTATTTGTTGACCTTGTTCGTGGCGCTCACCTGGGTGAGGCTTTTGGGAAATTCCGTGCTGATGGTGGCCGTGCCGCTGGGCCTGCATGCTTTGGCCGCCGGTGTCTGGGCTCTGTTGCCAAAGGCGTGGTTTGAGCGTCAGAAAGGGACATTGGGTTACAGCAAGAAAGCAGCGGGGTTGATCCGGCTTTCCATCTATGCTGCCATCATGATCACGGCAACCTGGGCTCGTGTTTTCCTCGGGCTGCAACTTGGTTTTTACTATCTTCTCTTTTGGCTGGTGCCCCTGCTCTATGTGTTTCCCTATCTCATGCTCTTGCGGGAGCTCTATCAGCACGCGAACCTCGGGACGGGAAACCTCGACAACTCGCGGGTCATCCACGCGGATTTCTTCACCCGTTGGGCGCTGCTCGCGTATGGAAACGATTTTCATCTGATCCATCACATGTATCCGAACATTCCCCACTATCATCTCCGCGCCGCGCACGCGCTTCTGGTGGAGCGATCGGAGGACTATCGAAGCCAGCTTCAAGAGGTTCACGGCACGGTGCACCGGCGGAGGCCGGACCAAACCACCCTGGCGGAATCCTGGGCCGCGGAGGTGAGCGGAAATGGACACATCCGGTTGCCTGGGGCGTGATTTGTCGCATAGTGAGGCATGGACCGGAGAGTGGAGATCTTTTGCCCCAAGTGCCAATGGGAACCGCGTCAGGAGGACCGCTGGATCTGTCTCCCCGGCTGCCACTGCGTGTGGAACACCTTTGACACCTGGGGCGTCTGCCCCGATTGCGGCAAAAAGTTCGATTGGACGCAGTGTTTGGAATGTCAGGAACGGTCTCCGCACGGAGAGTGGTATCACCACTTTGGCCGTGATCCCGTGGAGGAAAAAAAGCGAGAGGTTCGGACCGCGTAACTTGCATCTTGGGCGGAGCGTGAGACCCAGGGAAGCTGTGAGGATGTTCCCGTGAAACGACGGGTCACCATCACCGTTCGCGGTGCGGTCCAGGGGGTCGGGTTTCGTCCGTTTGTGTATCGACTCGCTGTCGCCCTTGGCCTTTGCGGTGGGGTGCGGAACACGGCGGATGGAGTGTTCATCGAGGCGGAGGGCCCCGAGGAAGTGCTGCAGGATTTTCTGGTCCGGCTCCGGGAGGAAAGGCCTGGCCCGGCCTGGATTCGCGCTTTGGAGGCTGAGTTTGGGGAGCCCCGGGGATGCCACGGTTTTGAAGTGCGGGGCAGTGAAGCGGATGGCGTGCGAACCGCGTGGGTGATGCCGGATTTGGCAACCTGTCCGCAATGTGTCCGAGAGCTTTTTGATCCGGGGAATCGCCGGTTCCGGCACCCGTTCATCAGCTGTGCCCAGTGCGGACCGCGCTTCAGTATGGTCGAGGGGCTGCCGTATGATCGGTCCCGAACCTCGATGCGCGGGTTTCCGATGTGTCTGGAGTGTGCTCGGGAGTATGAGGATCCGGCGGACCGGCGGTTTCATGCGCAGACGATCGCGTGTCTCGTTTGTGGACCGCGGCTGCGAGTCTTGGAAGCAACGGGGGAACCGATCGCCCTGGCGGCGGAAGCGCTGCGCAGTGGGTTGGTGGTGGCACTCAAGGGGATCGGCGGATTTCAATTGCTGGCGGCGGCGCATCTGGACCGTGCGGTGAACCGCTTGCGGCTGGCCAAACAGCGAGTCGAAAAACCGTTCGCCCTGATGGTGCCGGATCTGGCGGCTGCGGCGCAGTTGGGTGACGTGGGCCGGGTCGAGGCGGAGCTGCTGGGTTCGAGCGCGGCGCCGATCGTGTTGTTGCGCGCGCGAGCGGGGAGCGAGGTTCGGATCGCTCCCGGAGTGGCACCCGGGCTTTCGCGGATCGGGGTGATGCTGCCGTATTCCCCGGTTCATCATCTCTTGCTGGCGGACCTGGGTTTTCCAATCGTGGCGACCAGTGGCAACCGATCTGAGGAGCCGATTTGCATTTCGGAAGAGGAGGCCTTGGAGCGATTGGGGAACCTTGCGGATCTGTTTGTGGTGAATGATCGGCCGATTGTGCGTCCGCTGGACGACTCGGTGGTTCAGGTGGTGGGCGGTCGGGAACAGGTGTTGCGTCGGGGGCGAGGCTATGCGCCTTTGCCGATTGAGTTGGCCGGGTCGGTGTCGGTCCGGGTGCCGGTGTTGGCGGTGGGTGGGCACCTGAAAAATTCCGTGGCCCTGGCTTTTGCCGGAAACATCCATTTGAGTGGGTATGTGGGGGACTTGGTGACACCGGAGGCGGGCGCGTTGTTCCGGAAGACCTTGGGGGATCTGGCGGACCTTTACGGAGTCGTGCCGGAACGGATCGCCTGTGACCTGCATCCGGACTATCACTCGACGCTGGTCGCGGAGGGTTTGGAACGGCCGTTGGTGAGAGTTCCGCATCATCGGGCGCACGTTTTGGCCTGCATGGCGGACCGTGGCTGGTCAGCTCCGGTGTTGGGTGTGGCGTGGGACGGCACCGGGTTGGGGGAAGACGGCGTGATTTGGGGCGGGGAGTTTCTCCTGGAAGAGGGCGTGGAAGCCCGGAGGGTGGCGCATCTGCATCCGTTTCGGTTGCCTGGAGGGGAGGCGGCCATTTTGCATCCCAGCCGCAGCGCGATGAGTGTTCTGTTTGAAGCGATGGGTCGGCAGGGCTTGGAATGGGGCGAGCGGCGGGGACTGTGGATGGCGGGGGATCCCTGGGCTCGGGTCGTGGAGACCGCCGACTTCTGGCCATGGACCACGAGTGCGGGGCGATTGTTCGATGCGGTGGCGGCTCTGATCGGGTTGCGGAGCCGTTCGAGCTATGAGGGGCAAGCGGCCATGGAACTGGAATCCCTGGCTCTCGGGGTGAACATGGACGAGATCTACACATTTTCCTTCGATCCGCCGGTGATGGATTGGCGGCCGATGATTCGGGAAATGGTGGGTGAAGTGAGTGATGGCGTGGAGGCGGGCTTGATTTCTGTCAGGTTTCACAACACTTTGGCTGGAATGATCCGCGATGTCGCCGAGTTCGTGGGATGCCCCTCGGTCGTTTTGACCGGCGGCTGTTTTCAGAACCGTTTGCTGACGGAATCCAGCGTGGAACAGCTGACAACGGCCGGTTTTCGGACGGCTTGGCATCAGAGAATTCCGCCGAACGATGGCGGTTTGGCGGTTGGGCAAATCCTTGCCGCCCTGTAGGGAATGAAATATCTCGACGAATATCGCGACGCCGACCTCAGCCAGAAATTGGTGGATGAGATCCGGCGCATCGTCACGCGGCCCTGGGTTTTGATGGAAGTTTGTGGCGGGCAGACGCACAGCATTGTCCGCCACGGGATCGATCAACTTTTGCCGACAACGGTGGAACTGGTGCATGGCCCGGGTTGTCCGGTTTGCGTGACCCCGGTATCCTTGATCGATCGTGCGCACGCGATCGCGCGGCGTCCCGAAGTGATCTTCTGTTCGTTCGGGGACATGCTTCGGGTTCCCGGCTCGGACTCCGACTTGTTGACCCTGAAATCTCAGGGGGCGTCGATCCGGGTCGTCTATTCGCCACTCGATTGTCTGCGCATCGCCCGGGAAAACCCTGCCAAGGAGGTTGTCTTCTTTGCGATCGGGTTTGAAACCACGGCACCGGCCAACGCCATCCTGGCCTGGCAGGCGCGCGAAATGGGACTCAAGAATCTCTCACTTCTCGTGGCGCATGTCTTGGTTCCCCCGGCCATGGCGTCGATCCTGGATTCCAAGGACAACCGGGTGCAGGGGTTTCTCGGTCCGGGTCACGTCTGCACGGTGGTCGGTTATGAGGAGTATGAACTGCTGGCGGCGCGGTATCGGGTGCCGATTGTGATCACCGGATTTGAACCGGTCGATCTGTTGCAAGGCATCCTGATGGTGTTGCGGCAATTGGAGGAAGGCCGCGCCGCGGTGGAAAATCAATATCCGCGGGTGGTCCGTCGGGAGGGAAACTGCACGGCCCGGGAATGGATCGAGCGCGTGTTTGAAGGGTGCGACCGGGAGTGGCGGGGTGCCGGACGGATTTCTGCGAGCGGTTACCGCTTGCGTTCCGAATTTCAGGCTCACGATGCGGAGAGGCGGTTTGATCTCACGGGGATTGTTTCTGCCGGACCGGGAATTTGTCTCAGTGGACAAATTCTTCAGGGAGCCAAAAAGCCGCACGACTGTCCTGCGTTTGGGACGAAGTGCACTCCGGAACATCCGCTGGGGCCGACCATGGTTTCTTCGGAGGGAGCTTGCGCGGCTTATTATGTTTGTGGCCGTCACCGAGATTCGCAACGCGCATGAGTTCCTGCCCGCTTCCCTTTGACGGCCCGTCGGTCATCGTACTTGGCCATGGCAGTGGCGGACGGCTCTCGCAACGCCTCCTGGAGCAGATCATCTTGCCCGGGTTCCGCAACGAATGGCTGGACGCCTTGCATGACGGGGCCATCTTGCCGCCAGTTCAGGGCCAACTCGCTTTCAGCGCGGATGGTTACGTGGTGCGTCCGCTCTTCTTCCCGGGCGGAGACATCGGCCAACTGGCGGTGCACGGAACCGTCAATGATTTGGCCATGTGCGGCGCGCGACCGCTCTATCTTTCCGTGGGGTTCATTCTGGAGGAGGGCTTGCCGGTGGAAACCCTGGTGCGCGTCGTCAGCTCCATGAAAGAGGCGGCGGAACGCGCCGGGGTTCGCATTGTTTGCGGGGACACCAAGGTGGTGGAGCGGGGCAAGGGGGACCAGATGTTCATCCACACCTCCGGAGTCGGGGTGGTTCGCGAGCAGGTCAAAATCGACGCACGACGGGTGGTTCCCGGGGACAAAGTTTTGCTGAGCGGTCCCATTGCCGCTCACGGGATCGCGATTCTTTGCGTGCGGGACGGATTGGAATTCGTTCCGCCGATCCAGAGTGACACGGCCCCTTTGAACGGGTTGGTCGATGCCCTGTTGGATGCGGTGCCGGACGTGCGGGTGATGCGAGATCCGACCCGTGGAGGTGTCGTCAGCGCTCTGACGGAAATCGCCGTTCGTGCAGGTGTGGAGATTTGTGTGTGGGAGGAATCGATTCCGGTGGACGGTGCGGTGGCTGGGGCCTGCGAATTGTTGGGCCTTGATCCCCTGCACGTGGCCAACGAGGGAAAATTTCTGGCGATCGTGGCGGCGGAGGATGTTGAGAGGGGCTTGACGGCATTGTGGGCGCATCCATTGGGGCGGGAGGCGACCGTCGTCGGGGAAGTCACGGGGGAACACCGGGGACTTCTGACGTTGCGGACCCGGATGGGAGGGAGGCGGATGCTCGACCTGCTTGCCGGGGAGCAGCTCCCGCGGATCTGTTGAGCCGGTCTGGGAGGGGAATGGAGCATAGCGGGTTCGAACCGCTGACCTCTTCAATGCCATTGAAGCGCTCTACCAACTGAGCTAATGCCCCGGGAAAAGACCGTCTGGGCGACGGGACGGTGATCCTACGCGCCGGGGCCGCGGGATTCAACCAGTTTTTGCAGGCCGCTTCACCAACCGAGATTGGGCGTGTTCGCGAGGGCCTCGATGGCTTGGCGGACCGCTCCCGTGGTCCGGGCCAGGCGTTCGCAATCCAGCGTGGTGGCGGTGTCGGTCGGCTGATGGTAGTTCGGGTTCCGGAACGGTGCCGTCCCGGTGAGCATGATGGCGGGGAAGCCGGATTCCCAGAAGGACCAATGATCCGACCAGCCCACCCCCGGAGTCTGTGGGGGGAACGCCCCCTTCTCGACGGGGATCGCGCCGCTGTAACGCATGGCGGCGTGGACGAAATCGACGAGCCGGGTGTTTTGGGGGGAACCGACGACGGCCACGAAATTTCCGGTGGCGGGGTAGAGTTGATCCAAGGGTGGGGGATAGTGCTGGGAGCCCGGTTGATCGGAGAAGTAACCGATGGATTCCAGCGAAAGCATGGCGACGACCTTTTCGCCCTTTGCATGCAGGTCTTTTGCGTAGCGGAGGCTGCCCATGTCCGGGGTCTGGAACCAGGGCGGTTCCTCGTTGGTGAAAGCGACGAAACGAATCGTGCGGCCCTGGGGGTTCCCGGCGAACAGTTCGGCCAGGGTGAGCATGGAGGCGACGCCGGAGGCGTTGTCGTCCGCGCCTGGTGTCGTGGAGATGGTGTCGTAATGGGCACCAATGACGATGATTTCCCTGGGCCACCGTTTCCCGGTGAGTTCCGCTTCCACGTTTGAAAAGGTTTGTTCCTTCACGGTGTAGCGCTGTTCGCGCACGGGATACCCCAAATTGCTCTGGCCGAGGGTGGAGAGGAGATAAAAACGGGCCGATTCCAGGTTTGCGAACGATTCGAAACTGCGTGGTCCGATTTCCGAGGCCAGGGTCAGGACGTGGCGTTTCGCGATCGCTGTGAGGTCGAGGTCGGTTCGCATGAGTTGTCTCGGTGGTTTCCGTATCATGCGACCTTGAACGGCATGGCCTGGTTGGTGGGGGATGAGGAGCATGGCCACGACGCCCATCAGGAAAAGGCCGAGCGGCAACCCGACCAGGCAGATCCGGATGATGGTGGCGGACGAGGGGCGTGAAAACTTCATTGGGGCCATGTTTTCAGCCCTCCGAGCTGACAGATCCGGGCGAAGTGTTCCGGCTCGACCGGGGTGATGGAGAGTCGGTTGCCGCGGCGAAGAATGAGGAGGCCTTCGAGGGCCGGATCCTGTTTCATCGATTCCAAACAGACAAACTCGGGGAAGGCGGCCGCCCAGGTGACATCGACCATGAGCCAACGCGGGGCGGCGGGATCACTTTTCGGGTCATGGTAGTCCGAGTCCGGATCGAACTGAGTTGGGTCGGGGTATGCGGAGCGGGAAATTCGCACCAGTCCGGCAATGCCCGGGACGCAGGTGTTGGAGTGGTAAAACAGACCGAGGTCGCCCGGTTCCATGCCGTCCCGCATGAAATTGCGGGCCTGGTAGTTGCGGACGCCGTTCCAGGGTTCGGTTTTTCCGGGGCGTTGCTCCAGATCCTGGAAAGAGAAGACGTCGGGTTCAGATTTGAGGAGCCAGTGACGCATCGCTGCAACCTTTTACGATGGAGAACAGAAAACCAGGCACAATTTCACAAAGGTGGGTTGCCAGTGCGCCCGCCATTCGTAAGGTGTTTAGAATCCAGTTCCATGTCCGCTTCCGGAAACAGCATTGCCGCAGCCTACGATTCCAAGATCGAGGGGAACATCATTTTCACTAGGTCGACGCCGCCATCAACTGGATGCGGTCCAATTCCCTTTGGCCGATGCCGATGGGTTTGGCCTGCTGCGCCATCGAACTCATGGCTTCCGGTGCCTCGCGTTTTGACATTGCCCGTTTCGGGGCTGAGGTGATGCGGTTCTCGCCCCGGCAATCGGATGTGATGATCGTTGCCGGGACGGTGACTTACAAAATGGCCTTGGCGGTGAAGCGCATCTGGGATCAGATGGCGGAGCCGAAGTGGTGCATCGCGATGGGAGCTTGCGCCTCCAGCGGCGGCATGTATCGCAGTTACGCCGTTCTGCAGGGGATTGATCACTTGATCCCGGTCGACGTTTACATTTCGGGTTGTCCGCCGCGGCCCGAAGCTTTGCTGGAAGGCCTCATGCGCCTTCAGCGCAAAATTGGCAAAGAACACGCCTTGGAGGATCAGAAGCGTGAACTGATTGCGGAATTGACCGCTTGACCTCGCCAAATCGGTTCCCCGAACAGAACCGTCACTCGATCTCGATTCCATGACCGCCGCCGACGCCGCGAACGCTCTCCAGACCAAGTTCGCTTCCGCTGTTTCCACACGCCTCGCTTTCCGCGGTGAGGAGACCCTAAAGGTCGATCCCGCTTCGCTCAAGGCGGTTTTGTCCCACTGCAAGACGGATCTCGGGTTCGATTACCTCGTTGATGTCAGCAGCCTCGACCACTTTGGCGATGACCATGCCCAAAATCGGTTCGAGATGGTCTACGAACTCTATTCTTACAGGGACAAAATCCACCTGCGCATCCGCTCCGAGGTCCCTGACCAGACGGGGAAAGTCGAAAGCGTGGTCGATCTCTGGCCGACCGCGAATTGGCATGAGCGTGAGGTCTATGACATGATGGGAATCGATTTCAGCGGTCATCCTGACCTGCGCCGCATTCTCATGTGGGAGGGCTATCCTTTCTTTCCGCTTCGCAAGGATTTCCCCCTGGGCGGCAAGGAGACGGACGTCCCGGACGTTGCCTTCACCGGAACGGCCCCGTTGGCCGGTGGACCGTTTGTCACGGTGGCCGCCGATGCCACAACCGTTCATCGGGAACCCCGGTCCCGGGATCTTTGATTCACTCTGTTTGACCGCTCGGTGATGGCGGTGGTGGTGGCTCCGGTAGACGCCCCTTCGGACCCCTGACTCGGCCCTATAGTCAGGAAATCCTAACAGTATATTCATCTTTTAGTTGCGTGTTAGCTGACAATCGCTAACCTCGGGCTATCAAGAGTGACGATCTCGCCACAAACTGGGCGACGGTCCGTCATTTTTGTGCACTCCAAATCAAAGTCCTCAATCCTCTGCTTCTGCCATGAACACCATCCGGAATTTCAAGGTGCGTGTCTGCGATTACACCGAGTCGCAGCCGATCGTCCGCAAGCGAATCCAGACCCTGAGTGATGGACCTGGGTTGTTGTTTGCCTTGAATGGAGCCGATTCCAAGGACCGATCCACTCCTCGCTTCCGTCAATCGGATCCCGAGCCGTTTTTGGCCGACGAGTGGCTTGACTGACCGGCTCCGTGCGCCTCGTTGAATTTGGTTGGGCTCAAACGCCCGCCAAATCCTTCTTGGCCTGCCGCTTCCGCTCGTTCATCGAGAGGATTTTCTTGCGAAGCCGCAAGTTTTTTGGCGTGGCCTCGACGAGTTCGTCAGGGGCGATGTATTCGATGGCGCGCTCGAGGGAGAACTTGATGGGCGGGCTGAGTTGGATGCCCTTGCCATCGCCGCTGGAGCGGTGGTTGGTGAGCTGCTTGGCTTTGGTGGGATTGACCGGGAGATCGTCCGTTCGGGGATTTTCTCCGACAATCATGCCTTCATAGACCTCTTCGCCGGGTGAGACGAAGAGTTTGCCGCGCGCTTCCAGGCTATCGAGAGCATACGCCATCGCAGTGCCTTGTTCCATGGCCACCAGGGTGCCGGTGCCGCGGGTTCGGATTTCACCGGCCAACGGACCGTATTCCTTGAAGAGGTGGGACATGATGCCTTCGCCGCTGGTGAGGTTCAGCAGTTCAAATTCAAATCCGATCAGCCCGCGTGTGGTGCAGGTGGCCTCGATGTAGGTCCGTCCGTGGAGAGATTCCATCTTGTCCACCCGGCCTTTGCGGTTGGCCAGTCCGCTGATGATTCCGCCCACCGACGGATCCGGGCATTCCACGTAGACGGTCTCGTAGGGCTCGCAGCGCTGGCCATCGACCATTCGTTCAATGACGGTTGGACGGGAAACGAGGACCTCAAAACCTTCGCGCCGCATGCTCTCCACCAGCACCGCCACTTGCATGGCGCCCCGGGCGCTCACCTTGAAGGTGCCGGCATCTTCGCCATCTTCTACGGAGATCGAAATGTTGGTGCGCGCCTCGCGGAAAAGACGGTCGCGGATTTCCCGGGAAGTCACCCGGGTTCCTTCGCGGCCGCCGAAGGGACCATCGTTGATGGAGAAAGCCATCTGCACGGTGGGGGGATCGATTTCCACAAAGGGCAGTGGTTCGGCGGACTCCGAGCCGGCCAGGGTTTCACCGATGTCGGCGTCTTCGAACCCGGCGATGCCAACGATGTTGCCGGCGATGCCTTCGGAGGAATCACGGGTGGAGAGGGCGTTGAATTCGATCAGTTTGGTGACCTTGGCCCGTTCTTTGGTCCCGTCCTTTTTGAGGCGCCAGACGGTATCTCCGGTTTTGAGTTGGCCGCCGAGGATCTTGCCGATCGCGATCCGGCCGACGTAGTCGCTCCAATCGATGTTGGAGATGAGCATCTTGAATTCGCCATCCGGGTTGGCGGCCGGGGCGGGAATTTTTTCCATGATGGCTTGGAAGAGTGGGCCCATGGACTCGCCGACTTGATCCGGGGAAGTCACCGCGAATCCATTTTTTGCGCTGCCATAGAGGAAGGGGGCGCCGAATTGTTCCTCGGTGGCGTTGAGGTCGAGAAACAGTTCGAGGACTTTGTCGTGAACCGCGATGGGGTCGGCGTTGGGGCGATCGATCTTGTTGACGAAGACGATCGGGTGCAGGTTTTCCGCCAGAGCCTTCTTGAGAACGAATCGCGTTTGAGCCTGGGGACCTTCGTAGGCATCGACAACGAGGAGCACGCCGTCCACCATCTTCATGACCCGTTCCACTTCACCGCCGAAATCGGCGTGGCCCGGGGTGTCGATGATGTTGATGATCTTCTCGTTCCAACGGACAGAGGTATTTTTGGCTTTGATGGTAATTCCGCGTTCGCGTTCCTGATCCATGGAATCCATGGCGCGTTCGCTGACCGTCTGGTTTTCCCGGAAGGCGCCTCCTTGACGCAGCAGTTGATCGACGAGGGTGGTTTTGCCATGATCGACGTGGGCGATGATAGCAATATTGCGAATGTCGGAGGGAACAACCATGGAGGCGCGTAGGATAATGGCATCCCTGTGAATCGCAAATGATCGTTGCGTGACGTCTTGCTGGAGAAGCTCCATTTGCATTTCCTCGGGGATAGGCAAGGCTGGGGCCTGATGTCCATGGACAATCCGTTCCGCGAGTTTCTCGTTTCCCGTTCCAGTCCCGAGCCTTGTAGCGTGGTCATCTTTGGTGCCACCGGTGACTTGACGCACCGCAAGCTGATCCCCGCGCTCTACAACCTCGCGAAGGAGGGCGATTTGCCTCCGGGGTCCCGGGTCATCGGGGTGGCGCGGCGCGAAAAGACGGATCAGGAGTTCCGCGAGGAACTGCGGGAGATGAATCGCAAAGTTTCCCGGCAGGGACATGATGAGACGCTTTGGGAACGGTTTGCGGCCGGCATTTCCTATCACCGCAGCGAGTTCAACGATCCGGAGGGATATCGCAGCCTGGGGCAACGGTTGACGGACCGGGAGCTTTCGGAGCCGGGCAGGCCCAACCGGCTCTTCTATCTCGCTTCCGCTCCGGAATTTTTTGACGTGATCCTCGATCAGTTGCGTGAGTCCGGTCTCAATGAACCGGGTGAGGGTGGTTGGACCCGGGCGGTGGTGGAAAAGCCCTTCGGGACGGATTTGGTCACCGCCGAGCGGTTGAACGCGGTGGCGAACGCCACCTTTCCGGAGCGCGACACCTACCGGATCGACCACTATTTGGGCAAGGAGACGGCGCAAAACATCATGGTGATCCGTTTCGCCAACGCCATTTATGAGCCTCTTTGGAACAGTCGCTACATAGATCACGTGCAGATCACCTGCGCGGAGACGCTCGGGATGGAGGGAGGGAGGGGCGGTTATTACGATACCGCCGGCGCCCTGCGTGACATGGTGCAGAATCATTTGCTCCAGCTGCTTTCCCTCATCGCCATGGAGCCCCCCGCCGACCTGACCGCGGACGGCATCCGGGACGAGAAGGTCAAAGTGATCAAGTCCCTGCGCCGCTATCCCGATGCGCGCGCCGTCGCGGACAATGTGGTGCGTGCGCAATACCAAGCTGGTTCGATTCTCGGCCAGCCGGTGCGCGGCTATCTGGCGGAGGATCGAATCAATCCGCGGTCCATGACGGAACCCTATGTCGCGTTGAAGATCAACATCGATAACTGGCGTTGGGAAGGCGTTCCATTTTATATGCGGATGGGCAAGCGATTGGCCAAGAAAGTGACGGAAATCTCCATCCATTTCAAGGAGCCGCCGGGCGTGCTTTTCAATCGTCTCCCGGTGACCGCCCGCAAAAATGTCCTGGTGTTGCGCATCCAGCCGGATGAAGGAATGTCCCTGCGCATGCTTTCGAAGATGCCGGGCCCTTCGATCCGCATGGAACCGGTGAAGATGGATTTCCAATACAGCACTTCGTTCGGCAAACCGAGCCCGGAAGCCTACGAACGGTTGCTGCTCGATGCCATGGCCGGAGACGCCACCCTCTTCGCTCGGCGGGATGAGGTGGAGCATGCCTGGCGATTCATCGACGACATCGAGCACGCGTGGCACAAGTCGAACTCTCCTCCGCCGATGGCGTATTATGAGGCTGGGACGTGGGGACCGGAAGAGGCGGACACTTTGCTGAGCCGCGACGGCCGTGTTTGGCGGCGCCTGTAGCCATCCAAGAGCCATGGAAGTCACCATTCCAGCACCGCTGCGGGTCGCCATCGACGACGGCTTGTTCGGCGAAGAGACGCCGCTCGGGGAGATCGATCTCCGGTTGGACAAGTATTTTAGCGTCGAACCGGGCGTGACCCGGGCTTCCCTGATGAACCTGGCCATCTACACGGAACATCCGGAGAGTTTGGCGGACGACGATGAGTCGCTCAACCGGATCACCCGGAATCATGCCTGCCGTGCGCTTTTACTTGGTGTTTTGCCGGATCTGGGTGGGCTATCGGTGCGCTGCTGGATCAAGGCGCGCTGTCAACTGGGTCCGGATGCCAAGGGCAAGCTCTGTTCCGAACAGGTGACCTTTCTTCTCGGCGGAGATTGCCAGTCGTGCCTGACGAATCTGGTCTTTTGTCATCTCCGCTCGGACCTGCCCCTGGTCATGTGGTGGCGGGGTGAGTTGTCCCACCATTTTCAGGAGAGCCTCTACACCTTGATCGACCGGCTCATTTTGGATAGCAGTCGCTGGGCGAATCCGGTGCCGCAGTTTGCCAAAATCGCACAGGCAGTGACGGCGCCGACCGGACGCCTTTCAGATCGGCGTGGACAGCTTTTGGTTCATGATTTGGCCTACACGCGCGGGCACCAGCATCGCCGGGCCGTGGCTGTGCTGTTTGATCCCCCGGCGGCGCGCCAGTTTTTGCCGGAAATCAACCGGATCGAGATTGTTCATACGCCGACCCATCGCCACACCGGACTCTACCTGGCGGCGTGGATCACGCGGCAATTGGGGGCGGAACTGGTGCAGCGGGTGGGCGCCGCCTATCATTACGAACGCCCGGGCGGTGCTCGCATCAGCCTGTCGCTCCTGGAACAGAATCGTGGGACATCCGCCATTCCGTCGATTCTCTTGGAGGGTGGGGGAGCCCGGTTCGAGGTGATTGCATCCGAGGCGTCGTTGTTGTTGGAGATTCGTTCGCGTTTTGGGGTCCATCAAACCAGTTCGTTTCTGCCGGGGCCCAGTCAGGGGGATGAGGATTTGGTCAATGAAATCCTGATGCGGGGGGGCAGCAATTTGCTTTTGGCCCAGGTTTTGCCCCGGATGGCGGCCATGTTGTGAGGATGAGAGGGAATCGGGAACATGATGGTTCATTGCCGCCAACTCTGCCGCAGCTACAGTTCCGGAGCGGTTCATGTGCCCGCCGTGCGGGATCTCAACCTGGAGATTCGCGACGGGGAATTTGTCGCCATCACGGGACCGAGCGGCAGCGGCAAGAGCACGTTGCTCAATCTGATCGGCAGTTTGGATTCGCCCGACTCCGGAGAAATCGCGGTGGCGGGTCTGGCGTTGCACCAAGCCAGCGAAGCGGAAAAGACCGAGTTCCGGCGTCGGGAGATTGGGATTGTCTTCCAGTTTTTCAATCTCATGCCGACCATGACCGTGCGGGAGAACGTGATGTTGCCGTTGGCGTTGCGCGGGGATGATCTCAAGGCGGGCCATCAGCGGGCCGCCGAACTGCTCGGGTTGGTGGGCCTCGGCGAGCGGCAGACGCATTTTCCGCATCAGCTCAGTGGCGGGGAGATGCAAAGGGTGGCCTTCGCCCGCGCCTTGATCCACGCCCCGCGGCTCGTGATCGCGGATGAGCCTACCGGGAATCTGGATTCGGCCAACCGAGACCGCATCATCGATGTGCTTCGCGACATCCATGGACAGGGCCTCGCGACCCTCGTCGTGGTCACGCACGAGGAAGAAGTGGCCGCAGCGGCATCGCGCCGGGTGGAGATGCGGGATGGATGGCTCGTGGAGCACGGTTAGAAGCTCATGGAAATATCGATGTCCTCGGGAGCTTGACCCGGCTTGAGTCCCGGGGTATCCTCCCGTCTTGGAACGATCCTGAGACGGTCGCTCGTCGGGTTTCGGCTCGGCGAGAGGAAAGTCCGGACACCACAAGGCAGCATGCCCGGTGAAAAGCCGGGGACGTCCCGTGTAATGCGGGGTGGACGGAAAGTGCCACAGAAAACATACCGCCAGGTTTCGGCCCGGTAAGGGTGAAATGGCGAGGTAAGAGCTCACCGCTCCATCCGGCAACGGTGGAGGCAAGGCAAACCCCATGCGGTGCAAGACAGAGCAGGGGAAACGGGCCGCCTGTCCGGTTTCGCTTCGGCGATCTGTCCCCGGGTATTAGTCGCACCCCACTTCGGTGGGGATTGGCCGGGCGACCGGCTGATAGATAAATGGTCGTCGCCCCGCTGCGGTGGGGAACAGAATCCGGCTTATGACGGGTCGTTCCATCTCTTTTTCAAAAACTATTGCAAATCTGGTATTTAAAGTTAAGATCGGGCGTCCTCTGGTCATCGTTCATGTCCGATCAACGAAATCATTCCCTTCGGGTGCTCGTCACCGGTGCCGCCGGCTTTCTGGGCAGTCATGCGGTGGATCTCTTGCTGGCTCAGGGTCACTCGGTGAGAGGGATCGACGATCTTTCGCAAGGCCGCCGCGCGCATTTGAAAGCGGCGAGATCCCGTGGCTTTCAGCTGATCGATGACGATCTTTTGCATATCGGTCTGTTCGAGGAAGTGGCGGCTTCGTTTCGGCCGGATGCCATTCTCCACTTGGCGGGTCTTGCGGGAGTGGCCGCCGCGGAGAAATGGCCGTTGCGCAATCGTCGGTTGCATGTGGATTCGACGCGAGTGGTGGCCGAAACCGCGCGACGCCAGGGCATTCGCCGGGTGGTGTTGGCCTCCTCCGCGGCGGTGTATGGGGACCGTGATCCATGGAGTCCTCCGGCTTTCGAGAATGACGAGTTGGACCCGAGAACGGAATTGGGTCGGGCCAAAGTGGAAAGCGAACAAATCCTGGAGGAACTGGCGCGGACCGAGGGAGTGACTTGTGTATCCGCCCGGTTGTTTAATGTTTACGGGTGCCATCAGGATCCGTTGGCCTCCCAGTCGAGCGTGGTGACGGTTGCCGCAGAACGTTTCAAGAAACGTCTTCCCGTAACCATCTTTGGGGACGGAAACCAGACCCGGGATTTTCTTTGGGTCGAAGACGCGGTTTGGGGCTTGATGTTGGCCGCAACCCGTCCGGATGTGCCGAGCGGTGCCTACAACCTTTGCACCGGCAAGGCGCATTCGGTTCGGGAGATGGTCGATTTGTTTCTCGAGCAACAACCGAATGCGCCCTTGCCGGTGTTTGCGCCGAGGCGTGAGGCGGATGTCAATCAGGGGCCCGGAGATCCGGCCCGGGCGTTGCAGCATCTGGGTTTTTCTGCTTCGGTTTCTTTGCGCGAGGGGATCCGGGCCTTGTTGCTCGATCCTCTTGAATCGGCGTTGCGACGCGCGGCTTGACGCTGACGAATTCCGATCCGGCCACCAAGAAACGCCAGGGCAGGTCGATGGCGTTGGAGATGCCGATGCGCACGCAGGACGCAACTTCTGGCGTGACCGGACCCAGGAAAAAACCGCCGTTGGAAGAGTGGACAAGGCTTGTGCCGTGATGGGCCGATGAGAGTCCGAGGGCTGCGCTGAGTTTGCCGGGACCGGAACAGAGATCGGTGAGACGATCTTTGCGGCGCCGTTGGCGCATTTCTGGGATCCCGCGCGTGGGCTGCAGGGCGCGGATGAGAACGAATCCGTTTGCAGCCCCCCCTTTGACCAGTACATTCGTCAGCCAGTGCATCCCGTAATTCAAGTAGACATAAGCAGTTCCTGGGCTGGCCTCGCGGACAAATTGCCGGGCACTGGGACGGAACATGGTGTGGCAGGCGGGATCGCCCTGATCGGCGTAGGCTTCGGTTTCCACCACGATGCCTCCGCATCCGTTCCAGACCAATTCCATGCCGATCAATTCCCGGGCGCAGAGCACCGGATCACGGTGGAAAAAGTCCGGGGAAAGTGGGGTCATGGGAGGGCATTGGCTTCCGCAGCCGAAGCCAGTTCACAATTGAGTTTGAGATTGGCGGGATTGGAGCTGCCGACGACGACAGCGGTGGTCCCGGGGTGTGCAAAGATGAAGTCGAAGGCTTGCCGCACCTGGTCCTTTGGAGAAAGAGTGGCGTCCTGACCCAACCAACCGCTGCCGAGCGCTTTCTTGATGAAAATGCTGCGTCGGGCGGCGACGGCGGCATCGAGGATCGGTTCCTCAACGCGGTGCCAGGGATTGTAAGCGGCCATGACGATATCGGCTCCGAGGCGGAACGCGGCCAGGCCGCCCTCGACGGTTTTGGTGGAGATGCCGATGGCACCGATGCTGCCGGCGGCCTTGAGGGCATGAAGGGTCTCCAGAGCACCCGAATGCTGCAGCAGGTCCACGTCATTCCCGTCCGAGTGGAGCAGGACGATCTCCAGCCGTTCCCGGCGCAAGCGGCGCTGGCTGCGTTCGACGCTGCACCGGATGCCTTGGGGCGAAAAATCGAAGTGGGATTGTCCTTCGGAAAACTCCTCCCCGGCCTTGGTGCTGATGACCCAATCGTCGCTTCGTTCGGCAAGGATGGCGCCGATTCGTTCCTCGCTGGTTCCGTAAGCTGGGGCGGTGTCGAGAAAGTGAATGCCGCCCTCCCGGGCGACATCGAGGAGGTGGTGAATCTCGGAATCGGTCGGGAGATCGAAGGTCCGCGGGTATTTGACGCCCTGATTGCGGCCGAACTTGACGGTCCCCAGGCCGAGACGGGAGACGCGAATGCCGGTGCCAGGAATTTCGCGAAGAGTCATGGGGTGCGTCAGAGGTCCCAGGGCGCTTTTGCCAGGGCCGGAACGGGGAGGTTGAGTGTTTCGAGACCGACGACGCCGCCGGACGGCGGGGCGTCGGCTTTGGCGAGGAGGTCGAGGACTTGCGTGGCGAGGTTGGGGGCCAAGGCCAGTTTGGTGGGCCAGACGGTCAAGACATTTCCCTGTTGATGGACAAAGGCCCCCGGTGGACGATCTCCGGTGCCGGTGCGCGGTTCGGCGCGATCGACACGGATGGTGGCCCACTCCGCCCCGCCGAGGTCGAGCCAGGGGAGCAATTCGTGGAAGCGGGCCCTGGCGAAATCGATCTGGGCGGATTCGGATCGCTCCACGCCGGTTTCGGCAAGGTCCCCTCCCACATACCAGAGTGGGGTGCCATCGGAGGCGGTATGGGTGGTGGTCACCACCGGCGGCTTGATTCCGTTGCCGATGCAGACGGAGTAGAGCGGCGGAAGTTTGGCGCTGCGGATGACGACTTGATGGAGCGGTCGGAGCTGCATGTCCGGACCGCGGCGGTTCATGGAGCGAAGGATGGGAGCATTGCCGGCACCAGCCGCGAGGACCCAGTGGCGGGCCCGCAGAGCGATGGGACGGCCGGAGGGATCGGGAAAGAGGGCCTCGGTGATTTGTCCATCGGGCGCGGTGTTCCACTGGGCGGACCCGTTCCATTGGCGAGCGCAATTTTGCAGCGGTGTGGCCAGGGCGGCCACCAGGCTGACTGGATCGACAACCATTTCGCCCAATTCAAACAATTGGCCGTGATAATCCGGGGATTGGAACGGGGGCGGGTAATCCTTGCGGGGGATGGCCCCGGCCCGGTTGCGCAGGCTCTGGCTGCCGAAAAACGCGATGACCTTGCTGACGACTTGCGGGAGGCTCCAGAGAATTTGCGAGGGGCTGAGCACGGTGACGCCTCGCAGATCGATCTCTCCATTCCCGGCCAAGCTGAGGCTCCAACGGCCTGGCATGGCGGCGAGCGCTTCCGAGGAATCCGTCAGTTTTCCGCCGAGCGCGTATTTCAAGCCGCCGTGAATCACTCCCTGGGCAGCCAGGGTTTGACCGGTGCCCCAGGGGGCGTTGGTGAGAACGGTCACTCCGTAGCCAGCGCTTCGAAGGAGGTGTGCGGTCCAGAGCGCCGCGATGCCGCCGCCGAGGATGGCGACATCGGCCTGGACGTTGAGGGTGTCAGGGGACTGGAGTTCCGGCATCGCTGATTTCGGGACCGTAGCGGTGATCTGGGAGAATCACAAGCGGCCATGAAAAAGCGGTTGCCTTGCAAGATCACGGGCTGTTTGCTGGGCGCCACTCCCTCATCCCTGGACACCGATCTCGTGAGAGCCTTTCAATTGTTTCAAGCCATTTCACCCCAGCTTGCGGCGGATGTGTTTCGCAGTCTTCGCGAGAACAGCCGTGAGGTTTACAAGGGGGCGTTGATTTCCCTGGCCAACGAGCGGCGTCTGCGCCCCGTGTTCATCCAGCGCAAGCCCTTGGACGCCCAGATCGATTGGATGGTCAAGACCGTCAAGTTGAAGGCGAGCGACAGCGCCGCAGAGCACATCCTCCAAATTTGGCTCCTCAAATGCCACAAGGATCTCTTGGTCGAATTCCTTGATGCCATCGGAGTCCCTCATGATGGCGAGGGAAGCGTGGAGGAACTGCCTGACGAATTGGAGGCGGAGAAATTGGGCCCCGCCATCGACAAATTGCTGGAGTCTCGTTCTCCCGAGTTGGTGGCGACCTACCTGTGGATGTTTCAGACCCAAAAACCGGGTGGATGGCCGCCACTCAACGTTTGCCTGCACGAGGATTCAAGGCTCCGCTTTGCTGCAGCCGGGGCCTCACCCGCCGAAACCAAAGAATCGTAACGCCTCGGCCAGCCCCGCACCGGTGTGGGACTGGGCGAGATAACCGCCGTGGCGGCGCACGGTTTCCCGCACCAGGGGATGCGAATTGCCGGGGCAAGCGAGGTATGCGGCCACTTCAGGATCGAGCATCGGGAGATCATTGAGGTTATCTCCCGCGGCAAACGTCCGGTCCGCAGGAATGCCGAGGTAGCTTCCCAAGCGGGCCAGGGTCGATCCTTTCTGATACCCTTGATGACCGAACCGGAGGTAGACGGTGTTGCGCTGGTAACCGAGCGGATGGGCTCCGTGGGCATGGCGAACCTCCTCGATTCGGTGGCAGATCTGTTCCATCTCCGCCTCGCTGTTGGCGATGATCTCGTCCAGGCCATTGGAGCGCACCAGATATTGGGCGCTTGTCTCACGGGCAACGAACGTCCGGATTTCATCAAAAATATGTCCGCTCTCGGCGAGGAGTGAGCGGAAGGCTTGGTCCCGTTGCAGGTTCCAGTCACCCAGCGCGTCCCAGCCCTCCGGATGATCGGACGAGGCCACCAGCAACGAGGTTTCCTCCGTGATCACATAATCCGGAGCGAACGGCAAGGCCGCGATTTCGAGCCCGATTTTCAAACCCTCCAGGGTGCGACCCGTGTTGATGACCCAGAGGACGCCTTGTTCCCGAAGCTGGCCGATCAATTGGACCAGGGAAGGGTGAACCGAGTGGTCGGATGGGTGCAGCGAATCGACGAGCGTGCCATCGAAATCCAGACAGAGCAAACCGAGCGCGGTTCGCGGCGCGGCAGGGGTTGAGGTTTGCGGAGAGTCGGGGATATTGTGTGCCATGAAATCTGCCTATGAACTGGCCATGGAACGTCTCGGAGCGAGCGATCCGCAAGTGAAGTTGACGGAAGCGCAGCGAGCGGAGATCGCGGAGGTGGAGAATCGGTTCAAAGCAAAGATCGCCGAGCGCGAAGTGTTTCTCAAAGGCTTGATGGATCAGGCGAGGGGGACCGGGAACTATGGGGAACTCCAGGAGTTGCAAATCCAGTTGGCCCGGGACTTGGCGACGCTGAATAGCGATCGCGAAGCCGCGAAACAGAAAATTCGGGAACAGGCTTCTGGGCAGTGAGCCGCCGAGTGGATTCGAGGGGAGGGAAATCCCACCCTCGTCTGGGCCGACTCAGATTAGGGCTTCCAGTTTGGCTTTGAGGCGATCTTTGGACGTGGTGCCGACCACCCGGTCTTTTTCCTCGCCGCCTTTGAAGAAAAGGAGGGTGGGGAGGCCGGTGACCTTGTATTTCTGGGCCAGGGCTTCGTTGCCGGTCACGTTCAATTTGGCGACTTTGCAGCGGTCGCCGACTTCTTTGGCCAGGGCCTCAACCACCGGCGCGAGTTGGCGGCAGGGACCACACCACTCGGCCCAGAAATCGACCATGATGGGAACGGGGGAGTTGGCCACCACGTCTTGAAAGGTGTCGGCAGAGAGTTCGATTACGGATTCGGAGGCCATTGGGAAAGAGGGGAAAGAGGGAAAAGAGAGTGTTTTGAGGATGGATCGTCTCGGCGGATGCCTTCCGGTGTGTGGAAGGCGTTCCCCAATACTGCGCGAGCCTGCTGGATCGTCAAGCGGTTCAGCCAGTCTCGTCCTGAGCTCGGCGGTTCTCCGAAGGAGTGCGGGGAGGTCGGGCGGCGCTCAGGAACTGCTCAACATCGTGACGATTTCCAGCACGAGCACGAGGACCGAGAGGGCGAGGACGGCGATGGCAAATGGCATGGTTGAAATCCGCTATGGTTTGACGGGCAGAGGGAATGAGGTGCGATCGGGGTTTTGCTCAGGAGCCGCTGGCCATCTTGGTCAAGACCTCAATCACCAGAACCACGACCGAGAGAATGAGGACGATGATGGAAAAGGGCATCAACGCGCCGTCTTCCGATTCGTCATATTCGTAGTCCTGATCTGCAGACGAAGCTGACCCGGGCGACATGGTCGTAGGACGCAGCGTCGTGGTCGGTGGGCTTTTCGGCAGCGGCCCGGTTGTCTGCAGCTTGACCGTGGATTTGGGCAGGGGCCGGTTCCCTGGGGGAGTCGGTCCCGGGCCGGGCAAAGGGGTCACACCAGGAGTCGCCGGGGCACCCTCCGGCGGTTTGAGCGCGATGGTTTTGGAACCCGAGGAGGGGGAGACGCCTGTCGCGGTAGCCGGGGAGACCGTGGACGGTGTCGGCGGTTTGGGAATTCCAGGACCCGACGGTGCCGGCGCGGCGGCGGGAGGCTTGGGAGCCATGACGCCGGATGGGGCCGGGATTCCGGAAGGCTTGGGCGGTCCGGGGGTCACCGACGCCGGCGCCACGTTGGACGGAGCAGGCGCTTTGGGGGCCGGAGCTGCGGTGGGAGGCGGCACGGTGCCCACGGGTTTTGGCGGAGGAACTGGCCCGACCGGTTTTGGGGGCAGGACGGAAGGCGCTTGGATTGGCGGTGCCGAGGGTCCGGACACCGGCGGTTTGGCCAGCGGAACGGTCCTGGGCGCGGAGGGAGGCGCCACGGTAGGCGGTGCCATCGGGGCCGGAACGCCGGGTGCCACGGGGCGGATGGCGGTGGCCGTGGCCACGGGCGGAGGAATTGGCCGCGTCGCGCCCCCGGTTCCTGGAGGTGGAGCCAGCGGTTTGGGAACCGTCGGGGCCGGGGGGGCAACCGCGACGGGGGGCCGGACGGGTGGGGGAACGGCAGCGACGCCAGAGGAGTCACCGGGAGTGGCCTTCAGAGTGATGCGGACGGTCTCTCTTTTCAGGGGAACCGTCGATGTCTTGGTGTCTGGAACCGGAAGCGTGGAAGTCTTGGTGTCCGGAGCTTGGTTTGGGTCACTCATGCTAAGATTCTTTCAAAATTCTCTGCCACTCGCGACCCTACTTATAGCCCGAAAACCCAAGCCCATGTCAATCGGATTCTTTGGCAGGAGCGGGTTGGGGCAACCATCCGGCGAAAGAGCACGGGAATTTTTCATATCTTGATATCGTGATATGATGATAATTGCTCCTTGAAGCAGCTTGTTCCCTGTGTAGACTCTCCCCAATGTCACCCGTAGAACTCGAGCTTCGCCGCGCCATGAAGGAGCGCATCCTTGTCATCGATGGCGCCATGGGCACCACCATTCGCGGCTATGGCTTGAGCGAGTCGGATGCCCGGGGCGAGCGATTTCGCGACAACCGGCAGGATCTCCTCAACAACGGGGATATCCTCTCCCTCACCCGGCCAGACGTCATCGAGGACATCCATCGTCGCTTCCTGGAGGCGGGCGCGGACATCATCGAGACCAATACCTTCGGCGCAACCAGCATCGCCCAGAGCGATCTTTTCGTCGAGGATCCCCGGGAACACGGCGGCCGGAAGGATCCGGAATTTTTTCAAAAGGTGATTGAGAATCCGTTCCTCGATCAAGTGGTTTGGGACATCAACCACGAATCCGCGCGCCAGTGCCGCAAATGGGCTGACCGCGTGGGGAACGACACCGGCAGGCGTCGCTACGTGGCCGGAGCGATTGGTCCGATGACGGTGTCGTTGACGTTCATGGTGGATTCGAATGACCCTGCGTTTCGGCCGATGCTTTTCGATCAAGCCAAGGCGGCTTACGCGCGGCAAGTGGAGGCCTTGATCGCCGGCGGGGTCGATATCCTGCTGATCGAGACGATTTTCGATTCGCTCAACGCCAAGGCCGCCTTGGTCGCGGCTCGGGAAGTGATGGAGAAGCAGGGGATTGAGCTGCCGCTCATGATCTCTGCGGCCATGGTCAACGGGCGGACTCTGGTTTCCGCCCAGGACTTGAGCGCTTATCTGGCGGCGGTCCGGCACGCCAAGCCGCTTGCGGTTGGGATGAACTGCTCCGCCGGGCCTGCGGAGATGCGTCCCTTCCTTGAGGAAATGGCCGCGAAGGCCGATTGTTTCGTGTCGTGCTACCCGAACGCCGGGTTGCCAAATCCGCTGGCTCCGACCGGGTTCGATCTGCTTCCGCCGGACATGGCCAATTTTGCGGCGGACTTTGCCCGGTCCGGCTTCGTGAACATCATGGGCGGCTGTTGCGGCAACACGCCCGAACACATTGCCGCGATCGCCAAAGCGGTGGAGAGGTTGGCGCCGCGGATCGTTCCTGAACTGGAGCCGATGATGCAGTTGTCAGGGTCCATGCCTTACAACCTGACCAAGGAATCCAATTTCCTCATGATCGGGGAACGGACGAACGTGTCCGGTTCGTCGGTCTTCGCCAAGTTCGTCAAGGAAGATCGGCTGGAGGAGGCCGTGGCCGTGGCGCGTCAGCAGGTTGAAAACGGCGCGAACGTGATCGATGTCTGCATGGACGAAGGACTCATCGATGGCGTGTCGATGATGAACCGCTTTTTGAATCTGTTGCAAACGGAGCCGGACGTGACCCGGGTTCCGGTGATGGTCGACTCGTCGAATTTCTCGGTGATCGAGGCCGGTTTGAAGTGTTTGCAAGGGAAGGGGATTGTGAATTCGATTTCGCTCAAGGATGGCGAAGAAGAGTTCAAGGAACGCGCCCGCACAGTGATGAAATACGGGGCAGCCGTGGTGGTCATGGCGTTTGACGAGCATGGCCAGGCAGCCGACTACGAAGCGAAGATTCGCATCTGTGAACGGGCCTACCGGATCCTGGTGGATGAGGTCGGGTTCGCGCCGCAAGACATCATCTTTGATCCGAACATTCTCACCGTCGGCACCGGGATCCCGGAGCACGACAATTACGCGGTCGACTTCATCGAAGCCACGCGCTGGATCAAGCAGAACCTTCCCGGGGCCAAGGTGAGCGGCGGGGTTTCGAACATCTCCTTCAGTTTCCGTGGCAACAATCGAGTGCGCGAGGCGATGCACTCGGCGTTTCTCTACCACGCGATCCGGGCCGGCATGGACATGGGGATCGTCAATGCGGGGATGTTGGAGGTCTACAATCAGATTCCTCCCGAGCTTCTCCAGAAGGTGGAGGACTTGTTGTTGAACCGTGCTCCTGGGGCGACGGATGCCCTGATCGAATACACCCGGGAGAATGTCGGGAAAGGAGGCAAGAAAGCGGAGGTCGATCTCTCTTGGCGGGAGGCCCCGGTGGAGAAGCGTTTGGAATACGCGCTGCTCAAGGGGGTCACCGATTTCATCGAGGTCGACACCGCCGAGGCTTTGGAGAAATACGGGCGTCCACTCAAGGTGATTGAGGGTCCGTTGATGGATGGAATGGGGATTGTGGGAGATCTGTTTGGGGAGGGAAAGATGTTCTTGCCCCAGGTGGTGAAAAGCGCTCGGGTCATGAAACGATCCGTGGCTTGGCTGACGCCTTACATGGAGGCGGAAAAGGCGAATCAGGAGACACCGGAATCGGCCGGGGTGGTGGTCATGGCCACCGTGAGAGGGGATGTCCACGACATCGGCAAGAACATCGTCGGGGTGGTGCTCGGCTGCAACGGGTTCGAGGTGATCGATCTGGGGGTGATGGTCCCCTGTGAAAAGATCTTGGCCAAGGCGCGGGAGGTGAATGCAGACATCATCGGCCTTTCGGGATTGATCACACCCTCGTTGGACGAGATGGTTCATGTGGCCAAGGAAATGGGCAAGGCGGGGTTCACCCAGCCGCTGCTGATTGGGGGAGCGACCACCAGCCCGGCCCACACGGCGATCAAAATCGCGCCGCACTATCCGAATTCCGTGATTCATGTTCTGGACGCCTCCCGTTCTGTGCCGGTGGTGTCCGCGCTTCTCAGTGAGGATCTCAAGGAAAACTACATTCGGGAAAACGAAGAGCGGCATGTGAGACTGCGGAAGGAGTTTGCGGAACGGAACGCGGCCAAAAACCTCATTTCCTTTGCGACGGCGAAACAACGGGGCCTGCAAATCGATTGGGCGACGGCGGACCTCCCCCAGCCGGAATTTTTGGGGATTCGTGAGATTGAGCCAAGCTTGGAAGAATTGGTTCCGTTCATCGATTGGTCTCCGTTTTTTCACACCTGGGAGCTGCGCGGTCGGTTCCCGGCCATTTTTGAGGACAAGTATGTCGGCGAGGAGGCCAAGAAGCTTTATGACGAAAGTCAGAAACTGCTGGCGCGCATCGTGGCCGAGAAGGTGTTCACGGCCCGTGGGGTCTACGGATTTTTTCCTGCGAATCGGGTGGGAGAAGACATTGTGTTGTATACCGGTGAGGACCGCGAGAAAGTCCTGACGACTTTCCACTGTCTGCGCCAACAGATGCAGAAGAGCGATGCTCCGAACTATTCCCTGGCCGATTTCATCGCGCCCCGTGAGAGTGGCCGTGCCGATTATCTGGGAGGGTTTGTGGTGACCGCAGGACACGGTGTGGATGAGTTTGCCCGGTCGTTCAGGGAACAGCACGACGATTACAATGGGATCATGGCCCAAGCGCTGGCGGATCGGTTGGTGGAAGCCTTTGCGGAATTCCTGCACAAACGGGTCCGCCAGGAATGGATTTACGGGTTGAGGGAAGAATGGACCATCGACGATTTGATCCGCGAAAGGTATCGTGGCATCCGGCCGGCGGGCGGCTACCCGGCGTCGCCCGATCATACCGAGAAGACCACGTTGTTCGATCTGCTCGACGCCACCGCGCGGACCGGGGTGCGCCTGACGGAGGGCATGGCGATGCACCCCGGCGCGAGCGTGAGTGGACTTTACTTCGCGAACGAGGTGAGCCGCTACTTCGCGGTGGGCCAAATCAATCGGGATCAGGTGGAGGATTACGCCCGGCGCAAGGGGATGGAGGTCGCCGAGGTGGAGCGCTGGCTGGCCCCCAATCTGGCGCATTGATCCGGCGGTGGCCCTCTCAAAAACTCGTTTGTATGGACAAAGTCATTGCCTTTTTCGCCGTTGGTTCATAGGATTCTTTCAGTCGTTGCTGTTTCCCTCATGCATCCCAATCTCCCCCCAAAAAGTCGTCCCGGGTTTTCGTTGATGGAGCTGATGGTGGTCATCACCATTATCGCCATTCTGTCGAGCATCATCATCCCGGCCGGGCATGCCGTGCAGTCCAACATGAAAAAGGTCCAAGCGCAGAAGACGGCCACAGAATTGCGGACGGCGCTGATGTCCTACTTCACGGAATACAAGCGGTTTCCGGCGTTTCCCGGCGGAGGGAACGGAACGGACACCACCGTGGCTACAGACTCCACCACGCCCGTGATGCGGACCCTGCTCGGGGTGGACACCACCTTCAACCGCCGGGGCGTCCAGTTTTTCAGTTCGCGTCCGGCCAAGGGCAAGGGCATGCCTGGGCTCTACCGCAGCGGCGACGGCAGCACCGTGGAGCTGCTCGATCCCTTCCTGTCCGGTTCCGGTGGCTCCAGCAACCCTTACTACATCATGATTGATGCCAATTATGACAATTCCCTGCAGGTGCCCTCCCGGACCCAAAACGGGTCCACCGAGGAGATTTTCACCAACGTCGCCGTTTGGTCCTACGGAGTCGATGGCGTGCTGGGTTCGCAGGGGAAATCCTCCGACGACATCACCGCTTACTGATCTGCGGTTGTCACCGTTCGGACCACCTTGCCGGAAACATCCCGGATCGCCAAGGTGCACCGGGGTTTGGGTCCGGACCAGTCGATTTCGAGGGTGCCGAAGTTCAGTTCCCGGAACATCAATCCGGTCCGAAAACGGTTCGGTTCACTCTCTTGTCCTCCCCCTGCATGGCTCAGTCCAGACGAGGTGGCCTCATGGAGAAATCGGCCGGGGCTGATTTCATACCGCATCAACTCGCCCAGGTGACGATCGCCACTCAGGAGAACGATGGGTTCCCCTGGCGTTTGCCGGAGCAAATCCAAGAGTTTGGCCCTTTCGTGCGGGAGATTTTGCCAGCGTTCCCAATTGGAATCCACCGGCAGGACCTGGATGCTGGAGCCGATGAGCCGCAGATCCGCCGGTTCCTTGAGTTGGGCTTCCAGCCATCGCCATTGGGCTTCGCCAAGCATGCTGGAGGATGGGTTCGGATTTTCCTGGTAAGGCCCCAGTTTTCTCGATTGCCCGGGCCCGAACTTGAGGAGCGGGCCGCGAAAGTAACGGGTATCGAGCAGGATGATTTGCACGCGGCGGCCTTTCGGACCGAAGGAGTAGGCATCGTAGACCCCGGGCCGTTGCCAGGGCCCCCGGTCCTTCGGGATGTTGAAGGCCTTGAGGAACAGCTTTTGGGAGGGATCCCGTTGGGAAAATTCCGCGCCGGCATCGTTTGCCCCATAATCGTGATCGTCCCAGGTGGCCAGCACGGGGCAAATGGCGCGGAGGGCGGCATAGCCGGGATTGGCATTCAGCTCGTCATACTTCGCCCGCAGGACATTCATGTCTTCGGAATCGCCGTAAATGTTGTCGCCCAGGAAGAGAAAGAGTTGGGGGCGCAGGGCGGCGATGGCCGGCCAGATCACCTGGCTGCGTTTTTGGTTGCAGCAGGAGCCGAAAGCGATGCGTTCGAGGGGGTCGGACGGGGAGATTGCGGAGGCAGGGGGCGGCGTTGCGAGGATCCCGGCGATCACGGCCAGCGGTGGGACGGTGGCGGCGATGGCACGACGGACCTGAATCTGGGGAAAGCAAGTCCAACATGGGATTTGCCGGGGAGAATCTTCTGACATAGTCTGACACTTCATGCCAGAGGCAGGCGGCCAAAACAAACCGAAAGTCCTGACCCGTGCGGAACAGGCGCTGCCAGTGGAGCGCCGGAAAGCCAAAACCCGCGCGGAGCTCATCGCTTTGTTCAAGCGGTTCCACAAGCTTGGAAATCATCGGATCAAGATGTCGCACCGGGCGGGAGAGGGAGGGGTGGCGGTGGCGACGCGTCGGTCCGATCTTCTCGACACCGTCCTGCGGAACTTGGTCGATGGGATCCTCAACCCCGAAGGCAAGGCTCCGGAGGCGGTCAAGTTTCCCTTCACCTTGGTGGCTGTGGGCGGTTATGGGAGGGGCACCCTGAGTCCCGGGAGCGATGTCGATCTGTTGTTTCTCTGTCCGGGAAACACATCCTCGCTGAACAAGGCGACGGTGGACATGATCGGGGACATCCTGACGATGCTTTACGACATGGGTTTCAAGGTGGGGCATGCGACCCGCTCGATCAAGGAGTGCATCCGATTGGCGAATGTCGACAATCCCACAAAGACGGCCATGCTCGACACCCGCCTGATCCTGGGCGATGCGCAGCTTTACAAGGCATTGGTCGACCGCTTCCAGAAAGAGTGCATTCAAGGCAGGGAGGCGGAGTATCTGGAAGTGCGCCGCAGGGATTTCCTGTCGCGTCATCAGAAGCACGGAAAAACCGTTTATCTGCAAGAGCCGCACCTGAAAGAGGGGTGTGGAGGTTTGCGGGACTATCAGAACATTCTCTGGGTGACCAGGGTGAAGTTCGGGTATCACGGGCTTGAGGACTTGGTGGAGAACCGGATGTTGAGCCGGTCCGCTTATCGCGCGATGACCAAGGCGTATGATTTCCTGATGCGGGTCCGCAACGAATTGCATTGGTCGGAGCGGCCCTGCACGGATCAGTTGACCTTGCGGCTCCAGGGCGTTGTGGCGACGAATCTGGGGTATCCTCAGCGATCCATGTTGCGGCGGATTGAGGTGTTCATGCGGGATTACTACCGCCACACCCGGGCCCTTTACATGCACAGCACTTCCCTGATGCAGGCGTTCCGTCTGCTTCAGGAGGGGGAGCGTTCACAAGGAATTGTCAGCTTTTTGGCGCGTCGACAGGGTGCGGCGGAGCATTTCGATGGGTTTTACGCGCGTCAGGGATTGACCTATCCAGAGCATCAGGAAGTGTTCGCCGAGGATCCGGATCGGCTGATGCGTTTGTTCCGGCATACCCAACAGCGAAATTTGCGGCTGAGTCCGGCCCTTCGCAAGCTGGTCAAAAAGAGTCGGAACCTGGTCAACAAGACCTTTCGTTATTCCAAAGCCAATCGCATTGTCTTCTTGGAAATTCTGGGGGCTCGGGGGGAGGTGGGCCGCACCCTGCGTCAGATGCACCGGGTCGGCTTTCTGGGCAAGTATGTGCCCGAGTTTGGGGCGCTCGATTGCTTGGTGCAGCACGAGTTTTTTCATCGCTTCACGGCGGATGAACACACCTTGCGCTGCATCGAAATCCTCGATTCCCTGACCGGGGAGAGCGATCCCCGCTTGGCCGTTTACAGCAAACTCTTCCATGAATTGGAAGACGCCGCGGTGATGTATCTGGCGCTCTTGCTGCACGATACGGGACGTGCGGAGAATGTCCGGTATCACAGCGACGCCAGCACCAGTCTGGCCCAGCGTGTGGGGCGCCGGTTGCAGCTTTCTGGGTCGCAGCGCAAGTTGCTGCTGTTTCTGGTGGACAACCATCTCATTTTTTGGCGCACCGCCACGGCAAAGAATCTGGATGATCCGGAGACGATTGCCGAGTTTGCCTCGGTGATGCAGGGCCGGGCGAACATGGAGGCGCTTTTGTTGTTCACGCATGTCGATTCCCGGGCCACGAATGACGACAGCTGGACCGCTTGGAAAGAGATGCTGATGTTGCAGCTCTACCGTTCCACTTGCGCTTACATGGAGGACACGGGGATCTTCCGCCGCTCGTTGGAGGAGTCTCGGCAGGAACTCAGGGCGGATGTAAGTCCACGATTCGAGGCCAGCCGCGCCGCCGAAATCGAGCTTCATTTCACGCAGATGCCGGAGCGGTATTTTCAGTTTCGGGACGCGGAAGCCGTGGCGCGTCACATCGAATTGTTCCGGCGTTTCATCGAGCACACCACCCGCACCACGGGCCTGGAGAGTTTGCATCCGGTGATCGAGTGGATTTCTCATCCGGCCAGTGGATACACCCAACTGGAGATCTGTTGTTGGGACAGGAGTCATCTTCTGGTCAAAATCGCGGGGGCCCTCGCCTCGGCGGAAATCAACATTCTCAGCGCCGATTTGTTCACCCGCGGGGACAACCTGGTTCTCGATATCTTCCGAATTTGTACGACCAATTTTGAGCCGGTCCGCTCCCGGGAGGTGCAGAAGCGGGTCGAGGCGCTGGTCAACCAGTTGCTCGATGAAACGGTCGACTGGACCCTTTTGAGTCAGCGGTTTCCCCAGCCGAAGATGGAGGACGATGAGTTGGTCCGCACGTTTCCGAGTCGGGTCTTCTTTTCCAACGACATCAACAGCCGTTACACCGTCATGGAGGTGCAAACGCTGGACCGGCTCGGGCTCCTTTACGAACTGTTCCGCGTCCTGGGGAGCCACGCCATCGAAGTGGCGGTGGCTCGGGTGCTGACGGAAAAGGGTGCGGCCATCGATACCTTTTATCTCACGGACCGCGCAGGGCGGAAGATCCCTTCGTCCGAGTTGCAGCGGGTGCGCCAGGACATGGAACGCGCCCTGGGCATCACGGCCTGAAGAAAAGGGCGGTTCCGTTCAGGAGCTTCGTGCCAGGGTGCCCCGCGTCACCTCGTAAAGGCTCTCGGGCTGCAGGTGATCCCGCAACCAGTCGAGATGCGTGGTGGTGATGAGTTTTTGGGAATGCGGAGGCAAGGCCGTCATCAGAGCGTTGCGCCGACCCGGATCGAGCTCGCCGAAGATGTCATCGAGCAGCAGCAGGGGGGGACGGCGGCTTTCCGCCAGAAAGAGCCGGGCTTGACCGATTTTCAGGGCCAGAGCCGTGGTCCGTTGCTGACCTTCGGAGGCAAAGCGGGCGGCCGGCATGCCGTGCAAGGTGATCCCAAAGTCGTCCCGGTGAGGGCCCGCGGCGGTGCCACGCCGACGCATTTCCTCCTCCCGAAAACCGGCGAGCACCTCTTCCAGGTGGTCGCCACCGGCATCCTCGTAGACCAGGCCCAGCGGTTCCGACCGCCCGCTCACTTCCGCTTGCACCGCCGTCGCAAAGGGCTGGAGCCGGGCGATCAACTCTCGACGCAGCCTGGTGAGAACGGCGGCGTGTTCCGCGAGCACCCGGGTGTAGGCATCGATCTGATCCCAACGGGGATAGGCATCCCGCTTCAACAGAAAGTTTCGGGCGCGCAGGGCGCGATCGTAGTCGCGCAGGGCGGGGCGGTACGGAGGATGGAGTTGGGAGCCCAGGAAATCGAGGAAGCGGCGTCGGCCCTCGCTTCCGCCGCGCACCAGGGACATGTCGTCGTTGGACATCCAGACGACCAGGGCGGATTGGCGCAGGTAGTCGCCGGAAGATCGCATCGTTTCGCCGTCGATGGTCATGCGGCGGCGATTTCCCGAATAACCAAAGAGCAGTTCCTGTCCCTCCAGGTTGGCGCTCACCGCGAACTCTTTTTCGCCGAAGCGGATGAGGTCTGCCAAGTTGGCGGTGCGCGGGGATTGCAGGCGCATGGCCACGCAGACGGCTTCGAGGATGGAGGTCTTGCCCTGGGCGTTTTCACCGAGAAAGACGGTGGTGCCGGACCCGGGCTGGCAGGTGGCCACCTCGAAGCAACGGAGATGGCGTAGCTTGAGATGCGTCAGCATGGGCAAAGATCGGGCGTCCAACGTTCACCGCCCCCGGCGGAAATGCCAGCCGAATCATTGCTCGTGACATCGGCGATCCGTTGGCCTAGCTTCCTCCATGGTGACGGGGTTACTGCTCGACGCCCGGTTTGAAGCGCACGAGACTGGACCGGGGCATCCGGAATCCCCCGGGCGCATCCGGGCGGTGGCGCGTGCGTTGTCCGGAGCGGGGTGGACGGATGATTTGGTCTCGATTCCGGCCCGGGAAGCTTCCGTGGAGGAATTGTGTTTGGCTCATGAGCCGGCTTATGTGGAACTCGTGCGGCGAGAGATTGTGGATGAAGGCCGACGGCGGCTTTCCACGGGCGATACCGAGGTGGGCCCGGATTCCTACATGGCGGCCCGGGTGGCCACGGGCGGGGTGTTGAGTGCGGTGGACGCGGTGATGGCGGGCCAGGTCCGCAACGCATTTTGCGCGATCCGACCGCCTGGGCACCACGCCACAGCGAACCGGGGCATGGGTTTTTGTCTTTTCAATCACGTAGCGGTGGCCGCTCGCTACGCTCAGCGGAAGCACGGAATCGGCCGCGTCCTGATCGTCGATTGGGATGTCCATCACGGGAACGGCACGCATGAGATTTTTTACGGGGATGGAAGCGTTTTTTACTTCAGCACCCATCAACATCCCTGGTATCCGGGCACGGGGTTGGCAGGGGAAACCGGGATTGGGGCGGGGAAGGGGACCACGCTGAATTGTCCATTGCCTGCCGGCACCATGATGGAAGCGGTTCGGGATGCGTTCCGCAATCGGCTGCTCCCCGCGATGGAGAATTTCCGACCGGAGTTGATCGTGATCTCGGCTGGGTTTGACGCCCGCCATGGGGATCCGCTCGGTGGTTTCCTGCTTCGGGATGAAGACTTCGGGGAATTGACCCGGATCCTGCTTGATCTGGCGGACAAATTTGCCAAGGGCCGTTTGATCTCCGTTTTGGAGGGCGGCTACGATCTGGCGGGTCTCGGGCAAGCGGTGCTGGCGCACGTCGGGGCGCTGGCGAGGGTCGGCTCGGTCACTTCGGACACCCGTTAGCCCGCGAACCGGTGGCCTTTTCCTGGCTCATGCGGTGGGCCTGTTGCCTGGTGGCTGCGGTGGCAAGCCGGAAGGCGGACTCCGTTTGCCCCAAGTCGGAGCTTGCCTCCAAGGCCCGTTCCGCGGTGGATTTTTGCTGGAGGAGCCTGCAGATTTCTCCATCCAGTTCGTCGATCACTTCTTTCCGCTCGGTCTTGGCCCGGACGAATTGTTCCTTTTCCGTTTGCTCCGCGTTCCGGGCCGCCGTCAGGGCGAGGTGCAGCGCCAGGAGTTCGTCGTCCAGCCGTGCCAGGTTCGCTTGTCGGGTTCGCCGCACGCGCTCCTCCTCGCTGGCTTCGTCGTCCATTCGTTGCCGGGTTTCCGTGAGGGCGGTGAGGGCGGTTTCCAGGTCCATCCGTTGCCTGGACAACCCCTCGACGACTTCTTGTGCGGCGTCGATTTGCCGTTTGAGCACGGTCAAGGCGGCTTGGGCACAGGTCCACTCGGCGCGCGTTGTTTCCAGCGCTTCCCGTTGTGCTTGCTCTTCGGCCGCGGCGGTTTCCCTTTCCCTCCGCGCGCGCTCGATGTGTCTGTTCAGCTTCTCCAGTTCTTCCAGGGCGGATCCGACTGCGCTCTGGTGAGTGGCGGCCCGTTCGCGCAACTCGATCACCTCAGACTCGTGCTCTCCGCGGATGCGTTCCAATTCGGCGAATTCGTGGCGGGTGAGGACGAGATCGTGTCGGACCCGGTCGAGCTCCACCTTTGCCTGAATCAGTTCCGCCGGGGCCGCTGCCAAGTCCTGGCGCTGGCGTCGCAGGGTTTCGAGGTCCCTCCTGAGCTCCGCCCGTTGGGCGCGGAGTCCGGGCACGTCCTTGCTGAGCGAGATCCGGTCTTGCAGGGTTTGCTCCAATTCTGCGACGCCCTCCTTGAGTCTTCGGAATTGTTGGTTGCGATCGGAAATCGCGCGATCGAGAAAGGCGATTTCCCGGGCGCGGCGCTCCACGCCGAGGGCGGCCACCCGGTTGCGCCAAGTCAGAGTCGCCTCGCCCCATGCGGGGCCCTGGCTGGTGGCCGGGGGAAGCGGTGGGATGTCCGCCGGGGAAGGGCGGAGCTCGGAACGGGTGCGGGCGCGCTTGGCCATGGTGAGAACGGGGGCAGCGAAGCGCCACAAGGAATAGGAGAAAATTCGCAATTATGCAAACTTTCTCATTCATGAAACATATGGAAGTTACATTTGCGTGGGGTGCCGTTGGCGGACGGCTTCGAAAAGGCAGACTCCCGCGGCCACGGAAACATTGAGGCAGGGGACGCTGCCCAGCATGGGGATTCGGGTGAGAAAATCGCACCCTTCTCTGGTGAGGCGCCGCATGCCCGATCCTTCTGCGCCCATGACCAGGCCGATGGGTCCCCGCAAATCGATCTCGTGGATGGTCCGGGTGGCCGAGTCATCCGTGCCGACGAGCCAAACACCGAGTTCCTGCAATTTTTTCATGGCGCGGGCCAAGTTGGTGACTTGGACGACTGGGGTGACGGTGGCGGCACCGCAGGAGACTCGGACGACGGTGTCGGTGACTCCGGCGGAATGGTGTTTGGGAGTGACGATGCCGAGGGCGCCGGCGGCATTGGCCGAGCGGAGGCAAGCTCCGAGGTTGTGGGGATCGGTGACTTCGTCGAGAATCAGGAGCAACGGGTTGTCGGTGGCGATGACGCGGTCGTAGAGGTCTTCCTCGCAAAGATGTGGCAAGGGACCGGCCGCTTCCGTGGCGTGGCGGTTGGCGCGCGGTTGATGGGCGGTTTGAGGGCGCTTAGTTTTCATCCGTAGTCAGGCATCCTGCGGAATCCTGAATTTATCTCTTCGTTTTTCAAAAATTCGCACGATGATGGCACAAGGCCGAATTCCGGGCATGCCGGTGTGGTCGTTGGCGTCAGGCCGCGGCTCACCTTTTCCCGGCGAGCGGAACCCCTGTCTTCAAAGGCCTGCACACCGCTGGTCGAGACGAGCCGCTCCTCGGAAAACCTGCCTGCTTGCAAGTGCCTATGTCCAATAAAAATCCGAGTTCTTCAAATTCCAGAGGTCCATCGCCCTCTTCGTCGTCTTCTTCGTCTGGCCAGCGCAGTCCCGGCGCGCCAGGAGGTTCAGGTCAGCAGAACCGGGGTCCTGGAGGGCAGGGTCAAGGGGGATCCCATTCGCGTGGGCCCGGGTCATCTGGACCGGGACAGCGGGGTCCGGGTTATCAGGGCGGTGGGGGTGGCGGAGGTCCGAGACCGCCTGGTGGTGGCGGAGGTCCGAGACCGCCTGGTGGTGGCGGAGGTCCGAGACCGCC
>QQNE01000003.1 GCA_003402735.1 Verrucomicrobiota bacterium
AGATCCTTGCCTTCAATACGCCCTCGGGCGTATTGAAGGCAAATCTAAGTTAACGCTTTACGTTGCAAACCACTCTGTATACTATCCAGAAGTTCGTTGCATTTGGGTTTTGAATTCAGGAGGGTGCGGTGGCACAGGATCTCCAGGTTTCCGGATTCGTTATATACCGGGATGATGACGGACACTCCCGTGGGCTCGTTGGGTGGGATCATGGCGTTGCGGAGGGTTGGGGTGGGGGGGTGGTTCGGCGGATGGCGAGACGGTAGCTTGCCAGTGGGCTTCCGGGTTCGGCACCGGGCAGGAGGGGTTGCGAGGTGAAGAGGTCCGTGAGGATCTCCCGGCAGCGGACGTCGATGATGCCGCCCTCGCGGTAAAGGGCGTAGCGATGCTGCTCGCGCAGCCATTCCCGGAGCAGTTCCTTGGTCCAGAGGCCGCGGCGTCGGATTCGGGATTGGTCTTCCTTGGAGAACACGGCTCCGGCATCGATGGGATCGCGGATGGAAAAGCTGAAGTTGATCAGAGAAGGATCCGCCCGGAGACCGGCGAGATGAATCACTTCGGTGAGGCGGATATCGATTCCCAAGGGCAGCACCACGGCATCCCGGGGGACGGTGGAGGCGAGCCCAGCGGCCAAGGCGCGCACCTGGCCCGCGGTCTTGAAATCGATCCATTTCCGGTAAAAGCCCGTGGCGGTGAAGGCGGAGACCGAGGGGAGCAGGACCAGGGCCGCGACGAGTGCGGCGCGGGCCGGAGGCCAGGTCAGCCAGGCGCGATCGCGAAACCAGGTGGGCAACGATTGGCGGAGATTTTGCGCCGCGATCCAGGCCGAGGGCGCGCCGCCCACCAGCCCGAAGATGGCGGAGTAATTGACATAGGGCAGAGCGCAGGTCTGGCAGAAGGTCTGGGTGGCGGCGAAATGGAAGAGGAGGCTGACGAAGAAAATCAGGCTCATGGCCGCATCCAGCGAGCGGTCGAACCCGCGTTGCCGCCAGCGGTCGAGCGTGAAGGCATTTGCCAGAAGGAGAGGCAGGTAGGGCCAGATGACCCCTTCGAGGAACCATTCATGGGCGCCCCGAAAGGTTTCGGGACGAGTGGCCCACCAGCCCTGCAAGCGCAGGCCGAGGTCGCCCCCTTCCAGTGATCCAACGGCCGGATCCGCAGTCAGCCCGAGCGCGCGGGCCAAGGGTTCGGATCCGGGATAGGTCCGGATCAGATTCCACAGTGCGCCCGGCCCAAAGATCGCGACGATCACGCCATTCACCAGGAGGCAAGCCAGCAGCCAGGAGCCGACCGCTCGTTTCCCCGGCCAACCGTTGACCCAGGCATCCGCGAGCATCAGGAGCGGCAGCAGGAGCAGAAAATTGGGGCGGGTCATCACGATGCCGCCGGTGAGCAATCCCGCCCAGAGCCAGCGCCAGTCCCGGGAGAGCGGGCCCGGATGGAACAGGACCCAGATGAGGGCGGCGATCTGAAGGTTGACAAACGCGAATTGGGAGACGCTGGCGTGATAGAGCGCCAAGGCCGGAGAGAGCACCACCAACCAGAGAAATGCCGCCGTCGGCGCCTGGCGATTGGGATTTTTTGGTCCGGACAAGGCCGCCACCAGAAAGGCCAGCGCGCCGCAGAAACAGAGAACGGAGAAGAATCGTCCCGGTCGCAAACCGAGTCCGGCGATCTCTTGCCACCAACCGAGAGCCACAAAATAGATGGGAGTATACCAGCAGGGAAGTTGTTCGCTGTAGAGTTTGAGTCCGTGACGGGCCCAGGCTGTCGAGCCGTAGAGGTAGTTTCCCTCGTCCATCCAGGTGGCCAGGCCGAACAGGAAATACAGGAGCTGGGCCGCCAAAACGAGCCCGCCGGCCAGCAAGAGGAGCCGTCCGGCGGTGAAGGTGCAACGATTCAGGACCAGCAGCATTACAACCGGTCAAAATAGTTTGGCTCCCTTAGAAGTACAAGAAATTTGATCAAATGGAAAACCAAAGCAAGCCGCAAGATTTTCAGCGCCCGAGCGCCCCACTGGAAACGGGATTGTCCTAACCCGCATTTCTCAAGCTCTCGCTGCTGCGGCTTGCCCAATGACATTCCTGCTGCGTTCCGCTCGAATTCCAGGATTCACGGGATGTCGGCATACCGCTCACCCTGGAATCCTTCGCGCGCCTTGCAGGCAATGCCATTTGGCGGCGCCTCGCGACGCGATCCTTGAGAACTGCGGGCTAAGCGGAAGCGTTTTGCCTCCCGGTTCTCTTCAGGCCGAGGGTGACTTCGGGCTGAAAGACGGGGTTTGTTCCGGTGTTGGGGAGAGCGGGGGACTCACGCCAGGATTCCCTTCACGACGTGTCCGTGGACATCGGTGAGGCGATAGCGTCGTCCCTGGAATTTGTAGGTCAGGCGTTCGTGGTCGATGCCTAAGAGGTGCAGAATGGTGGCCTGGAAATCGTGAACATGGACGCCGTCCTTGACGACGTTGTATCCGAATTCATCGGTTTCTCCGTAGACGGTGCCGGGTTTGACGCCGCCGCCTGCCATCCAGATGGAGAAGCAGCGGGGATGATGGTCGCGGCCGAAGTTGGGCTGGATTTTTCCCTGACAATAGTTCGTCCGGCCGAATTCGCCTCCCCAAACCACCAGGGTGTCCTCGAGCAGTCCGCGTTGTTTGAGGTCCTTGATGAGGGCCGCCGCGGGTTGATCGGTCTCTTTGCAGAGCCTGGGCAGGGCGCCGGGAAGACCGCCGTGGTGGTCCCAGTCCTGATGATAGAGTTGGATGAAGCGGACGCCGCTTTCGGCGAGTCGTCGCGCCAGGAGACAGTTTGCGGCAAAGGTGCCGGGGGTTTTGACATCTGGCCCGTAGCTCTCGAGGGTGGCGGCGGATTCTCCGGAGAGATCGGTCACCTCCGGGATGCTGGTCTGCATCCGGAAAGCCATCTCGTATTGGTCGATGCGAGCCTGGATCTCGGTATCGGGAGTGGTGGTGAACTGGTGTTCGTGCAGTTCCTTGAGGCGATCCAGGAGGAGGCGGCGGCTGGTGGGGCTCACGCCGTTGGGATTCCCGAGATAGAGGACCGGATCCTTGGCGGCGCGGAGTTGCACGGCTTGGTGGCGGGTGGGCAGAAAGCCGCTTCCCCAGAGATGAGCCCCGAGGGGTTGCCCGCCCTTGCCTTTGGTGATGAGGACGACGAAGGAGGGGAGATTGGCATTTCCCTGGCCGAGGCCGTAGCTGAGCCAGGAACCGAAACTGGGGCGGCCGGGAATTTGGGAACCGGTCTGGAAGAAGGTGACCCCCGGGCCGTGGTTGATGCTTTCGGTGTGCATCGATTTCACGAAGCAGATCTCTTCCGCGATGGAGGCGGTGTGGGGGAGCAGTTCGCTGAGGGTCGCGCCGGACGGGCCGTAAGGGGCAAACTTGAAGGGGGACCCGACCATGGGGATGGAAGATTGGTTTCCCGACATCCCGGTCAGGCGTTGCCCGCCGCGCACTGAATCGGGGAGCTGCTCGCCGTGGCGTTGGTTGAGGAGCGGTTTGTGGTCGTAGAGATCGATCTGGGAGGGACCGCCCGACATGAACAGGTAGATGACCCGTTTGGCTTTTGGTGGGAGATGAGTGCCTCCGAGAACCCCGTGATCGGTCGTGCTGGATTCTGCCGCCAGCATTTCGGAGAGAGCGAGACCGCCGAGGCCCAGGCCGAAGCGGTTGAGGAGATGGCGCCGATTGATTGGGTTCATCGTTTTACGACGGAGAAATCGTGATTCATCAAGGCCTGGGCCAGGGCAGTGGCGGCAGCCGCTTGGGGAAGGGGGATCTTGGGGTCGCGGGGGGCCCGTCCAATTTTCAGGAGTGCCTCGGCTTCGGAGGTGGACTGGGTGAAATGGGAGACCTGCTCCGCATACAACCGGGAACAGATCTCGATTTCCCTGGAATCCGGCGGTCGGCTCAGGCAACGGAGGAAGCCGGAGCGGATCATTTGGGCGGGATCACCGCCGCTCTCCTGATGAAGTTTTTCGCCGAGAACGCGTGCGGCCTCGACGTATTGTTCCCCGTTGAGCAGGATCAGGGCCTGGAGCGGGGAATTGGTCCGTTCTCGCTTGGCCACGCAAATGCCGCGGCGGGGGGCGTCGAAGGTGACCATGGCGGGGGGCGGGCTGGTGCGCCGCCAAGTGGTGTAAAGACTTCTGCGGTAGACCGTATCTCCGCCGTCTGGGTTTACCGGCTTGAAGGCTTCGCTCATTTCGTAAGGGTTCACCGGGGGGCCGCCCAGACGATCCGCGAGAAGCCCCGCGGCGGCCAGGGCGTTGTCCCGGATCATTTCGGCGGGAAGCCGGAAGCGCGGGCCGCGGGCGAGAAGTTCGTTGTCGGGGTCATCGGCCATAAGCGCCGGACTGGCGACGCTTCGCTGCTGGTAGGTGCGGCTCATGAGGATGGTCTTGAGGAGGGCCTTGGTGTTCCATCCGCTCTCGATGAAGCGCCAGGAGAGCCAGTCGAGAACCTCAGGGTAGACGGGGAGGGCGCTCTGGGAACCGAAGTCCTCGGATGTCTTTACGAGTCCTTGACCGAAGAGGCTTTGCCAGAACCGGTTCACGGTGACGCGGGCGGTGAGGGGATGTTGCGGTTCTGTGAGCCACAAGGCCAGGCCGAGCCGATTTTTGGGCGCGTTTTTGGGAAACGGTGTGAGGATCTCCGGGGTGCCGGGACCGACTTCGTCACGCCTTTGATCGTAGGCTCCGCGGAACAGGACGTAGGCTTTCTTGGGTTGGGGCAGCTCCCGCATGACCATGATCTCTTTCAGGGCGGTCCGGGTGTTGACCAGTTCGGCCCGCGCCTGTTTGAGGACTTCGAGTTGCGCCGAGTATTCGGGGGCTTCGGGCAGCGGGTTGGCCCCGCCCGGATCCATCGCTCCGCGCGCCTCCGCCGCGCCGAGTTCCCGTCCGTAAACCCGGAATTCGTCGATGACGCCCCCCTTGAATCCCCGGTCCCGGAACCGCTCGCCCAGGGCGATGTGGTCGCCCCCGCCACCGGTGATGTCCCGGGTGAGCGAATCCTGGATGACCTCGGTTGCGGCGGGTTGGCCGTCGACATAGAGACGGAGTCCGGAGGCTCGGCCGCTGCCGTCATTGGTTACCACCACATGGGTCCAGGTGTTCGGCTTGAGTTTGGCCTGAGTGCGGACCGAGGCGGCGTTGCCGGGCCAGAAATGGATCAGCGACCATTTGAGCTTGCCCTCTTCAATGAGCAGTTCGTAGCCTCGGCTTCCGGCATCGGTCCAGGCGCGGGAACGGTGGAACACGACCGCGCGTTCCTTGCGGTCCGGCGACTGCAGCCAGAGGGAAATGCTGAAGGGTTCGTAGGAGTGGAAATTGCCGAGTGGGAGATCGACCGCATCATCTCCGGTGAATCGGACGGCTTGGCCGCGTCGGCCGGGGATCAGTTTGTTCTCCCCTTTCAGTTTGGCTGGTTTGGTGGGGTCGATGTCGTTGGCGAGCGCGTCTTGTTGGAGGAGATCGAAGTGGAACCGGCCCAATTCGCCCTGCGGAGTCACTGGGCCGGAGGGCGCAACGGGTTTGAGGCCGGCGAGCTTGGTTTCCTCGTGGGAGACCTTGAGAGTGAGGGTGGCGAGCCTGGATTTGGTGGAGCCATCCATGAGCGGTTGAGCGGGGGTGGGCACCGAGTCGGTGAAAAAGGAATAGAGGCCGGCCTCGTCGATGTTCTGGAACATGGAGAAGAACTGGAAATACTCCTTCTGGGTCAGGGGATCGAACTTGTGGTCGTGGCACCGGGCGCACTCGAACGTGAGGCCGAGGAACGCGGTGGAAAACGTTTGGATGCGATCAGCGACATACTCGACCCGGTATTCCTCCTCGACGCTGCCGCCCTCGCTTTCTTGTTGATGGAGACGGTTGAAGGCGGTGGCCAGGATCTGATCCTCGGTGGCTTGCGGCAGGAGATCCCCGGAGAGTTGCCAGGTGATGAACTGATCGAAGGGCAGATTTTCGTTGAAGGCTTTGATGACCCAGTCGCGCCACGGCCAGACCGCTCGATCCCGGTCCACTTGAAAGCCGTAACTGTCCGCGTAACGGGCGATGTCGAGCCAGTCGACGGCCATCCGCTCGCCAAAGCGCGGGGATTTCAGCAATCGGTCGATGAGGCGTTCGCAGGCGTCGGGAGAAGGGTCGTTGAGGAACGCCGTGACCTCGGCTTCGGTGGGAGGCAGGCCGGTGAGGTCGAACGAGATGCGGCGGATCAGGGTGGCGGGATCTGCTGGGGGTTGCAGGGAGACTCCGCGCGCTGCGAGATTCCTGGCGACGAGGTCATCGAAATGGGTGGCCTTGGGTGGTTCGAGCGAATTGAAGGCCCAGTGCTTTTCGTAGGGAGCGCCCTCGGAGATCCAGCGGCTCAGGGTGGCGACTTCTTGCGGGGAGAGCGTGCCGATCTTGGCGGACGGGGGCGGCATGACCTCGTCCGGGTCGTCGCTGGTGACTCGGGCGATGATCTCGCTGGAGGTTGGGTTTCCCGGGACGATGGCTCGGACCCCCTTGCGGTCCGCGGTGGCGGCTTCGCCCATGTCGAGGCGCAGGCCGGAATCGCGTTTTTTCGGGTCGGGCCCGTGACATTGGAAACATTTCTCCGAGATGATGGGGCGGATATCCCGGTTGAATTGCAAGGGGCCAGGGCCTGCGGCGTCTGCGGGAACGACCATCAGGAAGAGGCAAGACGCGAGGAGCGGGAGGGAGGGGCGAATCATCGGGAACAAACCGAGAACACGTGGGTAGGAGCGAAGCCCTTTCCATCAGGTATCGCAAACCGGACGTTTTGCCAAAGATCTTGATTGGTTTCCTTGCAAAGACCTGCTCTACTTCCCAGACCTATGTCAGTCTCCAAAGCGCATGCATCCCGACGTGGCCCGGTGGCGGTGATCGCCGTGCACGGAGTGGCCGACCAGGGAAAGAACGACACGGCGGCCACGGCGGCGAACCTGCTTTTGCACTTGGAGCAGATCGAATCCTGTGATGGCAAAGAGGGTCCGGCGCCTGGTTATTCCGGGTTCAATGAGCGGATCATTCGGGTGGGGGTGGAGCCGCTTCGGGTGGAGAGTTTGCCGGAGGAGGATGCGTGGTCCTACCAGCTCCGGGAACACCTCGAGGATTTCGAGGGGGAGGGGAGCCGGGGAGCGTATGAGACGGTGCGGTTGGAAGGGGTGCGGCACACCCGGGCTTCGCAAAACGAGCCGTTGCGGACGGACCGGGCGGTCCACATCTACGAATTGCATTGGGCGGATGTGAGCCGGTTGAAGATCGGGGCTCTGAACATCTTCCTGGCGATCTATCGGTTGCTTTTCGAGACGTCCTGGTTGGGGGGTCAGACGATTGGGAAATGGGCCTCCTTCGGCGAGGACGTGGGCAAATTCAGCACATTCACCTCGTTGCGTGGGCTCATGATGTTTTTCCATTCGATCGCGAGCATCATTCTGACCCGGGTGATGCCGCTGCTGTATGTCCTCTTGATTGCGATGCTCTCGCTGACGGCCATTCCGCTGGTGGAAACGGAATGGGCGAAGACGGCCCTGAGCGGGTTGGGCGGTTACCGGGGTTTGTTTGCCGGTGGGGTGGTGGTCTTCACGGCGGGGACCCTCATCGGGCTGGCTTCGAAATTTTGGCGGCACCTGCCTTGGCCGCCGATGTTTGTGATCGTGGTGGTCGTTTCCTTCCTGGCTTGGACATTCACCTACGGTGCGCTGGCCGACAAAGATTTGTCGCTCTGGTGGTCGGAAGCGGGCGTGGCGATTCTGGCTTGGCTCGGGATGTGTGTCTGTGTGGGATTGGCCTTTCTGCCGATGCTCAACCGGCTCTTTCCTGGCACCGCCATTTTGGGAGTGGTGTTGATGGGGATTTTCACGGTGGGCTTGGTGATGGGGCTGACGCAGCAGACGCAATGGCCGCTGCTTTTCAATGGGCCGATCATGGCGATCCGCACGGCGTTGGCAGCCTTGCCCTTGATTTGGATGGTGTTGTCGACCTCGGCGAATCTGTTCATGATCCTGGCGACGATCGAGGGCCTCACGTTGCCGTTGCGGCGCTGGCTTTCGCCCGAGGTGATTCGGCGCAAGAGGGACCGGGTTCGCACGGCCATCCTGTCGTTGGCGATGCCGGTTCTGCTGATCAGCTTCTTGAATTCGACGTTCTTCCAGTTGGCCTTGATACCGGCGCGGCTTGGGGGGGTGAACGGAGTTGTCCCCAAGGCGGAACGAGTCGAGCAAGTCCCGGCATGGGTGCGGCCATTGGAATCGGTCGTGGATCAGAAGGTGGGTCCGTTCCTGGATCGATGGTCCAGCATGCCGAGTTTTGAGGCGTGGGACCAGGGGACTTTGGCCCATCCCGTCCGCTTTTCTGACTTCGCCAATTTTGCGGCGGCCCAGATGGTGATTCCGTTTCTGGAAGCCACGTTTTTGCTGGTGATCCTGGTGTTGGGCTACTCCCTTTGGACGGTGGCCCCGGCCGCTTTTGCGGAGTATGCGGCCAACGGGCTGAGCCGCAGTGACAAGCGTTGGGAGCGGATCACCAAGGGATTGGGGCGGAATCTTTCCCAGGGGTATCGCTGGCTCTGGGCGGGCCAAGTGCTGTTGGCGAGCTGTTTGTTGCTGAATCAGGCGCTGTTCTCATTCCGGGCTTTCCGCGCCAATGAGGTGCGGACGAAAGGAATCGAGATCGCGGAACCGAAGTCGGATCCGGTCATCCGTCTCGTGGATCGATTTTTGGGGGTGCGTGAACTGAAGTATCTTCCCGACGCTTTGCTGGCGCAGGCCAACGAGCCCGCAACCGAGTCTGCCGCGCCGACACCTCTCACTCCCGCTCCGGCCCCGGTGGAGCCTCCGCCAGAGCCGGCTCCGGCTCTTGCTCCCGCTCCTCAACCGCTCCCTGCCGTCGTTCCGGCTGTGCCCCGGGCCACACGGCCCGCTCCCGCTCCGGTGGTCCGTTCCCAGCCTTCAGTGGCCCGGGACAGGTTCGGTCGTCCCCTGTCCGGGCGGCGGTTGGAGACCAAACCGAAGCCGATGGAAGTTGTGCAGACGGCGGTCACGGTGCAGCAACAGATTGTCCAGGAGGAACGGCAGGAAATTACGGAGTCGATCCAGCAGATCTTGCAGACGGGTCCCGATCTCAGGAGCTTGAAAGAGGTGGATTCGCCGTCGGCTCCGGCGCTGCAACGGGTGGAACCGAAGCCGGACTGGGTGCAGAACACACTCACCGAGTTCGTCATGTTCCTCAATCAGGGGCCTCTGACCAGTGCCCTGGGAATGGTCATCCTGGTTTTGGCGATCGGTTATCTGTTTTTCGCGAGGTTGGCCGACCCGGTTTTTGCCGGGTTGCGTGGTGGTTTGGACATCGCGCTCGATGTGGTGAACTATTTGAATCCGAAGCCACGGGATCGCACGCACCGGGCCCGGATTTTGTCGCGATACGCCTCGCTGCTGAAATACATCGCGGAATGGCGGGACCCGGCCGACCCCGAGGTGGGGTATTCCCGGGTGGTGATCCTGGCGCACAGTCAGGGAAGCGTGATTTCCTCCGATCTCCTGCGCACCTTGTCTCGCGGCACGGTGGCGGTTGAGAACGGTCTAGAGGTGGTCGGTGGAGACCCGAGTGAGGGTGGGTTGCCGGTGCGATTTTACACAATGGGGAGTCCGTTGCAGCAGCTCTACGCGAGCCGTTTCCCGGACCTTTTTGCCTGGGACGCGGAGGCGGATCCCCGTGCCAGTCACCGTTCTATCGAATGTTGGTGGAACGCCTACCGGAGTGGCGACTACGTGGGGCGCATGTTGTTCCGCACGGAGAAGAAGCAAAAGGCGGAGTGTTTCACGCCAGGGTTGGACTATTTTCAGACCAAGGATGGCGTAGCTTTGCCCGTGCGCGAGACCTGCATCGGGCCGGGGGCTCACACCCAATATTGGAACGAAACCGCGCCGGACGTGATTCGGAGCCTGGACCGATTGATCGCCACGGATGATGTTTCCGAACTGGCCAAATCGGACAAAGAGGCGAAGCCGGTCTGACGTGGCGCGGCCGCTTATTTTTTGGTGGTGACCGCCTTTTTGCGTTCGGGAACGCAGGTCCGGCAGATCTCGCACACGGTACCGTCGCAACTTCGGGCGGTGCAATGTTCGCGTCCGTAGAAGATGATGCGGAGGTGCAACTGGTTCCAGCTCTCCTTGGGGAAGAGTCGTTTCAGGTCGGCCTCGGTCTGGGCCACGTTTTTGCCGGATGTCAGCTTCCAGCGTTGCGCCAGTCGGTGGATGTGGGTGTCCACCGGGAAAGCGGGGACGCCAAAGGCTTGGGCCATGACCACGGAAGCGGTTTTGTGGCCGACACCGGGCAGGGCTTCCAGGGCGTCGAAGTCTGCGGGGACGTGGCCGCCGTGGGTGTCGACGAGGATTTGGGAGAGATCCCGGATGTTTTGGGCTTTGCGAGGGGAGAGTCCGCAAGGGCGAACAATGGCATCGATCTCCTCGACGGAACGCAGGGCCATGTCGTGAGGGTTGTCGGCAAGGGCCCAGAGAGCGGGGGTCACCAAGTTGACCCTGGCATCCGTGCACTGGGCAGAGAGGAGAACGGCGACGAGCAGGGTGTAAGGATCCCGGTGGTCGAGTGGGATCGGGGTGTCGGGGTAGAGTTCGGCGAGTCGCTGCCCGATGAATGCGGCTCGCTCAGCCTTGGTCACGGCGAGGGTCAGGCGGATTTTCGGGGCCCGGCAGGGACAGGCCTGTGATGAGGTGCGGTGCCACCGACGGGTTGGAGACCTTGCTCCAGTTGATGATTTTTGGCGCGGACTCCGGCCAACATCTGGCGGACGTGTGGGGATTTGGAGGCGCGAGGAGCGAGGATGGATTCACTCTCCGCATAGCTGCCCCAGTGAATGACCTCGATTCCGACGACCGGGGCTCCCCAGTTGCGCATGGAACGCATGGAGGGTTGGTAGATATCAATGGTATCGGTGCCGACGAGGGCGCTGCCATAGTCATCCACTTCGTAGACCTGAGATTGGCCGATGATGCGGAAGCGGGTGCCGACGGGGTAGCGGGACCAGTCGGCCGCGGCGCTGCGCACGGGACCGGAGCAGCGGAGCGTGGTGCCGCTAGCGGTCAATTTGCCGTAAGGCTTGCTGTCGGATTCCTGGTGACAATAGGCGGTCGTCTTGATGACGAACTTGTTGGGAGGGGGCTGCGGAGAAGTGGATTGCTGGCGGAAACGCTCGAGCGGTTTGAATTCCGCGAGGTGGATCCGGGCGCTGGTGCAACTGGTGAGAGCGGTCAATGCGAGAATGGCGCCCGCGCGGACGAGGGTCCATGGACAAGGTTGAGCGCGATGTGGTTGCTTCATGAGTGCTGCCAAAGGGATGTGGTCCGAACCGCTGGGCCCTGTGTCCGGACACAAAATCGGTATAAAAGCCTGAAGAAAGGTTTAAAGTCAAGCGGATTCCATGTTTGACAATGACTCCCCGGGGGCGCTAACTGGTGACACTTGGACTCGAATCCCGGCAGCGCCGAACTGGAACAGCGCATTCAGCAGATCCTGGAAGCGCCGAAAGCACAGCCGATGACGCGTTCGGAGCTGGCCCGTGTTCTCGAGGTTCCTTCCAACGAGCGTGCGAATTTGCGTCAGGCCTTGCGGAACCTCGAGGAACGCGGGGTGATTGCGCAGCAACGGAAAGCCCGTTATGGTCTGCCTCGTCCCGCTGTCGCGAAGGGAGACACCTGGGTCGGCGTCGTGGAGTTTCCCTCTCCAGGCAAGAGCCGGAACGGATGGATTGAGGCGGACAGCGAGAGCCGCGACTCGTTGCGGGCACGGATCGGCAAGGAGAGCATCTTTGTCGCGGAGCGCAACAGTGGGACGGCCCTTCCCGGGGACACGGTGCGTTTCTCCGTGGTTCAGGGATCGCCGCCGACCTGGCAGCGTCATGTGAAGAAGTTTCGGGAGGGAACCCGCTCCCGATGGGAGGCCAAGATCGAGGAGATCGTCCGCCGCAAGCGGCAGCATTATGTGGGGACGCTGCACCTGCAACGGGGCTACGGACGGGTCGTCCCGGACGAACCGGCGTTTCATCGGGACGGGGAAGCGGAGGCGGCTGATCTGCCTCCGGATGCGGCGGATCGTTGCAAGGTGGTCTTCGAATTGATCGCCTGGACGCAGCCGTTGCGCAATTTCAAGGTCAGGGTGGTCCGGGTTCTCGGGCCGATGGGCGCTCCCGGGGTCGATATCCTTTCGATCATTCATCGGCACGACCTGCCGCTCGATTTTCCTGAGCCGGTCTTGCTGGAGGCGGCCGGGGCGCCGTTGGAGGTGAGTCCAGAGGAGCTCGAGGGGCGGGAAGATTGGCGGGAAGCCTTCGTGCTGACCATTGACCCGTTCGATGCCCGTGATTTCGACGACGCCATCTGCGTGAGGCGGTTGGATCACGGGGGCTGGGAGCTGGGGGTGTTCATCGCGGACGTGGCCCATTACGTGAAGGCTGGGGGAGCGGTGGATCGGGAGGCGCGGAAGCGCGGGAACAGCGTCTATCTGGTGGACCGGGTGATTCCGATGTTGCCCTTTCACCTGAGCAACGGGATTTGCAGTTTGAATCCGCACCGCGACCGGTTGACCCACGCGGTGATCATGGAGTTCGACGCCCGGGGGCACCGGACCAAGGCGCGTTTCGCGAAAGCGGTGATTCGGAGCAAGCGGCGGTTCAGCTACGAGGAAGCGTTCGCTCTTCTGGATCAGCCGATGCAGACCGGCACGGAAGGGGATGCCCCGTTCAGCCAAGCGTTGCACGAGGCTTGGAACTTGGCCGGGCGGTTGCGCCAACTGCGGATGGAGCATGGCTCGCTCGATCTTGATTTCCCGGAGGTGAAAGTCATTCTGAACGAGGCCGGGGAACCGGTGGACGTTCGCTTGGTGGTGTATGACATCTCGCACCAGTTGATTGAGGAGTTCATGCTGGCGGCCAATGAATCGGTGGCGGAGTTTATCAAGAACCGTCAGGCCGGAGCGATCTATCGGGTGCATGAGGATCCGGACCCGGAGAAGTTGTTCGACTTCCGTGAATTGGCGAATGCTTACGGTCATCCTGTGGGGGATGTCACGATCCGCAAGGAGTTGCAGAAGCTGTTGCGGGGGATCCGGGGTCAGCCGGAAGAGCACGTGCTGAAGCTCAGTTTGTTGAAGAGTTTGAAGCGGGCAGTTTACAGCGAGGAACCCTCCGGGCATTACGGGTTGGCCAAGCTCAACTATTGCCACTTCACTAGCCCGATCCGTCGCTACGCCGATCTGGTGGTCCATCGGGTCTTGGAAAAATTGGCGACCTGTCCGGAAACGGCGCGCGCCTTGCCCAAGAAACCGGAATTGGCCGAGACCGCGGAACACCTTTCGACCACCGAGCGGACGGCGGCCAGCGCGGAGCAGGAATCCAAGCTGTTGAAGCAGTATGAATACTTGATGCGTTTGATGCGTGAGAAACGGGACCTCTCGTTTGAGGCGGTCGTCACCGAGATTCTGCCGAGGGGCGCGTTCGTGGAGCTGCAGGCGTTGCAATTGCGGGGCTTGTTGAAATCGGCCGATCTCCCGCCCGGTTACGAATTGGAGTCCCGCCTGCAACGGATCACCGGGCCGCGCGGGAAGATCGTTGCGAGGGCCGGCATGATCATTCCGGTGCGGGTCTTGCGGGTGGATCTGGAGCGCAAACATCTTGATTTTGCCTTGGTCACGGGCCATCGGCTTCGACCTAAGGATGAAGCTGGTCGGCATTGATTTCACGAAGCTGCGGCGGAGTTTTGCGTGCGCCTTCGTTGGGCTGTTCCACGTCATCGCCACGGAGCAGAACATGCGGATCCACTTCGTGGTGGCCGCGGTGGTGGCCTCCGCTGCTTTTTATTTTCAGGTCAGTTCCGTGGAATGGGCGGTCCTGATCCTCTGCATGGCCCAGGTCATGGCCGCGGAAGCCATCAATTCCGCGTTGGAACGCCTGGCCGACCGGGTCTCGATGGACGAGCATTTTCTCATCAAGCACGCCAAGGACGCCGCGGCGGGGAGCGTGCTGGTCGTCTCCCTGGGGGCGGCGTTGGCGGGGGCGGTGATCTTCGTGCCGCGTCTCTGGTCGCTTTTGCTTTCCTCACGATGAATGCGGATCTCTTGCGGACGCACCTTCTCGGATTTCTTGGCGAGAGCCAAGTCTCGACCGATCCTCAGCAGCTGAAACGGCACGCCACGGACAAATGGTATGCGTCGAACGAGCCCGAGGTCGTGGTCTTCGCGGAGAGCACCGCCGATGTCTCGCGTGTGCTGGAGTTTGCCCAACGGCACCGGGTCCCGGTGACGCCCCGCGGCGCCGGGGTCGGGTATGTGGGTGGTTGTGTTCCGGTGGAGGCGGGCATCGCGCTGTCCCTGGCGCGGATGAACCGGATTTTGGAGATCAGCCCCGCGGACGGTTTGGCGGTGGTCCAGCCCGGGGTCATCACCGGGGATTTGCAGGACGCGGTGAAACGGCTGGGCTGGTATTATCCGCCGGACCCGGCCAGCTTGCGGGAATGCAGCATCGGCGGCAACGTGGCCACCAACGCGGGTGGGCCCAAGTGTTTGAAATACGGGGTGACACGGAGTTACGTGCTTGGGCTGGAGGTGGTTCTCGCCGGTGGGGAAGTGCTGTGCGCCGGTGGCCGGACGCACAAGAACAAGACCGGGTTCGACCTGGTGGGACTGTTCGTGGGGTCCGAGGGAATGTTGGGGGTGGTCACGGAAATCACGTTGCGCCTGATTCCGGCTCCGCCGGCACGGGCCGCCCTGTCTGCTGGGTTTCGGACGTTTGAGGAAGCGGCGGCGGCGGTGCAGGCGGTCTTTGCCGCTGGGTTTCTCCCGTGTGCGTTGGAGATCTCCGATGCGTTTACCTTGCGGGCTGCCCGGGAAAATCCCGATGCTCCGCGGAATGTGCCTCCCGGGGATGCGCACCTCTTGTTGGAGATCGACGGTCAACCGGAGGCGGTGGCCAGCGACCGCCGCAAGTTGGAGGCGTTGATCCGAGGGTTGGACCCGACGCTGTTGGAGACGGCGGACACCGGGGAAGCCTGTGAACGCATCTGGGAAATCCGGCGGAGTTTTTCCTACAGTCTGCGGGCGACCGGTCTGATCAAGTTGAACGAGGACATTGTGGTTCCCCGGGGACGACTGGTCGAGCTCGCCAAGTTTTCGAGGCAGCTCCAGGAAGAGACAGGCTTTGCGGTGGCCAGTTTTGGTCACGCCGGGGATGGCAATATCCACGTCAACATCATGGTCAGCCCCGAGGATATGAAGGCGAAACGGGAGCAGGTGGACGCGGCGCTGGACCGATTGTTCCTCCAGATCCTGGCCTGGGGCGGCGCCATCACCGGGGAACACGGGATCGGGCTGGCCAAAAAACGTTGGATCGGCCAAGCGCTCGATCCGGTGAACCTGTCCACCCACCGGGCTCTGAAGGCCGCTCTCGACCCTCACGGCATTTTGAACCCCGGAAAATTTCTGGATTAGCGAGTGTGGACCGCTCGCCCCCGCGGGTTCGGCATCAGGATTTCGGGGCTTTCCGTTCCTTCTTTTTCTCACGGAACTCCTCGCCATTCCAGCGTTTGTCCTCCCATCGCGGAGGCTGCATGGTGGCTTGCCCCATGGCATTCCTGCCGAGTTCCGCTCGGATTCCCAGATTCCCGGGATGTCCGGCATACGGCCGACCCTGGAATCTTTTGCGTGCCTTGCAGGCCATGCCAGTTGGATACGCCACGGGAGGCGATCCTTCAGAAATGCGGTTTGGCAGCCTGTCCGGTGCGTGCCTGAGAGCGGTGGGTGAGGAAGACCGTTGTCAGGAGAGGGATTTTGGGCATGGTCAGGGGGCGGCGAAGTTCCAGGTTTTGTGGGTCCCGTCCGCGCCCGACCAGTCGAGGCGTTCGATCTCCACCGGGGCCGGGCCGGGGGGCAGATGGAGGCGCACCACACCGGGTTCCCCCTCGAGTGGGATGGTCAGGTTCACCTGCTGCCAGTCGGCTCCCGCCGGGATTGGGAAATCGACCGTCTGGCCCGAAGCGGGGAAGTCCGGTTGGAGGGCGGTCTTCCACTGGATTTTGCCGGTCCCGCCCACTGAGGATCGGATCCGCATGGAGAGGGAGAGGGGGCCGCGCAAGGTTCGCAGTCCGGCAAGGCCGAGGAAGGGATCGTTACCGTCCGTGTCGATCCGCAGAACGCCGCTGCCCACCGTGATTTGGCAGGAACGCGCCACCAGGCCAGCCGCTGGATCGGCGCGTTTGGAATGCGGATTCGGCTTTGGATAGAGCGCCCCGGTGTCGGCGACGAACCCATCGATCAAGGCATTGAGTTCCTTGACCTTGTCAGGCATTTTGGAGGCGAGGTTGGTTGTCTCGCCAGGATCCTCGCCGAGGTGGAAAAGTTCGTGCAGGCCCTCGTAATCTGCCGGGCGCGCCGTGAAGCGGCGGATCAGTTTCCAGTCTCCCTGCCGGACCGAGACGCCTGGGATGAGGTGGGGGAACCAGATGAAATAGGAGTTCCTTTGGATCGATCCGGTTCCGCGCAGGACGGGGGCGTAGGAGAGGCCGTCGATTTTCTGGGTCGCCTTGGGGACGAGGCCGCAGAGTTCGAGGAGGGTGGGATAGGCATCGATGCAACCGACCACCGTGTCGTTGGTGGTGCCAGGGGCGATGACGCCGGGCCAGCGGACCATCAGGGGAACACGGACCCCGCCCTCGTAGAGCTTTCCCTTGCCGTCGCGGAGCGGGGCGTTGTTGGTGGGTGGCTTGTGGCCGGCCCATTTGCGATAGGAGGCGGTGAGGGGATCGAGATCGTTTTTCCGGCTCGCCTTGCTGTCGTCTTTGGTCATGCTGCTGGTGTTGCCGCCGTTGTCGCTGGTGAAGAGGACGATCGTGTTTTCGGCGATGCCGAGTTCATCGAGTTTGTCGAGGAGACGGCCGAGGCTTTCGTCGATGCTCTTGAGCATGGAGGCCATGACCGGATTGTCCTGACGACCGAGCGGATCGGTTTTTCCGGCGAACGCAGCGGTGTAGCTTTCCTTGTGTCCCCAGGGGCCGTGCACGCCGTAGTGCCAGAGATTGAGATAGAACGGTGTTGTCGGGTCAGCAGCGATGAATTTCAGGGCTTCATCGGTGAGGCGGTCGGTGATGTATTCACCGGGTGGGCCGTCGGTGATGGTTCCGAGGGTCGCCCTGCGAGTTTCCGTTTTGGGTTGGCCAGGGGGCGTCACGCCGTAGGGGGAGAAATACGCTCCCGGCGGTCCGGCGCTCGGTTCGGCATGAAAGGCCACCTGGAAACCCTGTTGCTCCGGCCAATGCGGTTGGGTGAGGCCGAGGTGCCATTTGCCGAAATGTCCGGTGCGGTAACCGGCGTCGCGCAAGGCCTCGGCCAGGGTGTATTGGGACGGCTCGAGGTAGTTCTGGCTTTCCGGCAGGATCAGGGGTGAGGTAGGGGGAACCTTCTCTGGATAGAGGCTGGTGCCGGGGGCCTGGGGCGGGGTGTGGCCGGTGGCGCTGGTGATGCGATGGCGTGCGGAATATTGTCCGGTCAGGAGAGAGGCGCGGGTCGGGGAGCAGAGCGGCTGCGAGTAGGCCTGGGTGAAGCGCATTGCTTCCCGGGAAAAGCGGTCGATGCGCGGGGTCTCATAGTAGCGGGAACCGTAGGCGCCGCAATCCACCCAGCCCATGTCATCGACGAGGAAGAGGACGACGTTCGGTTTGGGTTTGGGCGCGCCTTCGGAGAGGCCAGGGAGGGCGGAGAGCAGGAGGAGGGCCGGAAGAAACGGGCGCATGCGGCGGTGAAGTCAGAACGGGTCGTCAGGGAGCAAACCGCCGGATGCGGTCGGGGTTGCAAGATTTCTGAGTCCGCGGGGCGAGGAAACGTTTCTTGCTCCGGGGGGAGGGAGGAGGGAAGGTTGGCCGGAGTGACGAACCCGACCCAACCGCGGAGCCGCCTGAAGCGGCCCCAGGCCGTGCTGCGCGATGCGGCTTCCCGGGGAATCCGCGTCACGATTTGGGGAATTGTGGCGAGCACCGTTCTGGCCATCGTCAAGGTGGTCTCGGGTCTGGCCGGGAACTCTTACGCGCTCATTGCGGACGGGATCGAGTCGATGCTCGACATCGTCAGTTCGGTGGTGGTGCTGGGAAGTTTGCAGATTGCCTCCCAGCCTGCCGACGAGCGGCATCCCTACGGTTACGGCAAAGCGGAGACGCTGGCGGCTTTGGCGGTGGCCACGGCCTTGTTGGGGGCGGCGGTGGCGATCACGGTCCAGAGCATTCGGGAGATTCTGATGCCGCATCTTCTGCCCAAGCCATTCACCTTGGTCGTGCTCGTCCTGGTGGTGATCGCCAAGGAGATTCTGTTCCGCAAACTGAGTCATGCGGGAGAGGAGATCGGCAGTGCGGCCATCAAGACGGATGCGTGGCATCACCGGTCCGACGCGCTCACCTCGGTCGCGGCGTTTCTGGGGATCAGCGTGGCCCTGTTGGGTGGGGAGGGCTATGAGGCGGCGGATGATTGGGCGGCGCTTTTTGCGGCCGGGGTGATCGCCTTCAATGGCACGCGTCTCTTCCGATCCGCCTGGCGCGAGATCCTGGACGTGGCACCGCCCCGGGAGATCGTGGAGCGGGTGCGGGGGATCGCGGGGGAATTGGATCAGGTGAAGGCGATCGAGAAATGCCTGGTCCGGCGGAGTGGCCTGATGCTGTTTGTCGACATCCACGTGGTGGTCGATGGCGACCTCACGGTGCGCGAAGGGCACGACATCGCGCACCGGGTCAAGGATGCCCTGCTCGACGCGGAACTGGGCATTCTGGATGCCGCAGTCCACATCGAGCCGTTTGTGGAAGAGGGGGAATGAGCCTCAGATCTTCTTGAGGCGGAGATTGCGCCAGCGGACTTCGAAAGGGCCGGTGCCTTTCTTGATGCCATGGACTTGGAGGCCGATGTGGCCTTCGGGGTAGCGCTTGAAGATTTCGTCGTGGGTCAGGTCGGCCACGGGTTGGCCGTTGATCCAGGTTTGGATGCGGGGACCGTTGGCCACCACCCGGAAGTGGTTCCAGTCGCCATTCTTCACGAGTTCATGGCGATCCGTGGCGGGATTTTTGCTCTCCGGTTCGGGAGAGAGCCATCCGAGCTTGGTGGCTTCTCCGTAGATCCAGCCGGCTTGGCCCGGGCCGGTTTCGATTTCGACCTGCGGACCGCCGAGGCGGCCACCGTGGGGGTTTGGCTGGCCTTTGTCGTTGGTCGGCTGCAGGAGGGAGCGGATTTGAACTCCGGAATTCAGGCCGTCGTCGACCTTCACTTCGAACTCGAGCTCGAAGTTTGCGTAGGTTTGCTTGGTGACCAGGAACGAGTTGGGGCTGCCTTCGGCGGTCTTGCCCACGATGGCGCCATCCTCCACCCGGTAGGTGGCAAAGCCGCTTTTGATTTCCCAGTCAGCGTCGAAGGATTTGCCATCGAACAGGGAGATCCACCCGTCTGCGGCGGCTGCTGGAAGGGTGGGGGCGAGCGCCAGGGCGAGGCCGGCGAAAAAGGGCATTGTTGTGGGGTTCATGAGCGTGGATCCTCGCCAATCCGGCGCGTTTGGCAAGCGTGGCGATGGATTTCGGTCGGTTCGGAGTCCAGAGGGAGCCGTGCCGGACCGTCATCTCTCTGGTCCGAAACCAGGCCGATCCTGGGAAGTTGCAATTGCTTATGTCCTTCCTCCGGTTCCTCCCGACCCTCGCCCTCATCGCCTTCGCAGGCGGTGCCGAGCCTCCGAACGTGGTCATTTTTTTGGCGGACGACGCGGGGTGGGGAGATTACGGGCACAACGGGAATCTCCTGGCCCACACCCCCAACATCGATTCCCTGGCCCGGGACGGAGCCAGGTTCGACCGATTTTTCGTCTGTGCGGTCTGTGCGCCGACGCGTGCCGAGTTTCTGACGGGTCGCTACCACGCGCGGGGCGGTGTGCGCGGCGTCTCGTTGGGGCAGGAACGTTTGAACGTGGACGAGCGCACCATCGCGGACGCGTTTCGTGCGGCGGGTTATGCGACCGGGGCCTTTGGGAAATGGCACAATGGCAGTCAATGGCCTTATCATCCGATGGCGCGCGGGTTCGAAGAGTATTACGGGTTCACGTCAGGACACTGGGGGGAATACGTCGATCCGCCGTTGGAGCACAACGGCAAGATTGTGCGCGAGAAAGGTTATATAACAGATCTCTTCACGGATCGGGCGATTGCTTTCATCGAGAAAAACGCCTCGATCAGAAAGCCGTTTTTCTGTTATGTTCCCTACAACACACCGCACTCTCCCTGGTGTGTTCCCGAGAGGAATTGGCGTCATTATCAGGAGAAACCGGTGACCCAGAGAGGGAGGGCCGGGAGCAAGGAGGTGCTGGAGGAGACACGCTGTGTGCACGCGATGTTGGAGAATCAGGATGAGAATGTGGGGCGCTTGCTCAAGCGCCTGGATGAGCTCGCGCTGCGGGAGGACACCATTGTCTTTTATTTCAGTGACAACGGTCCCAACACCGACCGCTGGAACGGAGGGATGAAGGGCAGGAAGGGAACGGTGGATGAGGGCGGGGTGCGTTCCACCGCGTTGCTGCGTTGGCCGGGCCGGATTTCCCCTGGCACCTCCATCCGGCCGATCGCGGGTGCGATCGATCTGTTGCCGACCTTCCTCTCTCTCTGTGGGATCGCAAGGGTTGGGGACAAGCCGTTGGATGGGCGCGACCTTTCGCCGCTGTTGTTGGGTCAGGGGGGGGACTGGCCGGACCGGATGATTTTCAGTAAGCAGAACAACAAGTTGAGTCTCAGGACTCAGCGTTACCGGCTCGATCCGGCCGGAGCCCTCTATGATCTCGAGAAGGATCCGGGACAGACGATGCCGGTGGAGGTCCCGGAGGCGGCCGGGTTGCGGGCGGTCCTGGAAGCCTGGGGCCGGGAGATGGCCGTGACGGCGGAGGACGAACGCCCGATTCCGGTGGGGTATCCCGAGTTTCCCTGGACGCCGCTGCCCGCCCGCGACGGGGTGGGGGAGGGCGGGATCCAGCGCAGCGCCGGTGCGCCGAATTGCTCGTATTTTGTGAATTGGGAGAGACCGGAGGACGCCATCGTCTGGGATGTTGAAGTTGCCACCGCCGGCGATTACGAGGCGGTCCTCCATTACACGGCGCCGGAACCGGCCGGGGCCACCGTGGAGCTGAGTTTTGGCGACGCCCGGCTCGCCGGGAAGATTGCTCCGGGGTGGGACCCGCCCTTGATGGCGAACCAGGACACCCTTCCGCGGCCCAAGGCGGAATCGCGGATGAAGGAGTTTCGGCCCCTGATTTTGGGCACAATTCATCTGGCGCGAGGGCGGGGTTTGCTTAGGTTGCGGGCGACGGAGATTCCCGGGCCTTCGGTGGCGGACGTCCGTCTTCTCACCCTGACGCTCAAGCCTTGAATCCCGCCCTTACCACCCTGCCTGTCAGTGATCCCGCCCAGATTCTACGCTTGCGGGACCGTCAATATGCCGCCGACCTGATTGGCGCGGCGCTCTTGCACTTTGATTTGTTCACCTGGTTTCGGGATCATCCCGGCGCGGCGTTGTCGGAGGTTTGTCAGGCCTTTGGCTGGGGGGAGCGACCCGCGGATGTGCTCCTGACGTTGTGTCGGGCCAACGGCTTCCTCACGGTGGACAACCGCCTGACAGATGTCGGCCGGGAACACTTGGTGTCGGGCTCACCCTGGTATCTCGGGCCTTATTATGAGCCGATCCGGGACTCGCCAATCCTGCAAGGTTACCTGCAGGTGCTGCGCACGGGAAAGCCGGCGAATTGGCAGGCCAAGGATGATGCGGAGGACTGGCATGCCTCGATGTTGTCCGAAGATTTTGCCAAGGGTTTCACCGAACTCATGAATTGCCGGGGCCTGATCCTCGGCCAGATGCTGGCGCGGGGATTGACTCCGTTCCTGGGTGGGCGTGAAACCGTCCTCGATGTGGGGGGCGGGTCCGGGATTTACGCCGCCACCCTGGTGGCCGCGCATCCGTCTCTCTCGGCGACGGTTTTGGAACAGCCTCCGGTGGACCGGCTGGCGCGTTCGGAGATCGATCGTCACGGCTTGCGGGACCGGGTCGAGGTGAAGAGCGGGGACATGTTCCGGGATCCTTGGCCGACCGGACGGGACGTCGTCTTGTTGTCCAACGTGCTGCACGACTGGGATGTGCCCGAGGTGCGGCTGCTTCTGGAAAAGTCGGTGGAGGCGCTGCGGGACGGCGGGCTCCTGGTGATTCATGAGGCCTTTTTGCACGATGACAAAACAGGGCCCTTGCCGGTGGCGGAATATTCCGCCCTGTTGATGAACATCACGCAGGGAAAATGCTACACGGCCTCTGAATACGCGGATCTGCTGGAGCCTCTGGGGTTCGAGGTGGGCCGCTACCAGGACACGATCGCTGATCGCGGCTTTCTGACAGCGGTAAAGCGAGCGGGATGAGCCCTGACGAACAAGATGCGCTCCTGAATCGGTTGGAGGTGGTGGAGCGGCAGGCCCCGGACCGCTTTGCCAAGCGGGTGGCGGTCATGGCCATTCTCGGATACACCGTCTTGATTCTGGTGCTGGTGTTGCTGATGGGCGCAGCGTTGGGGACGGGGTATTTGGCGATCCGTGTGGCGAATCCGTTGGTGGGTCGGCTGCTCATGATTGGGGCGGTCTCGGCGGTTTTTTCAGCGTGGAGCGTGGTCCGGTCGCTTTGGGTGAGGTTGGCCGCTCCGCAGGGCATGGAAGTGGGGGCGAGGCAAGCTCCGGCCCTGTTCGCGGAGCTGAAGCGCTTGCGGCGTTTGTTGCGGGTGGGCCGGATCTCCAAGGTGTTCCTGACGCCGGATCTCAACGCGGCGGCTTGCGAGGTGCCCCGGTTTGGCGTTTTCGGCTGGTCCCGGCGTTATCTGGTCCTGGGGCTTCCGCTTTTGCAAGGGTTGTCTCCGGAGGAATTGAGCAGTGTGATTGCTCATGAGATTGGGCATTTTTCGCGGGAGCACAACGGGATCACCCGTTGGATTTGCCGGGTCCGGTTGACGTGGCTGAGCCTGGTCTCCTCCTCTTCGGACCGGGGCTTTCGGTCGCTGGTGTTGGGTCCTTTCCTGCGCTGGTGGTGGCCCCGTTTCAACGCGCATGCTTTTGTCCTTTCCAGGCGCCAGGAATACGAGGCGGACGCCGCCGCGGCGCGGGCGGTGGGGACCGAAGTGGCCGGGCGAGCCCTTCTCCGGTTGACGGTGATGTCCCGCTTTTTTGAGGAGGAGTTCTGGCCGGGGGTGCAGAAGTTGGCGGTGGATTCACCGACCCCGCCACCCGATTTGCATCGGCGCCTGGCGCAGGCCTTGCGGCAGGAACCGGGCCCCGAAGCGCGCCGTTGGTTGCGAGAGGGACTCGCCGTGCCGACAAACAATGCCGATACCCATCCGTGTCTCCTGGACCGGTTGGTGCAGATGGGTTTTCCCGGGGCGGACTCCCCCGGGGATCTCCCGGTGCCCTCGGTGGCGGCGGTCACCGCGGCCGCGGCGTTTCTGGGGCCGGTGGAGCAGCGGGCGGAGGATCGATTCACCTCGGAATGGGTCGTGCAGATTCGCGACGCCTGGAAGCAGCGTCACGAGGAAGCCGCCAAGAGATTGGAGGCCCTGGAGGAGACGGAGGCGGCCGAGGCGGCCGGGACGCTGACCTTGCAGGAGCGCTGGGAGCGGATTTCCCACGTTGGGGATGTGGAGGGGGATGAGGCGGTGATTCCCTTGGTGCGGGAGTTGTTGGAGTTGGAGCCGACCCACGCGGCGGGAAACTTTCTTTACGGACGGATCTTGCTCGACCGGGACGATGCCACCGGGGTGGAGCATTTGGAGCGGGCGATGAAGCGGGACCTGTTCGCCACGCCGGAGGCTTGTGGGTTGATCCACGCCTATTTCCAGCGCAAGGGGAGGCTGGCCGAGGCAAAAGCCTTGGAGCGGCGGGTCTACGACTACGAGCAAGAACTGCAACGGGCCCAGGAGGAGCGCGCCAGGGTGAACCACCGGAGCCCGCTGCTTCCACACGGTTTGGATGGGGAGGATGAGAAAGCGGTCCGCAAGGTGCTCTCGGCCTATCCGGAAATTTTTCAGGTTTCGATCGCGCAGGCCAAACTGCAAGTCCTGCCGGAGCAACCCTATTTTCTGGTGGCCATTTTCATCAAAGTGCCTTGGTGGAAGTTCCGGGGCACCGGTGCGGACCGGGCCTTGATTGACGTTCTGCTGCGGTCCCTTCCGTTGCCGGGCCAGTTCTATCTGTTTTTGGAACAGAGTTTGACTCCGTTGGGCCGGGCAGTCCGGAAGGTGGTGGGCAGCCAAGTTTACGAGCGCGCCCGGTGATGCGTTTTGGCGGGTGATTTTCCTTTGCTCCAGCCGATCCGTGGCGGAAGCGTTTTGGCGAAAGAGGGATCGGCGGTATGATGGCCGGATGGATTTGAGGAGCTTGGCTTGCCTTCTGGTGCTTCCGGGCGGCGCTGCGGCGATCGGTTGGCAACTGCTTTGGCAGCACCATACCAGCTTGGCACTCGGGGTCTCCGCCCAAGCCACCGCACTGGTGGTGACCACGACGATGGCGGGAATGACTGCGGGAGCGTTGCTTGCGACCCGCTGCTTGCCCAAGGCCGGGAACCTCAATCCCTGGATCATTTATGCGGCGCTTGAAGCCGTGGCCGCCTTGTCCGGCCATGGCCTGGGTTGGTTGCGCGAACCGATATCCCGGCTCGATACCGCCGCGTTCCGGGTGAATCCGTTTTTTTCGTCGCTGATTTTGGTTCTCGCGCCGGTGATCGCGCTCGGTCCCGCGACTTTGGCGATCGGCGCGACGGTGCCCGTGCTGGGACTTTTGGCGAGACGTCTGGAGATCCCGGTGTCCCGGCTCTACGCATTGAATACCGGAGGCGCGGCCTTGGGCGCTGGGTTGGTCCCGTTCCTCTTCCTTCCCCTGATGGGGGTCAACGGGTGCCAGATGACCGTCGCCGGGTTGCAGATGATGGGTGCGCTGGGTTGCTGGGCCGTGGGACCGATCGGTGCGCTCGAGGCTCCGACGGGTCCTGGCCGGAAAACGGAAAGGGAGCCGTTGGCCCACCCTTGCAGACTGGCCTTTGTCACGGGCCTGACGACCTTTTTGCTGGAGGTGACTTGGTTTCGGACGATCCGCTCCGCCTGGCTGAGCACGGTCGATTCCTTCGCCATCGTCCTCTTCGCTTTTCTCATAGCCTTGGCGGTCGGGGCGGCGCTGGTGCCGATGTTGCGCCGCCGCAAGATGGCGGTGGTCTCCGTTCTCGGTTGGGCGGGGCTGCTGATCCTTCCGGCGAGCCTCGCGATGGCCCATTTCGACGGCGTCCGAATTCCGGTGACGCTTTTGGACTGGAAGCCGGCGATCTGGCTGGGTTTGGCGCTGGTCACCATGGGACCACCCGTGACGCTGTTGGGAGTGGGCCTTCCCTGGCTGCTCGATGAGGCGGGAGCGACGGCGGGTTGGGGACGGCTCTATGCATGGAACACGATCGGATGCGCGTTGGGAGCCTGCGGGGCCGCGTGGTTGCTTTTGCCGTTGTTGGGGCCCGGTTGGATGGCTTGGGGCACCGGGATTCTCCTGGCGGTTCTGTTCCTTCGCGGGAGGGGAGCGCCATGGCGCGCCGCGGTCTTGGGCGTGCTCGCCTGGCTGACCGTTCCCCAGGATCGACTGACTGGGGCCAGCGGGTTGCTTCGTCTGCCGCACCGTGTCGTGGCGCGCGAGCACGGTCCGGACGTGACCACCGCCGTGATTGAGACCCCGCGCGGGCGGGCCCTGATGATAGATGGTTATGCCGCCAGTGGTGAATTTGGGGCCCTGACCGGATACATGGACGCGATGGGGCGTTTGCCGATGTTGCTGCACGATCAGCCGCGCGATGCCCTCGTGATTTGCGTTGGCACGGGGCAAACCGCTCGCGCATTGCGGGAAGAGAACGCCGTCGCGGTGACCGCCGTGGATGTGAACCCGGCGGTGTTCCGTTTTTTGGAGCATTTTCCCGCGAATCAGGGCATTCTGGCGGACCCGAGGGTAACGGCCATCACGATGGATGGACGGGCCTGGTTGCGGCGGACGGACCGGATGTATGACGTGATCACCCTGGAACCGATGCCGCCTCTCTTTGCCGGGACGAACGCGCTTTATTCGGTGGAGTTTTATCGGTTGATCGCGGCTCGTCTGCGGCCGGGTGGGATGGCAGCTCAATGGTTTCCGATGCATCTGCTCAGTCCGGAAAATGCGCGATCCGTGGCCGCCACCTTCCTGGAGGTGTTTCCGGAGGCGGTTCTTTGGATTGACCCCTCCAACACCGATCCGCAGGGGACGCCGCAACAGGGGGTGCTGTTGGGTTGCAACGGTTCCCGTGACTGGCAGCGGTGGCCCGGGTTCGATCGCCCTGCCCGAAGTGCCCGTCCCCTCAGTGCGGAAATTTGTCGGAGTGCGATGGGTTTGGGAACCGCAGACCTGCGGGCCTACGGATCAGGGGCGCGCCTGGTGACCGACGACAACCTGTTGCTGACGCATGGAAGAGGGCGTTATCTGGGGTCGGTGCGCGGCAACTCACCGGCCGGGGAGACGATGAAGGCGATCCGCGCGCTGCAACTCACAAACTTGCGTTGGTGAGCATCTGCGTGAGGTCGAATTGGATGCGCCGATCTTCGAGGAAGCGGTAACCGGTGGCACCCGTTTGGTCCTCCACGATCTTGTAGACCCGAGGCTGGATGAAGACCGGTTCCTGGGAGCCCTCCCATTCCACCGATTTGGTACCGTAGTAGCTGAGGCGATATTTTTTGCCGCCAATCGAAAGTTCAAACTCGTCGGGCCGTTGCGTCGGCGTGCCCACCGCCACGGCGGCGTCATCGGCCACGGTGGCTCCGGCAATGAAGATGAAACGGATTCTGTCGTTGTGGGCGTAGGCTTCGCCGAGGGTTTGGCGGCGATCCGCGAAGTCCGGTTCGTTGAGGACGAAGTCGGAATCGTAGAATCGTTTGGACTGGAAATCCTCGACGACCACGGCGGTTTGGCGGGCGATTTCCGCCTTGGCGGAGGCGGACACCTGTTCCAGGGGGAGGGCCCCGTGGACCGAGACCCCGGAAGAGGCGACCGAGGACAGTTTGGCGCCCCCGGCGTGGTCGACCAGGTCGTTGTCCTCCGTTTTCGGGCTGGGGAGGAGCGTGAGTTGGCGGTCTGCGGCGGCGTCCATGTCCCAGAGCAGGAGAGTCCCCTGACCCAACAATTTTGAGTTCAGGTAACCGTGCTGGAACTTGGCGTTCTCAACGCCGACCTTCACCTCCTGGACCTTGCACCCGGTGAGAAGGAGCAACGCACCGCAAACCGGCGCGAAGAAAGTTAAGGTATGTTTCATGTGCGCGCTTGTTGATGATCAACTTTACCGGACCGCATTCTGTGTCCCGTCAAGTGACCATTGACAGCTGTCAGATAGGCTGAGACGCCCGCTGTTGTCAAGCGAGTGGGAGAGGAGGCGCACCGTAGAGCGTTGGGTGCGTGGAAAAAACTTCAGGGAAGAGAGCTACACCCGACAAGAATCGAACTTGTACCTTCGGTTCCGGAGACCGACGTCATATCCATTTGACTACGGGTGCGCAGCCTGCCCCGACGCGAACAACCCCGGGGCGGATTGAAACACTACTTTACACGCGGCTTGAGGCAAGGGAATTTCCGGGCCTGATGAAACCGAGTGGCAAACGAGTCGTGATCAAGGTAGGGACCGGCGTCTTGACGCGCCAGGTGACGGCGGAATTGGATCACGCGGTGTTGAGCCGGTTGATCCAGGCCGTCTCGGACGTGGCCAAGGAGGGGCACCAAGTCCTGATGGTCACCAGCGGTGCGGTGGGCGCGGGGCTGCACGCTTTTGAGCTCGTTCGACGGCCCCAGGACACGGGAATGCTGCAGGCCTGTGCCGCCGTGGGTCAGGCCCGGCTCATGCAGATTTACGACAGCGGTTTCCGGCAATACCATCTCAAGGTGGCTCAGTTGCTTCTGACCAACGAGGATTTCGAGGTGGACAAGCGGCGGGAGAACGTCCGCAACACCATCGACCATCTCTTCACCCGAAACGACATCGTCCCGATCATCAACGAGAACGATTCCGTGGCGATTTTTGAGTTGAAAACCGGCGACAACGATCGGCTCTCCGCCCAAGTGGCCCGGCTTGTCGATGCGGATCTGCTCATCGTTTTCACGAGCGTCCCCGGGCTTTACCCCGACAATCGCAAGGACGACCGCGACATCATTCGCGAGGTCAGGGACATCGAGTCCGTGGCTGGCTTTGTCAGTGGGGAGATCGGCAAGGGCTCCGTCGGCGGCATGGGGTCCAAACTCCGTTGGGTGGCCCACGCCATCGACGGCGGAATCGAGGCGGTCATCGCGGATGGCAAACACCCGGAACAGCTGTCCGAAATCATTGCCGGTCAGGGATTCTGCACCCGGTTCGTGGTGCCCAGCCCGCGAGGTGTGTGAGCTCCGGCAGATGCACTTTCCGGCGACAGGCGCGACGAATCTGACGTATCCTGCCCCATCATGTCTGATCTGAAAGGCGAAATCCTCCGTCTCGGCCAGCAGGCCAAGAAAGCCGCGCTCGAGCTCGGCAAACTTTCCGCCGCTGACAAAAACCGCATCCTTCTCGCCATGGCGGATCAAATCGAGGCCGAGGGTGCGGAGATTCTCGCCGCGAACGCCCGCGACATCGGAGCCGCCGAAGCCAAGGGTTTGTCTGCGGCCATGGTGGACCGTCTGCTCCTCAATCCGAAGCGATTCGCCGCCATGGTCGGAGGCGTGCGCAAGGTGGCCGGGCTGCCGGATCCGGTGGGGGAAATTCTCGATGATTGGACCCGGCCCAACGGGCTGCGCATTGTCAAGAAACGGGTGCCCATCGGAACCATCGGGATCATTTACGAGTCGCGCCCCAACGTGACCAGTGATGCCGCCGTGCTCTGCTTCAAGAGCGGCAACGCCACCATCTTGCGGGGTGGGTCGGAGGCCTTTCATTCGAATCAAGCGATCGCCGCCGCGATGGCCCGGGGCGGACGGGCGGCCGGAATGCCGGAGCACGCCATCCAGATGGTTCCGTTCACCGACCGGGAGAGCGTCCGTCACCTGGCGGAGATGGACGCGTATCTCGACCTGATCATCCCGCGCGGCGGCAAGGGGCTCATCGAAACCGTCGTTTCCTTGGCGCGCATGCCGGTGATCAAGCACTACGATGGCATTTGCCACCTCTTTGTCGATGCCTCCGCCGATCTGGCCCTGGCCACGGAAATCTGCCTCGATGCCAAGTGCGCCAAACCCTCGGCCTGCAACGCCTTGGAAACGTTGTTGGTGCATGAGGCGGTGGCCGCGGACTTTCTTCCGAAAGTCGCCGCCGCCTTGACAGCCTGGGGGGTGGAGTTGCGCGGGGATGCCCGGACCCGAGATCTTCTTCCCGAAGCCAAGGAAGCCACGGAGGAAGATTGGGTCACCGAGTATCTCGATCTGATCCTCGCGGTCAAGGTCGTGCCCGGGCTCGACGCCGCCATCGACCACATCAACACCTTCGGATCGCGGCATAGCGACGGGATTGTGACGGGCGCGGAAGCGAATGCGAACCGTTTCCTTGCCGAGGTCGATTCCGCCACGGTTTATGTGAATGCCTCCACGAGATTCACGGACGGGGAAGAATTTGGCTTTGGGGCGGAAATCGGGATCAGCACGGACAAACTTCACGCCCGGGGCCCGATGGGATTGGTGGAGCTGACCAGTTACAAATATCTGCTTTACGGGAATGGGCAGGTGCGCGGGTGAGAGGGCGCGGGGTGTGTGACGAGGAGCACCTCTTCCGGCGTCATTTCCCGCCACTGACCGGCCTGGAGATCTTCCGGGAGATCGAGGCGTCCGATGCGCACGCGGTGCAAGCTGATCACTCGGTTTCCAACGCGTCTGAACATGCGCTTGATCTGGTGATGGCGCCCTTCTTCCAGGGTGACGCGGGCGGTGCGTTCCCCGAGGATTTCCAGTTGGGCCGGGAGCGTGAAAGCGTTTTCTGTGGGGAACCAGAAGCCCTGGGCAAAAGCAGTCACCGCCTCTTCCATCACCGGGGCGGCGGTTTCCACCAGATAGACCTTTGGCACCTTGTTCTCCGCGGACAGAATGCGTTTGGACCATCGCCCGTCATTGGTGAGGAGGATCAGGCCGGTGGAGGCACGGTCCAGCCGACCCACGAGGTGGAGTCCTTCCCGTTCCGGGGCATCGATCAGGTCCAGGACCGTGCGATGCACCGGGTCTGACGTGGCGCTGAGGAGGCCAGCCGACTTGTGGCAGATCAGGTAACGGGCCCGCTCCGGCTCCTGGATCCGGGCTTGGTCCAACATCACCTCTCGGAAGCGATCGACCTCAAGCTCCCGATCTCTGACCACCACGCCATCGACCCGCACCCGTCCCGCCGCAAGCGCTCTCCGCGCGGCTGCCCGGCCCATCCGCCGATGCCGGGTGAGAAGACGGTCGAGTTTCATGGGACCGCGCCCCGGAAAGGCTCCTCAGCTCCTGGCCAACTGGCGGCGCGCCGCGTCGAGCAGTTCTCCGACCTTCCCGGGCTCCGTGCCCGCTCCACGCGCCAGTTCCGGTTTGCCGCCGCCGCGCCCGCCCACGATGGGGGCGAGTTCCTTCATGAGATCCCCGGCACTGGCTTCCCGGGTGCGGGACGGATCGACCGAGATGCCGATGTGCACCTTGTTTTCATCCGGCTCCACGGCGGTCAGGATGGCGACCCCGGGAAACTGCCGTTTCTTGAGGCTGGTGAGGGCTTCGAGGACCAACTCGGCATCGCCATCCCCGAAGTGGTGAATGATGGAGGGGAGAGAAGATTTTTGAGTTTCGGCCTGGGATACCAATTCGCTGAGCACCGAATCCGCCTGGGCGGCCCGGTCTTTGGCGTCGCGCTTCTGGATCTTTTTGCGGAGATCGATCACGCGATCGCGGAGGGCATCGCGGGTGGCGCGCAGTTCTCCGAGTGCGAGGGTCACGGCGGGCATGTCCCTGGCCTGGAGAAACTCGGTCCGGGGCGTTTCGATGGCGACCGGAGCGGATGACTTTTCTCCGAGGTCACCGGCAAGGGTGGCGGCTTGCGTGGTCAATTCTCCGATTTCCTTGCGGAGCGCGGCGAAGGATTCCGCGAGGTAGGCCTTGGCGGCCCGGCCGCAGAGGGCTTCAATGCGTCGGATCCCGGCGGCGACGGCGCCCTCGGACTTGATGATGCATGGGCCGATGGCTTGGGTGTTGCGGACGTGGGTGCCGCCGCAAAGTTCCATCGAATAACCGTTGAGCTGGGAGCGCGCCCCGCCGATCTGAACCACGCGGACGACGTCCCCGTATTTGTCGCCGAAGAATTGCATGATGTCGGTCCTGCCCTGGATCTGCTTGTGCGGCACCTCGGCCCAGGAGACCGGTTCTGCGGCCGCGACCCGTTCATTGACCGCCTGCTCAACGGCGGCGATTTGTCCGGCGGTCAGGGCCTTGCTGTTGAAGTCGAAACGGAGACGTTCCGGAGCCACAAAGGATCCCTGTTGGACGGCGTCGCGGTCGACGTTTTCGTGGAGGGCCCAATGCAGCAGGTGGGTGGCGGTGTGGTGGGCCTCGATGTCGCGCCGCCGCATTTGGTCGACCCGGAGGCGGACCTTCGCGCCAGAGGTGAGGCCTTTGGGGCGGCGACCCAGGTGCAGGCAGATCGCTTCCCCGGCCATGGTGGCGGTGGCCACGGGGATGCGCTGCCGGTTGAAGATGAGGACGCCGGTATCGCCTACCTGACCGCCTTTTTCGATGTAGAACGGGCTCTGATCGACAATGGCCACGAGGCTCTCGCCGTCTTCGATCAGTTCCAGAACGGTGGCGATGATCTCATCTTTGTCGTAGCCGACAAATTTGGAGACGACGTCGGACTCGATCTTGACGGCGGAGACGATCTGTGAGGTTTGGCCCTCCGCTCCGGTGTGTTTGTGTTTTTCGATGAGGGCTTCGACCTGGGCTTGATCGGTGGCGAGGCCGCGTTCGGTGAGCATGAGCCCGGTGAGGTCGAGCGGGAACCCGTAGGTTTCCCAGAGCTTCACCACCATGTCCGGCGGGAAAGCGGTTTTGGCGGCCTGGGCCCGGGAGGCGGCGTCGTCGAAAAATTTCAGGCCACGGTCAAGGGTGCGGTTGAAGAGGTTCTCCTCCGCGCCCAGCGTCTCCACGACGGTGGCCTGTTGGACGCGCAGCTCGGGGAAGGCGTTGCCGAAGTGTTCCACGAGGACGGGAACGAGTTTGGGCAGGAACGGTTCGCCCTCGCCCAACCCGAGCTGACGGCCGAAGCGGACAGCGCGGCGGAGGATGCCGCGGAGGACATAATTGCGGCCCTTGTTTCCAGGGAGAATGCCGTCGGCGATGGAGAACGAAAGCGTGCGGATGTGGTCGCCGATGACCCGGAAAGCGACGTCCGTCTGTTCCTGATCGCTCAAACCGGTGCGAGAGGCGGGAACGGTGGCGGTGTATTTGCGGCCGGTGAGTTCCGTGAGTTTGGCGAATATGGGGGCGAAGACATCGGTGTCGTAGTTGGAGGCGAGCTTGCGGAAGTCTTTGAACCCATTGGTGCATTGCATGATGGAACAGGCGCGCTCAAAGCCCATGCCGGTGTCGACATGTTTGGCCGGAAGGGGCCGGTAGGTGCCGTCCTCGTCCCGATTGAACTGGATGAAGACGAGGTTCCAGATTTCGATGCAACGGGGATCGCTGGCGTTGACCAGCTTGCCCTTGGTGTCGCCCTTGGGGGTGAGATCGACATGGAGTTCGGAACATGGACCGCAAGGACCGGTATCGCCCATGGCCCAGAAGTTGTCTTTCACGTTGCCGTTGACGATGTGGACTTTGGGGTCGAGGCCGGCCTTGGTGAAGAGGCGGGCCCAGTGGTCATAGGCTTCCTGGTCGAACTCGGAGGGGTCGCCCGGCCCGGGCTTGTAGACGGTGGTGTAGAGACGATTCGCGGGAAAGCCCCAGGTATCGACCACCAGTTCCCAGGCCCACTTGATGGCCTCGGCCTTGAAGTAATCTCCGAACGACCAGTTCCCCAACATCTCGAAAAGGGTGTGGTGGTAGGTGTCGTAACCGACATCCTCAAGGTCGTTGTGTTTGCCGCCGGCCCGGATGCATTTTTGGGTGTCGGCGGACCGGGGCGGGTTGTAGGGGGCTTTTTCGGTGCCGAGGAAATACGGGACGAATTGGTTCATCCCGGCGTTGGTGAACAAAAGATTGGGGCTGGTCGGCATCAGCGAGGCTGAGGGGACGATGGTGTGGCCTCTCGCCTGGAAGAAATCGAGGAAGGATTGACGCAATTCGTTGGCGGTCATGGACGGGCGATTGGGTAAAGAAGGGGTGATTCCGTTCGGGGAGCGGTATTTCGGTCTTTCTGAGCCAAGAATCAACCGTCAACCATCAAGAAGAGCGCAAGGAGGCCCTTGCCCAAACATCTGGTAGAGACGATAGTATCAAGCCTCAGCTGAACAATCCCATGATTGGAAGGGTCATAAACTCCGTGCGAACGCCTTTTTCACCTCCTTCTCTCCGCTTGGCGGCTCTCGCCTGCCTCGGTCTTGCGGCCTGGCCGGGCACCGGCATGGTGCTGGCGCAGCAGAGCGGGTTCCAGACGGACGGCACCCCGATTTACCAGGCGCTGCCCGTGCCTCCCAACGGAGTGGCCCCGGTGATGCCTGTGGCGCCCGGTCAAGGCAGCGGGCCTGCCACGGCGGCGAACCCCGACTATCCACAGGTGGTGTATCCGCCGATTTATTCTCCCGAACCGGTGCCGTCGCGTCCGCCTCGGGCCATGCCGGTTCCGGAAAAAAAAGGAAAATTTGGCCTGTTCGGCAAGCGGAAGGACAAGGATCGTGGGGAAACCTACGCTCCGGCGCAACGGCAGGTGGATTCGGAAACTGCCAGGGTTTATCCTGATCCGTCCACCGTTTCCGCCCAAGGTCAGATGCAGCCCAGGCCCGGTGATGATCCCAATTTTGCACCTGGAATGGTTCCGTCTCCGGCAGATCCTTATGGCCGCGTTGTAACCCCGGGGACCGCGCCCCAGCCGGGCATGCAGCCCCGTCCCTCCTTGGACAGTCGGTATCCGGTTTACACCACGCAACCGGCCGTTCCTCCGGCCAACCCCGGGTCCGGGCTGGCCACCAGCACGCTGCCGCCTCTCCCGGATTCCCCGACGTCGATGCCGTCCGCCAGCCAAACGGCCCCGGTCGGCGGTTTCGTTCCGCCGGAACCGTATCCGACTTCCGGGGCCGGCGTGGCGCAAGCTCCCACCGGTCCTTCCATGCCCGGTCCTGAGGCCCCGATCTTTCGTCGCGAACCCGTTCTGGAGCCGGCCCCGGCCCCTTCTCCGTCCGGTTCTGAACCCGTTCTGGTTCCCGCGACCGGTCCAGGCCCAAGCGTGACCGGGTCAGACGCACCGATTTTCCGACACCCCTCTCCCAACCCTCCCGCGGTGAACCCTCCGGCCCCCACGGCGCCGCCTTCGAACCAAGTGGCTTCCACCGGAGCTACCGGGACCCGTTGGGAGACGACCGGGGCCGATGGAACCTCCCCTGGACAAAGCAGAACCGGTTTGGCTGGGTCGGTCGGATCGCTCCCGGCCCCGAAAAATGACAGCCCGGCCCCGCCCAAGCCGGAGTCCGGTGAGTTTGCGAACCTTCCCTTCGCCAAGCCCGTCCCCGGGAAAGTCGGGTTTGTGACCTTGTCCACCTATGGCGGAGAAATCGACGTCCGTGGGATTGCGCCCGGCACACCGGTGGAGATTCCGGATCCTTCGGACAGCAACAAGACCATTCAGTTCCGGGTTCCCTGATCCGGGTTCATCTCATTGTGCGATCAGGCTGCGCACGGCGAGGATCACCACCAGCCATCCCACCAGGAAGACGCCAATGGCGGTCGCTGCGGTGATCCACGGGCCGAGAGAGCGTTCGGCGGATGGGTTTCTGGGGACAGCTTCAGGCGACGGCCCCGGCGCGGAGGTTGTCGGTTCCGTCCGGGCTGACCGCAGGCCGTAGCGGGTTTCGAGGTCTGGATCCCGGTAAACCGGTTGGAGTTCGACGCCGCGTTGGTAATAGGCTTGAGCGGCTGCCTGATCTCCGAGGCGCAGGGCGGTGTCCGCCATGGCCAAGTGAGCGATGGCAGAGGTGGGATGCTTCTGGAGCCAGTCGTGGAGCAGTTGCACGGCTTTGGCCGGTTGCGTTTGCGCAAGGATTTCTGCGCATTGCAGAGTTTCGGGCTCCGTCTCCGGCGGGTTGGGGGCGGAGTCGAGGATGGTGATCGATTCCCCGGCGCGGCCTTCGGCGGCGAGCGTGGCTGCGGCGGAGAGGCGGAGTTCCCAGTTGTCTGGGTCGAGGAGCAGGCGCTCGATGATTTGCTGACCGGTGGGTTTACTTTCCATGGGGAGGGGCCGGGTGAGCGGTGAGCTGGCGGGGACGGCTGCGTTCGCGCGGTTGAGTGCCGAAGAGATACACATCGAGGACGGCTTTGACCCGGGCGAAGACTTCCCGGAACCGGCTCCTGAAAGAGAGTGAGGGGTCGACCTGAGCGGCGGCGAATCCGATGGCGTCGTGTCCGTGGTGGCGGGCCAGAAACACCGCGCGATTGATGTGAAAGTCGTCGGTGATCAGGGTGTAACGGGTCTCACCGAAAACTTCGGCGACGCGGACCACGGAGTCGAGAGTTCGGAACCCGGAGCGATCTGGCGTGATGGCGTTGGCGGGGACGCCGAGGCTGACCAGGGCGGACATCATGTCCGACGGTTCATCGTAGTAGCGGGAGTTCTGGGCGCCGCTGACGATGATGTGGCGGATGCGGCCGGCCTTGAAGAGGCGGGAGGTTGCTTCCATGCGGGTTTGGAAGTGGAGGTTGGGGCGGTTGGGCGCGATATTTTTTGACGTGCCGAGGACGACGCCGACGGCGGTGGGCGGCAAATCATCGATCGAGGAATAGACATGGGGCCGGGTTTCCCAGAGGACCCAGCCGTTGCAGGCGACAGTGAACAGCGTGGCGAGGAGCGGCGGAATGATGAGCGCCGCCAGCAGCCATCGAAGCCACGGGTGAGTCCGTTGCGTTTCCTTCATGCTCCGTGTGAGACGTCGGCCGCGGTTGTGGCGTGGCCTATCTGGCACAAAGATCACTTGCATGGAATCGATACGGTGTCATGCGCATTCCTGTCCGGCACTGCATGAGAACGATCGCCCGCCTTTTCGCCTATTTGCGTCGCTACCCCCTGTTGGCGTTGGCTCAACTGGTCTGCGCGGCGGCGGGGACCGGCATGGTGATTGTTTTTCCGAAGATTCTCCAGGTGGTGATCGATGACGTGATTCCGAACCAGCAGATGGAGCGGTTGGGCCCGTTGATCGGGGCGGCGTTGGGTGCGTTTCTGCTTCAGGAGATGCTCGATTGTTTGCGGATTCGGCTCAACAACACCTTTGAGCAGAAGGTCGTCTTTGATCTGCGCAGTGATCTCTACCAGCATCTGCAGACGTTGCCGCTCGGCTGGTTCGACAACCATCCGACGGGCGACATCATGACTTGCGTGTCCGAGGATGTGCAGAGCATGGAGCGAGTCCTGATCGATGGCGTGGAGCAGGGACTCGTGGCGATTCTGCAAATTCTCGTGGTGGGAGCGATGATGGTCTGGACCCATGCGCAACTCGCGGCTGCCGCCCTGTTTCCGGTGCCGTTTCTGGTGGCGGGAGCGATCTTTTACACCAAGGGGGCCCGCGGCCGTCACGCCAAGGTGCGGCGCGCCACCGGGGAGATGAACTCTCTGCTGCACGACAACTTGGCTGGCATCCGTCAGATCAAGTCCTACGCCTTGGAGGAGAGTGAGCATGGGCACTTCAATGAGGCGAGCCGGGCCGTGCGCGAGGCCACCCTGGGGGTGATGCGGGCCTGGTCGATCTACAAGCCGGGCATGGCGTTCCTCAACTCTCTGGGCCGGGTCATCGTCATCGGCTTCGGTGCCTGGCTGACCTTCCGGGGCGAACTGAAAGTCGGTGATCTCACCGCCTTCCTCTATCTCGTCACCTTGTATTTCTATGAGCCGGTGACCCGTCTCCATCAGCTCAATCAACTCGTCCTGGCCGGGTTGGCGGCGGGGGAACGCGTGTTTGGGATTCTCGACACGGAGCCCGAGACCGGGATTTCAGACAAGAGCCGTCTCCCCGAGATTCGTGGGCATGTGGTTTATGAGGGGGTCGGCTTCGCCTACACGGACCGGGTCGCCACCCTGAGCCATGTGAGCCTGGAAGCGAGGCCGGGGCAGACGATCGCCTTGGTGGGTCCGACGGGTGCCGGGAAGTCGACCATCATCAATCTCCTGGCCCGGTTTTATGAGCAGGACCAGGGCCGGATCCTGGTGGACGGCCACGAGATCAGAACCCTGGGCAAGCGCTATCTCCGTTCCCAGATCGGCTATGTCACGCAGGAGAGTTTTCTCTTCAACGGCACCGTCCGGGACAATCTGCTCATCGCCAAGCAGACGGCCGGCGAGGACGAGCTTTGGGCCGCCCTGACGGCCGCCAATGCCAGGGATTTCGTGGAGCGGCTTCCGGAACGACTCGACACCCACGTGGGAGAACGGGGGGTCAAGTTGAGCGTGGGTGAAAAACAGCGGATCTCCATCGCCAGGGCTTTGCTCAAGAACCCGCCGATTCTCCTGTTGGACGAGGCCACAGCCAGCGTCGACACCGCCACGGAGCGTCTCATCCAGGAGGCCTTGGAGAAACTCATGGTCAACCGCACCAGCTTTGTGATCGCCCATCGCTTGTCCACGGTCTGCCGGGCGCACCGGATCTATGTTCTCGATCACGGCCGGATTGTGGAAGAGGGAACCCACGCGGAGTTGTTGGCGCGGGGCGGTCTTTACGCCGGGCTCTGCCGGACGGCACTTTCCGAGGAATAGGCGCTTTACTTTGCCATTCCGGCTTTTATGGTTCTGTGGTCCTAACCGGGCTCTTCCTCGAGAAAATTTACCCAAACTACAACCCGCAAACCATTACCAAACATGGCTATTTCCGTCGGAACCACTGCGCCAGACTTCACCTTGACGACGAAAACGCCCGAGGGGCCGGCTCTCTGGAACCTCCGGGAACATGTCGGGTCGTCTAACTTGGTGCTGCTCTTTGTGCCGATGGCGTTCACCGGTGTTTGCACCAAGGAACTTTGTGAGATTTCGCAGGGACTGGCGGAATACGCTTCGCTGAACGCGACGGTGGTCGGGATTTCCGGGGACAATCCGTTTGCGCAGGCAGCCTGGGCGGAGAAAGAGGGGATCACCATCCCGCTGTTGAGTGACTACGAGCACGCGGTGGCCAAGGCTTACGGAGTTGCTTACGACCAGTTTTTGCCGGCCAAGAATCTTCTCATGGGAGGCGTGCCGAAGCGGTCTGCCTTTGTGATCGACAAGGCGGGCGTGGTGCAATACGCAGAGAGCAACGATGATCCGGGCAAACTTCCCGACTTCGCCGCGATCAAGGCGAAGCTCGCTGCCCTCTGAGCGAACGCTCCCGCTTGGTCAGGCCGCCTCGTCCAGGATTTCCCGGGCGAGGCCTTTCGTCAGAACGCGGTTCGTTCCCAGGACCATTTCTGGCGTTCGTGACGATAGTTTTCAATCATGAGCGCGAGGTTGACCGGATTGTCCACCTCCATTTTGCGATACAGGTTGCGGCGGTGGAAATCGACCGTCACATCGCGAATGCCCAGTTCAAACGCCATCTCCTTGGTTGATTTGCCATCGAGAATCAGGTCGAATAGTTGTCGTTCCCTGCGGGTGAGCCCGCGCAGCAGTTGATCCACCCGTGCGATTTCCGAGAACACGGGGAAGGTGCGGCGGTAGGTGGTGATGGCTTCCTCAATGCGGGCGGCCAGACGGTTCGGGTCCCAAGGCCGTTCAAAGAAGTCGAAAGCTCCGCATTTGATCGATTCCACCACCGTGGAGACCTGTGGTTTTTCCGCGACGAAGATCACGGGAAGGCCAGCGTGGAGTTGCCGGATGGTGCGAAGGATCGTGAGAGCGGTGGGGTTCCGGCTCTCCAGTTCAGCAACGATGCAACCGACCTGGCTCCAGCAATTGAAAGGCCGGGATCGATCGATGAGACCCTGGGTGGTGACCCGGATGCCGGATGCTTGAAGCAGCTTGCAAAGGGGGGCGGAAGAAGATGGATCCGAGAGGTGGAGCGCCACGCCATCACCGGGCTGATCGGGCAAAAGGACGGGAGGATCCAACTTGGATAGGAAAATTCGGGAAGAACCGGACACGCTGGGACTGACGGAAGCAATGTCCGTGCCACAAATTCGACCAGGAAACCATTGATGGGCTGCAAAACACTCGGAATTTCATAGGGTTGAATTTTAGACGAACTGAAAAAACTGTTATATTCTACATCTTTTATTAGAAGCCGTTCGTCCATGGCCACCCGCATCGCCCTTTGTCACCGCACCACTTATGCATATGACCGCCTGGTCACGCTAAGTCCTCATGTCGTCCGGCTTCGTCCCGCCCCGCATTGTCGGACCCGGATCCTCTCCTACTCCATGCGGATTGAGCCGGAGAATCATTTCTTCAACTTGAACCAGGATCCGTTTTCGAACTACGAGGCGCGCATTGTGTTCAAGGAGCCGACGCGGAAGTTCGAGGTGGTGGTTGACCTAACGGCGGAATTGATCGCCATCAATCCGTTTGATTTCTTTCTGGAGAGCTATGCGGAAACATTTCCGTTCAATTATCCAGCGGAACTTCTCCGGGAATTGAAGCCATACCTGGAGCCGTCGGAAGGGGGGCGTTTGCTGAAGAATCTGTTTGTCAGCGAGTGGCCGCGAAATCCGGTGCGGATCAACGATTTGCTTGTGCATCTCAATCAGCACGTCCAGAAGCTGGTTTCGTATTCGATCCGGTTGGAGCCCGGGGTGCAGACCTGTGAGGAGACGCTCGAGAGGGGCGTGGGTTCGTGTCGCGATTCCGCTTATTTGCTGGTGCAGCTGCTCCGGCACATGGGTCTGGCCGCCCGGTTTGTCTCCGGCTATCTGGTGCAGCTGGTCCCGGATGAGAAACCGATTGAGGGTCCGGCCGGACCGGAGAAGGATTTCACCGATCTCCACGCGTGGGCGGAGGTCTTTCTTCCCGGGGCGGGCTGGGTGGGGTTGGATCCGACGTCCGGGTTGTTTGCGTCCGAGGGGCACATTCCGTTGGCCTGCACCCCAGAACCCTCCAATGCCGCGCCGATCACCGGGGCGGTGGACGAGTGTGAGACGAAATTCAGTTATGAAAACAGCATCCGCCGGATTTCCGAGGATCCCCGGGTGACCCGGCCTTACACTCAGGAGGAATGGGAGGCGGTGCAAACGCTGGGGCAAGTCGTCGATCGGCGTTTGGAGGAGGGGGATGTTCGGCTCACGATGGGGGGAGAACCGACGTTCGTGTCCATCGATGACATGGATGGCCCGGAGTGGAACAGCACGGCGGACAGTCCGTTCAAGCGGGAACGCGCCAGCGAGTTGTTGAAGCGGCTGCAACGGATCTTCGCGCCCTGCGGCATCCGGTGGTATGGCGAGGGGAAATGGTATCCCGGGGAGCCGGTGCCCCGGTGGGCCTATGGTCTGTTTTGGCGCAAGGATGGCCACGTGCTCTGGGGGCGGCAGGATCTGTTGGCGGATCTTCAGGCGCCGGGAACTTCCGACCTGGAACAGTGCGAGGCCTTCGCCCGCGCGGTTGCGGACCATCTGCACATCGCGCCGGAATGCATTCACCCGGCGTTGGAGGATGCCGAGTATTATCGCTGGAAGGCGGCCACGTTGCCCACCGATGAGGTGATCACGGTGAGCGGGGAGTCGGATTCTCTGGAACGGCGGACCCTGGCGGCCCTGATCCGGCGCGGTCTGGAAGTCCCTTCGGGGTTCGTCATCCCGATTTTCTTCGATGAAGCTTACGGGGGATGGCGGGGGAGCCGTTGGCGATTCCGGCGCGGGCAGCTCTTTTTGATTCCGGGGGCATCGCCCTTGGGATTCCGGCTCCCGTTGAATTCACTCAACCGGGATCGGCCGCTCGATTTCCTTCCGGAGCATTCTCCCCTGGAGATTTTGCCGCCCTTGCTGCAGTTCTCTGGGGATTCGATCCCGCGACGCCCCTCGGATCCGGCGACGCATCCTTCCTTGGATCTCTCCGACTGGAGCGGTCTGGGCGCGGGTGGGAAAGGTGCGGGTTGGCAGAACGGTGGGACCGGAGCGGAGTGGCAGGATGCAGATGGATATGTGCTGACGCCGGAGGGTGTGCAATCCTGGATGCCGCGGACCGCCCTCTGTTTTGAGATTCGTGAGCAGCGTCTTCACGTCTTTTTCCCTCCCTGTGGTTTGCTGGAGCGGTATCTCGTGCTGCTGGCGGTGGTGGAGCGTGTCGCTGCACAGTTTGGGTTGCCGGTGGTGCTCGAGGGTTATGAACCGCCTCGGGACCCGCGCATGGAGCAGCTCAAGGTCACTCCGGATCCCGGTGTCATCGAGGTGAACATCCATCCCGCGCGCAACTGGGAGGAACTGGTTCAGCACACCGACATCCTCTACCGGGAAGCGCGGCTGTCCCGTTTGGGGGCGGAAAAGTTCATGCTCGACGGCCGACACACCGGAACCGGCGGGGGCAACCACGTGGTGATCGGGGCGGAACATCCCGCTTCCAGCCCGTTCCTGCGGCGGCCCGGCCTGTTGCGCAGTCTGATCACGTATTGGCAGCATCACCCCGGGCTCTCGTTCCTGTTCTCGGGGATGTTCATTGGACCGACCAGCCAGGCGCCCCGGGTGGACCAAGTCATGGAGGACCGACTTTTCGAGCTGGACATCGCCTTCCAGCAATTGCCGGAGACGACCGACGCCCCTTGGCTCGTGGACCGTGCGTTGCGCAACCTTCTCACGGATCTCACCGGCAACACCCACCGGACGGAGTTTTGCATCGACAAACTCTATTCCCCGGACTCGGCCTCGGGCCGGTTGGGGCTCTTGGAGCTGCGGGCGTTTGAGATGCCGCCTCACCCGCGGATGAGTCTGGTCCAGGCCCTCCTGGTGCGGGCCCTGATCGCACGGTTCTGGGAGCGGCCTTATCACCACAAATTGGTCCGCTGGGGCACCACGTTGCATGATCGGTTCCTCCTTCCCGAGTTCACTTGGCAGGACCTTTCTGAGGTCTGTCTGGAACTGCGGGAGGCCGGCCTTCCGTTTGAGCTGGACTGGCTCAAGCCGTTTCACGAGTTCCGTTTCCCGCTCTACGGGCGCGTGCAGCACGGCGGAGTGGAACTGGAAATCCGATTCGCGCTGGAACCCTGGCACGTGCTTGGGGAGGAACGCACCGCGACCGGCACCGCGCGCTATGTCGATTCCTCGTTGGAACGGCTTCAGGTCAAGGTGCGCGGTGCGGTGGAGGGAAAACATCTCATCACCTGCAACGGCCGCCGTCTCCCGCTCTATCCAACCGGCACGAATCAGGAGTATGTCGCCGGGGTGCGCTACAAGGCGTGGTCGCCTTACTCGGCCCTGCACCCGTCCATTGGGGAACAGACCCCACTCTGTTTTGACATCGTGGATGAACGGAACCGGAAATCCCTGGGAGGATGCGTCTATCACGTCAGCCATCCGGGGGGGCGCTCCTACGAATCCTTCCCGGTCAACGCCCTGGAGGCGGAATCTCGCCGCATCAGCCGGTTCTGGGAGTGGGGACACACCCCGGCGGAGATGGAGTCGCACGCCACCAGCCTGGCCTACGCTCGGATCAATGGCCGACGCGTGGAGCGGGTCGGTCCGCAGGGGATCGCGTTCATTCCGCCGGAGGAACCGCTTCCCGAGTTTCCCGCGACGCTGGATTTGCGGTTCTCATCGGAAACAGCCAGCGCCGGCGGACGGTATCCGGTGCGTTGATGGGGTCACCCGAGTCTCTCGACCTTGCGTTTGCGGGCGGCGCGGGCTAAGGGTGAGCCTGGATCAGGCGCATGGAGGTGGCCACGGAAACGGCAGAGGCAAAGCGCAAGCCCGGGGAAATCTACCGGACGGGCCCGTCCGCGTACGATGAGTTGCTGGACAAGGAGGGGGCGGTCCGCGAGCCGTGGCGGGAATGGATGGCGCTTTGCCGGGAAGGGGGCGACAAAATTTACCGGGCTTGGAACAAGGCGACGAGCCGTTTCGTCCGGGAGGTCGGGGTTTCGTATTCGGTCCAACGGATGGCCGGGAAGCGTGGCCCCTGGAGTTTTGATCCGGTTCCCTGGATCTTCGGGGCTTCGGAGTGGGCCGGGATCGAGGCCGGGATCGCCCAGCGCGTCCGGCTCTGTTCAGCCATTCTGGCAGATCTCTACGGCGAGCAGAATCTCGTCCGGGAAGGGATTTTGCCGTTTGAAATCGTCTATCGTGACCGGGGATTCCTGAGGCCGTTTGTGCTGGATGCGGACCGCAACCGCAAGGGTGGGCGGATGGGGGTTCTTCCCGGGTTGGTGAACTTCGGCAAAAAATCGGCGCCGGTGCCCGGGTTGAGCTTGGCTGCGGTCGACTTGGCCCGCGGTCCTGACGGGCGGATGTGGGTGGTCAATCAGCGGGCAGATTGTCCGTTTGGGCTCGGCTTTGCGCTGGAAAACCGCAGCATCCTGAGCCGGGTGCTGCCGGCCACATTCCAACAGTGCCAGGTGCATCGGCTGGCAAACTTTTTCCGGTCTTGGCGCGGCGAGTTGGAAAACGCCCCGTCGCACGGGCGTGAGGTTCGGGTCGTGATCCTGGCCCCCGAGGGACAAGCGCAGGAATTCGAGACGGCCTATCTCGCGAATTACCTTGGGTATGTTAGGGTCGTGCCGGGCGATCTCACGGTGCGGGACCAGAGGGTCTGGCTCAAGACGCTGGGGGGGTTGCAACCGGTGGACGTGATTTGGCGGGCCATGCCCGGGCGGATGCTCGATCCGTTGGAGGCCGAGGCGGGGAGCGTTTTTGGCGTTCCCGGACTTTTTCAGGCGATGCGGGCCGGCAACGTCACGGTGATGAATCATCCGGGGGCGGGAGTGGTGGAGACTCCGGGGCTGCACCCATTCCTTCCGGCGATTGCCAAACGTCTGCTCGGGGAAGAGTTGATTTTGCCCACCGTGGCCACGTGGTGGTGTGGCCAACCCCGGGAATTGCAGCACGTGTTGGGCAATCTCCGGACGATGGTGATCAAGGGGATCGATATCCGGTCCGGGTTTCAGACGATTTACGGCAGCAGTTTGTCCGAGGCGCAGTTGGGCGACTTGCGGAACCGGATCATCGGTGACCCCGGGCTTTATGTGGGGCAGGAGGAGGTTCATTTCTCCACGCTGCCGTGCCTGAACGGGTTGGCGCTGGAGCCGCGTTCGGCCATTCTGCGGGCGTATGGGCTGCAGACCCGTTCCGGGGAGGTGCAGGTTTTGCCGGGCGGACTGGCGCGCGCCACGGCGTTGCAGAGTTACATCGTTTCCACCCTGGCGGGGGGAATTTCCAAGGATGTTTGGGTCAGGTCGGATACCCCTCCGCCACGCCATGTGACCTTGTGGAAGCCGGAAGGCGTGCCCACGGAAGAGACGAATCCGGGGCACATCCCAAGCCGGACGGGTGAGAACCTGTTCTGGACGGGGCGTTATGCGGAGCGGGCGGATGTGGCGGCCCGTTACCTGCGCCGCATTTTGCGCAACCGGGTGGAGGGCTTTGAGCAGGACTCGGAACTCGAGGGCAGGCACGAGGATTTCCTGTTCCGGGCTCTTTCTGAGGTGATGATGATCGCGCCGCCGCTTCCTCCCGGGGGGCGGGATCGGCTGTTGGAATTGGCCTCGCTTCTGGAGGACGAGACGCGCGCGGGGAGCCTGCCGGAAGCCCTGGAGGCTTTCCATCGGGCGTCCCACGAAATTCGGGATGTCTGGTCCGCCACCAGCTTGCAGGCCATCGAGGCTTGCGTCGATGGATGGACGGATGCGCGCAGCGCCGCCAAATCAGTGTTCGACTACTACGCCCCGCTGGATCGGCTCCTGCTCGATCTGACGGCGTTTGTGGGGCTCTCCCTGGAGAGCATGACCAGGGACGCGGGCTGGTGCCTTCTGGATGCCGGGAGACGGATCGAACGGGCCCTCTTGCTGGTGGAACTGTTGCAGCACGGCTTGGCAAGGCCGGTGGAAACGGATGTCGCTTCCCTTGTCTGTGAATCGGTTCTCGTCATCGCCGACAGCCTGGTCACGTTTCGGCGGCGGTATCGGCGCGAATTGCGCCCGCACCGGGTGATCGATCTGCTGGTTTATGTGGAGAACAATCCGCGGTCCTTGTCTTATCAGTTCGATCGCTTGGAGCAATTTCTCGCGCTTTTGCCTCGAGACGGGACCGGAAAGGTGGGCAATCCGTTGAACCTCATCCGGGAGGCGCGCAAAGATCTCCAGAGGTTCACGCCGGAACAGCTCGCGGCCCAGGACGCGGCAGACGGCTCGCGACCGGATCTGGGGGATTTGCTCAAGCGCCAGCGGAAGCGGTTGTTGAGACTTTCCGACGAACTCACGATGGCCTACTTCAGTCACTCCCAGCGCCGCTGACGCTCCGCATTGCCATGCCCGAGGAATTTCGTTACCGCGTCATCCACGAGACTTCGTATCTCTACAGTGGGCGCATCGATCTCTGTCACAACCTTTGCTGTCTCTGCCCGCGGGATACCCCGTTTCAATCCCGCATCATTCATTTCATGTCGATTGAACCGCGGCCCGAAGTCATTGGGGATCACGTCGATTTCTTTGGCAATCACCGGAACGTTTTTTCGGTGCAGCATTCCCACGAGAAATTGCTGGTTCGTTCCACCAGTGAGGTGGCCATTTCGACCGCCGCCCGTCCCTGGGAAGGGGAGTTTGAGGACCCGCCTTGGGAAGAGGTGGCCGCCGGGCTTCCGGGGCTGCGAGGGGAGGCGGCGCGAGGCATCGGAGGGTTTCGTCTGGCGTCCCCGGCCACGCCTCCGGTGGCGGAGTTGCGGGAATACACGCTGGCTTCCTTCCCGTCCGGCATCGGAGTGTTCGGCGGCTGCCAGGCGTTGATGAAGCGGATCCACACGGATTTTCGTTATGCTCCAGGCAGCACCGCGGTCCACACCGGCATCAAGGAGATCCTCGCAGGGCGCCAGGGAGTGTGTCAGGATTTTGCCCATCTTTTTCTTTCTGGTCTGCGGAGCATCGGGTTGGCGGCCCGTTACGTCAGCGGGTATTTGGAGACCTTGCCTCCTCCGGGCAAACCCCGGCTCCAGGGAGCGGATGCTTCTCACGCCTGGATCGAGGTCCATGTGCCCGGCTTGGATTGGGTCCCGTTCGACCCCACGAACAACCTCTGTCCCGGCTCCCGGCACATCGTGGCCGCCATTGGGCGCGACTATTTTGACGTGCAGCCCTTGCGCGGCATTTTTCTGGGCAGTGGCAGCCAGTTTCTCGGTGTCCGGGTGGATGTGTCGCGCGCCTGATCGGCGTTGTCTGTTTCGCACCATTGACTCTCGGTGACCGTGGGGTAAGTAACGGATCGCATGAATGTTCCCGCGGACCTGAAATACGCCTCCAGTCACGAATGGGCCCGGCTGGAGGGCGATGTCGTCACCGTCGGCCTTTCGGATCATGCTCAGGCGGAGCTGACAGACGTCGTATTCCTGGAACTGCCCAAGGTCGGGCGCCGGGTGCAGACGGAGGAGAGCGTCGCAGTCATCGAATCGGTAAAAGCCGCTCACGACATCTTTGCGCCGATCGCGGGGGAGATCGTGGAGATCAACGTTCCCCTGTCGGAAGATCCGGCCCCGGTAAACTCGGATCCCTACGGAGAGGGTTGGCTCTTCCGGATCCGGATCGCGCCGGGCACCAGCCTGGACCACCTGTTGAACGCGGAGCAGTATCGCTCCGAAATTTCCTGAAAGGCACGTCCAATTCCCGTGAGCCCTCCCTCAAGTTTTTTGTCGCGGCATCTCGGTTCCAGTGACGAGGTGGCCGCCGACATGGCTCGGGAAGTCGGGTTCCCTTCGGTGGATGCCTTGGTCGAAGCCGCGGTGCCGGAAGCGATCCGTCGTCGCCGCCCCTTTGCCTTGCCGGAGGCTCTCGGGGAGGTGCAGGCTTTGGAACAGCTCCGCCGTCTGATGTCGCGAAACGTGGTGAAGCGTTCGCTGATCGGGATGGGCTACGCGGACTGCGTCACCCCTCCCGTGATCCAGAGGAACCTTCTGGAAAATCCGGGTTGGTATACCGCCTACACTCCTTACCAAGCGGAAATCTCTCAGGGACGCCTGGAAGCCTTGCTCAACTTTCAGACCATGGTCGCCAACCTGACCGGGCTCGACGTCGCCAATGCCTCGTTGCTGGATGAGGCCACCGCCGCCGCGGAGGCCATGAGCCTGTGCGCTGCCACGCGGCCGGACCGCACCAGGTTCTTTGTCTCCGCCCGATGTCATCCGCAAATCATCGCGGTCGTGCAGACCCGGGCGGAACCGCTCGGCATCCAACTCATCCTCGGGGACGTGGCCAGCTTCGAGCCGGACGGGAGTCTTCTCGGGGCCTTGGTTCAGGTGCCGGACACTGAAGGTGGCCTGCCCCATCTCGGGGATTTCACGCGGCGGGTTCACGAGGCCGGAGCGCTCGTCGTCGCGGCCACGGATCCGCTGTATCTCTGCCTCTACGAGTCCCCGGGAGAATGGGGCGCGGACATCGCCATCGGCAACACGCAGCGCTTTGGGGTGCCTCTCGGGTTCGGCGGACCCCACGCGGCATTCATGGCGGTTCGGGAAGATCTGAAACGTCGGTTGCCTGGCCGCTTGGTCGGTGTCTCCCGGGATGTCTCCGGTTTGCCCGCCTACCGATTGGCGTTGCAAACCCGGGAGCAGCACATCCGTCGGGAGAAGGCGACGAGCAACATCTGCACCGCCCAGGTCCTCCTGGCGGTGACCGCCTCCATGTATGCCGTTTACCACGGGCCGGAGGGATTGCGCGGCATGGCCAACCGGGTGCGTGACTTGACCTGGAAACTCGCGCGGGCCCTCGGCGGGGAATCCGGATTCGACACCGTGAAGGTGAGCCTCGAACCGGAGCGGCAGCGCGAGATCCTCTCCGCGGCCGAGGCGGCGGGTTACAATTTGCGGGCTTTTGGCGATGGCTCGATCGGGATCACCCTGGATGAGCGATCCACGCTCGGGGAGGTGGATGAACTGGCCGCTCTTTTTGGTGCGACGGTCGATTCTGCCGCGGAAGCGCCGCCGGTGGAGTGCCCACGGAAGCTGGTGTTGCTCCCGCAGGATGTCTTTCACCGTCATCACACCGAGACCTCCATGATGCGGTATCTGCACCGGTTGGAGAGCAAGGACCTCTCCCTGACCACCAGCATGATTCCGCTCGGATCGTGCACCATGAAGCTCAACGCGGCGGCGGAAATGGCTCCATTGAGCTGGCCGGAGGTCAACCGGTTGCATCCTTTCGCGCCCCGGGATCAGTGGCTGGGGTATGCCGGATTGATTGCCGACCTGGAGAAATGGCTGGCCGAGGCCACCGGTTTCGACGCCGTTTCCCTGCAGCCGAACGCGGGTTCCCAAGGCGAATATGCGGGGCTGCTGGCGATCCGGGGCTGGCACCGCGCCAACGGGAACAGCGGTCGCGACATCTGCCTGATCCCGGCCTCCGCCCACGGGACCAACCCGGCGAGCGCGGTGATGGCCGGGATGAAAGTGGTGCCCGTCCGTTGCGATGACCATGGCAACGTGGACCTCGCGGACCTGGAAGCCAAGGCGGTGGCCAACAGCGAGCGTTTGGCCGCGGTGATGATCACCTATCCTTCGACCCACGGCGTCTTTGAGGAAGGGATTCGGGAGATCAGCCGGATCGTCCATCAACACGGTGGCCAGGTCTACATGGACGGGGCCAACCTCAACGCGCAGGTCGGGATCTGTTCTCCGGCGGAACTCGGCGCGGATGTTTGCCATTTGAATCTGCACAAGACGTTTTGCATCCCGCATGGGGGAGGGGGGCCGGGCGTGGGACCGATCGCCGTGGCGGCCCACCTGGCAAAGTATCTGCCGGGGCATCCGGTTCACCTGCAAAGCGCCGTCGGTCCGGTCAGCGCCGCCCCTTTCGGCAGCGCCAGCATTCTCACCATCTCGTGGATGTACATCGCCATGATGGGGGCACCGGGCCTGACTCGGGCCACCAAGTGGGCCATCCTCAACGCCAACTACATCGCGTTCCGCCTCGAGCGATTTTATCCCGTGCTCTACCGAGGCCCGGGCGGGCTCGTGGCTCACGAGTGCATCCTCGATCTCAGGCCTTGCAAGGAAGTCGCCGGAGTGGAGGTGGAGGATGTGGCCAAGCGCCTCATCGATTACGGTTTCCACGCCCCCACCATGTCCTGGCCGGTGCCCGGAACGCTCATGGTCGAACCGACAGAGAGCGAATCCCGCGAGGAACTGGATCGCTTCTGCGATGCCATGATCGCGATTCACGGCGAGATCATGGCCATCGCCAATGGGAATTCGGATCGGGAGCAGAATCCTCTCAAACACGCGCCGCACCCGGCGGCGGTCCTGTTGGCGGACGCCTGGGATCGTCCTTACTCCAGGGAAATGGCGGCTTATCCGGCTCCTTGGACTCGGATCCACAAATATTGGCCGCCGGTGTCGCGCATCGACAACGTCCACGGGGACAGGCACCTCGTCTGCAGCTGCCCGGATGTGGCCAGTTACGGGTGACCGGCGTCATCCCAGAGCTCACGGGCCACGAGCTTGGCCTTCTCCAGGCCCAACGGGGTGAACCGGAAGCTCTTGGTCGTCTTGGTGCTGGGCACGGCGGAGAGGTAATGGTCCACACAGAGCGGATTGAGCGCTTGTACATTCAGGGGCTTGGTGCGCGCGTCCCCGATCACCTCGTTGAGGACAGTGGTGTCGAATTGGAGATCCGGCTCGGCGCGTTCCGAGACCAAGGCGAGAGCGGCCACCAGCGCGGCATCCGGCCCCGGGAGAGAGGCTAGCCCCTCGCGCAGTCGGTCCCGTGACGGCAACGAGAAGGCCGGGGCGCGCCCCTTGGCGGTTTCCGCCGGACTGGGGTCGATCGACAACGAGATCCGGCTGAGCACAGCGAGGACGAGATCCAGCTGTTGCTTTCGGGGAAGGGCCGCGATGAGCCCGAGCAGATCATCGGGATCGGTTGCCATGGTGCCAGTCTGCCAGGATGTACAAAAAAAGAAGATTCGCAAGACAAAGCCAGGACAAACAACAACAAAATGTACAACTTAAATAAAATATGTTGCCCTATTGACAACTTAATGTACACTCAATGTGGCGAACCCGATAGGCCTTGAGCTATTCGGAAAGAATGAGCCGGTTCCGTGAGGGGCCGGCTCATTTATTTCAGGGATCTCGAAGATTCGCATCTTGAGTCAATAAGGGGTTGCTTGTTTTCAGATTCTGGGACAGGATGCCCCTGCAACGTGGGGCGGCACACGCTCGGGTTCGCCAAATTCAGGCCGCGCCGTCCCGCACAACCGAATAGTTCAATGAGGAATCCAACTACCAGAGTGGGTTCGGCGGGCAGTTTCGTGCCCACGCCGGACCAGAATCCGTGTCGCTCCGAAATCGTGTGGGAGCGTTTCGATGAAGTCTTGCAACGTCTGCGGGATGATGGAGTTCCGCCGGAGGAGATCGCCAGAGGGCTGGCTGCTTTTGTGGCGGATGCCATGGAGCGGGTGGCCAAACCCTCTGGTGGCCCGTTGGCGGAAGCAGGAAACGCTGGCGGCGGAGAAGGTTCGGTCCCGGTGGATTTGAAGAGGGTGCCCAATCGGTTTTCGGTGAGCGCGTTGCTGGTGCTTCATTCCCTGAGGTGTGCCGCCAGTCAACCGGCCCGGCTCGGCCGGATGTTGGGGGTTTCCGCCGCGGCGATGAGCGGGATTCTGGACACGCTGGAGGCCAGAGGTCTCGTGATCAGGGAGCGCGATCCGGAAGACCGCCGCAAGGTGCAGGTGGGGCTCACGAAAAAGGGTCACTTGGAGGTCGCCGCCATGTTCCTCAACTGAAGGGGAATGCCAGAAGAGGCCGTCCGTTCGTCGGACGACCTCTTTGTCAAACTGCCGGGGCAACCTCGACGGAGTCGTCGCCGACTCCAGGTAGCCTTCAGGATTCGACTGGTGGCCGTTTCGGGGTCTGCCCCGCTCCGGCACCTTTCTCGCCCGGACCACCCGGACGGCCCGCGCCGGCGGCCCGCATTTCTTCGGGAGTGACCTTTCCGTCGGCATTGGCGTCTGCCTTGGACATCCGTGACCAAACTTCCGCCGGGGCTTCATCTTCCGTGATCCCTCCATTTCCATCCTTGTCCATTTTGGCAAAAAACTCTTGCGGGTTCGGCCTGCCTCCCGATCCCGCCGCTCCGCCCATCACCGCGGCAAATTCCTCCCGGCTCACGCTGCCATCTGCGTCCTTGTCGGCCTTGCCCAGCCTCTCCCATCGTTCCCCAGCTTCATCCGCGGTGATTTTGCCGTCGCCATTCTTGTCCGTCATCTTGAAGAAGGCGCCGCCACCGGCCTCGCCCGGTCCACCCGGCCGAAGACTCGCCATTTCTTGAGGGCTGATGGATCCGTCTCCGTCCTTGTCCAGCTTCGAAAGCTTTTCCCACATCGGTGCGGGGGCTTCCGATTGGGAGATTTTGCCGTCTCCGTCCTTGTCCATCTGTTTCCAGCGGGAGCCGTCCTGAGCCTGGAGGCTGGTGATGTTGAGGCCGATGGCCATGGCGGCGGTGATCAGGGTTATCGATTTCATTTTCTTGTCTTGGATCACAGGGAGAGACGGCGCGTGGGCGGACCGGTTACGACGACGGTGTGTTTTTTTGAAAAAAAGAGTCGTGGAGCGAAAAAGTCACCTTGACGATTCATTTATAAGAATCATATTAGCCATGATTTATAAAATCTGGCACAAGCCGCTCCGGATTGTCCAACGCGGCGCTTTCTCTCTCCTTGAGGTGCTCATCACCGTCGCCCTTCTCGGCATCCTCGCCGTTGTGGCTTTTGAATCCTCCCATCGCCTCCGTCAGGGCGCGAATCAAACCAAGCTCGATTCCGACGTCGCCGCCATCAATCAGTCGATCAAGGTTTACTTGGCCAACGGCGGGAGCTTCGCAGGTGTCACCGAACCTGCCGCGGTCTTGAACAAGCTCAAGACTCGCCGGGGCACCGAAGACGGGGCCTCGTTTGCCGGGTTGCGATCGGACATGATCGATCACCGGATCAACCCGGTGCCGCAAACGCAGTCCGAGGCCCAAACCAAGGCGGCGCGCGCGGTCTGGAATTCCACGGCGCAACGCTTTGAGGTGGCTTACCAGGGCTCCGGGGGCATCGCCCGGTTTGAACTGAGCGAAGCGGAGGGAAGAGTCGATCATGGCGTGGAGAGTCGGACGTCCGGGCCGATCGATTTGAACCGGGGCAACGGCTGGATTTGGAATTACAACGAGGTCGCGGCTTCGGCGAGAACGCCCGTGCGCAATGTTCCGGTGCAACCGGTCACTCCGCCGACGCCCGTGGCGGTTGCCCCACCGGGTCGGTTGAGCGCTCCGGTCGTGAGCAGTCCGGGTGGCACCTACCGTTACAATACCTTTCCAACGAGCATCACGATCACCAACCCGAATGGCACCGGGAATCTGGTTTACTCGAAGCAGTGGTCCGGGACCGGGATTCAATGGGAACGCTACCAGTCACCGATCTCGATGCAACCTGGGGACAGTCTGTTGGCGCGCGTGCAGGCAACGGCACCCGAACATACCGACAGCGTCACAGTGGGCGGGACTTATGAGGTGGAGACGATCGACCTGAGTCCGGCCACCTTCACCCCGAGTTCGAGTTATCTGGATCTCGGGGTCAACGACACGGTGACGATGCAGATCGTGAACCCGAATCCGGCAGCTTACAACAGCGTGATCGAATACTCGATTCTTGGGGGGGCGTTCACTCGCTACACCGATCCGCTCGCCTTGTCTCCAGCGACTTATGCGAACGGCTTTGAAATCACGGCCCGGGTGGTTCCAGGCAGCGGCAGCGTCGGGTTCCGGTCCAGCACCTCGTCGAGCCAGTTTCTGTCGCTGAAGCTGAAGGCGCCGTTGATCGATAAGAAACAGGCAGAATCCATCTTCACCATGACCCTCTCGGATCCGAATCCGGTGGGCAAGGGCAACATGCGGTATTTGATTCAGGATCTGAACAACGGGAGCCGGACGGCGTGGAGCAATTACGTCGCCCCTTTCCTGATCGATGGCGACAAGTATATCAAAGGGTTTGAGGTCATCTCCTATGCGGCAGCCAAGGCGACCCGTTACCTGGATAGCGCCGAGAGCAACGTCCAAGGCCGCAGCTTCTTCGGGACCAAGGTCGCCGAGCGAGTCGTCATGGTGCTGGATGTATCCGGTTCCATGTCGATCAACGGGCGCCTCACGAAGGTGAAGGATGAAGCGAAACGGCTGCTCTCCACCATGCCGACGACCGGGAAGATGGCGATCATTACCTTTTCCACCGGGGTGAGCACCCGGTTTTCGTATCAGCAGACCACACCCAGCAAGGTGACCGAGGCGCAAACCATCGTCAATTCCCTCGTGGCCAGCGGATCCACCAACTACATTTCAGCTCTGACGACGGCGCGGAACCTCGTGAACACGAATCCCGAAATTGAACAAGTGGTGTTCCTTTCCGACGGCGCACCGGACGGCGGAACGTCCTCTCATACGGCTATTCTCACCCTGGTGGACCAGATCGCCGCCAAGGGCGTCGCTTTGAGCCCGATCGGCTACGAAATGACGACGGCGGCGGAGAAGAAGCTCATTCAGGACATGAAAGATCGCGGAGTTCCCAAACCGAAAAAGTAATGAGAATTGAACCATTTACCTATGCTTCCGCCCTCGGCGCGCTGTTTGTGCTGGCGGCCTGTACTCCGGACGAGCCCTCTTCCGGGGGAGGAAAACCTGGCGCCTGGACCCCGACAGAGGTGGAGAAAGAGTTGGACGCCTTCGGACAGGATCTGGACCGCATCCTCGCGGTGGTGGAACCACTGGGGGAGGATTGGGAGGCTGCGAGCCGTCACGTCCTGGAAGACGATGCGCTCGTCAAGCTGGTGGATGGACACCTGAAGCAGATCGAGGAGGTCTCGGCCACGTTGCGGGCGATGAAGCCCGAGGAGCGAGCGAGTTATGCCGATTCGATCCAGTCTTCTCTGCAATCGATGGAGCTGCGCATGACGGAGATTTACGCCAGCAGCAGCGCGGCGGCGGACGCTTTTGCGCCGATGTTCACCGCAGCCGAGGAAGCGTTGCGGTCCTGTCTCTGAGTTGCCAGCCGGGTTCCCCAAACGTTTCTTGGGGAACATGGGACGCACTCCAATCGAGGTTGTCTTCCGGCGCGGCGTTTGCCTTCCGGAAGCGGATGTCTGGCTTGATCCGTGGGATGGGCGGGAGCGGGCCTTTGTTTCGCACGCTCACTCGGACCATGTGGCGCCTCACCAGGAGATTCTTTGTTCCTCCGTCACGGCGGACTTCCTGGCGAAACGGTTCCGGCCGAGTGGCACGATCCTTCCCCTGGCGTTTGGCGAGGTCATGGAACGGGGCGGGTTCCGCTTCCGTCTGCATCCGGCCGGACACATCCTGGGCTCGGCCCAGTTGCATGTGGAACGGATCCGGGACGGGGCCAGCCTGCTTTACACCGGGGATTTCAAGTTGCGGCCCGGTCTGAGCAGCGAGGCGGCGGAACCGGTGGCGGCGGACACCCTGATCATGGAGACGACCTACGGTCTCCCCCGGTATCGCTTCCCGCCCGCGGATGCAGTCTTAGCGCAGATGACCGCCTTCGCGGCGGACAGCCTGGCGGAAGGGGCGGTGCCGATGTTCGCGGCCTATTCACTGGGCAAGGCTCAGGAACTGATGCTGGCCCTCGGTCAGCGCAGACCAGAGTGGACGTTCATCCTGCACGATTCCGCTGCCCGCATGACCACCGTGTATGAGGAGATGGGGTATCCCATTCCTCCGTGGGAAAAGCTCGGTGCCTCGACCTGCTTTGCCGGAAAAGTGGTCATCGCTCCGCCTTCTGCCATCCGTTCCCAACAGTTGCGCAAAGTGAGGCCCCGGGTCACGGCCATGGTCAGCGGTTGGGGGATAGATCCGGCCGCGCGCTTCCGCTACCAGGTGGATGAGGTGTTTCCGCTTTCGGATCATGCCGATTACGACGATCTGCTGCGGTATGTCGGGTTGGTGAACCCGGCCCAGACACTGACCTTGCACGGGTTCGCTTCTGAATTTGCCCGGGATCTGCGCTCGCGGGGGAGGGAAGCCTGGGCCTTGACCGGGCACAATCAGCTGGAGCTCTTCAGTCGCGACGGCGTGGAGTCCCGGGATTTGGAGGCAGCGGCATCGGTTCCGGCCGACGGGGAGTTTGCCGTTCTGGCCGCCATGGTGGAGCGCCTTCGTGATCTCCCGGGCAAAACCGCGAAGGTTCTTGCCCTGGCCGAGTCCCTTCGCGGGCTCGACGACGGCCGGATCTCCCTGGCGTTGACCTTTCTCTCGGGCCGCCCATTCGGCCGGACCGAGGGAGTGCGCACGCCGCAGGTCGGCTGGGTGATCTTGCGGCGCGCCCTGAGTCAGGCGGCGGGCTTGACGGAAGCCGAAGTCCGTGCGGCCGGGGTCGGCCAGAACGACGGGCCGCGGACGGTGCGCCTTTGCCTGGAGGGGCGGGTTCAGCCTCGTCCGTGGATGCTGGCGGAGGTGCGGGGTCTCTTTGAAAGCCTGGCGGAGGCCAGCGGTCCGCTGGAAAAAACGAGGGTGTTGGCGGAGGCGCTGCGGCAGATGCATCCGTCGGAGGCGGCCCTGTTGGCTGGCATTTTGGGCGGGGAATTGCGCATCGGCGTCCAGCAAGGCATGTTGGAGGAGGCCTTGGCCCGGGCCCGGGAAGTGCCGGTGGGGGAGATCCGGCACGCGCACATGCTGCTCGGAGATCTGGGGGCCACGGCCCTGCTGGCGCGTGGAGGCAGCGCGGCGCTGCGTCAGGCCGGGGTCACGCCCTTTGTTCCCGTTGCCTGCATGCTGGCCTCGCCAGCCGAAGCGGCCGGGGAGATCTGGGAGCGCCTCTGCGGTCAGGGCGAGGTCTGGTTGGAGGACAAGTTCGACGGAATCCGCGCCCAATTGCACAAGGCCGGGGACCGGGTGGAGATTTTTTCGAGGGATCTGCGCCCGCTCCATTTCGAATTTCCGGACCTGGTGGAACCGGCACGGCGGCATTTGGGGGCGGACGTGGTTTTGGACGGGGAGATCGTCGCCCACGGCGAGGGGCGCCGACTGACCTTTCACGATCTGCAGAAGCGTCTGGGCCGCAAACGGGACGGGGACCTCTTTTTCGGTCCCGAAGTTCCGGTCCGTTTCGTGGTCTTTGATTTGTTGTGGAAGGATGGGGAAACGCTTCTGCATCATCCCCTCGTGGAACGGCGGTCCCGCTTGGAGGGATTGTCATTGGGGGCGCCGTTCGAGCCGCTCGCGGTGGTCCGGGCGCGTTCCGAACAGGAGATCGAGGAGGCGTTTCAGTGGTCCCGCCGCCGGGGCAATGAGGGGCTCATTGCCAAAGACGGCGGTTCTTCCTACGCGCCCGGGCGCCGCGGCATGGCCTGGCTCAAACTCAAGAAAGCCATGACCACGCTGGATTGCGTGGTGGTGCGCGCGGAGGAAGGCCATGGCAAACGCAGTCATGTGCTCTCGGACTACACCTTTGCGGTGCGGGACGAACCTTCCGGTCGGTTGGTGATCCTGGGAAAGGCTTACTCCGGTCTGAGCGATGCCGAAATCGAGGAACTCACCGAGCATTTCTTGGAGACGACTTTGTCCAAGCGGCGCAGGGTGCGCGAAGTCGTTCCGGAGGTGGTGCTGGAAATCGCTTTTGATTCGATCCGCCCCAGCCAGCGTCACGACAGCGGGTTGGCGCTTCGTTTTCCCCGCATCAAGGCGATCCGGCGGGACAAGACGGCCGCCGAAATCGATACCCTGGCCACCGCGCAAAAGCTGGCCGGGCTCGGGTGAGAAGCGGGCTCACGCGGTGCCGAGCCGTTCCCCCGCGTAGCTGCCGTTCTCGATCGCGACGATCCAGTCCTCGTTGTCGAGATACCATTGCACCGTCTTGCGGAGCCCGGTCTCAAAACTTTCGCGCGGGCTCCAGCCGAGTTCGGTCTCGATCTTGCGGCAATCGATGGCGTAACGCCGGTCGTGCCCGGGGCGATCCTTGACGAATTCGATGAGATCGTCAGGGGTGTGGGTCCGCAAATCGGGATTCACCTCGTGGATCAGGGAGATGACCTGGCGGACCACGTCGAGGTTCTTCAATTCGTTCTTGCCGCCGATGTTGTAGGTTTCCCCGCTGCGGCCCCTGGTCAGGGCCAGAGTCAGGCCCCGGCAATGATCCTCGACATACAGCCAGTCGCGCACGTTGCTGCCGTCGCCATACACCGGGAGTTTTTCGCCGTGCAGGACTTTGCGGATCATGAGAGGGATGAGTTTTTCGGGGAACTGATAGGGCCCGTAGTTGTTGGAGCAGTTCGTGGTGACAACGTCCAGTCCGTAGGTGTGATGGTAGGCCCGCGCGAGGTGATCGCTGCCCGCCTTGGAAGCGGAGTAAGGACTGTTCGGCGCATAGGGCGTGGTTTCGGAGAAGGCGGGGTCCGAGGGGCCGAGCGAGCCGTAGACCTCATCGGTGCTGACGTGGAGAAAACGCATCGTGGTCGACGAGCTGGCGCGGGCATGATCCCGGAAAGCGTGCAGGGCGTGAAACGTGCCCACCATGTTGGTCATCACGAAGGTCTCGGGGCTGTCGATGGAACGGTCCACGTGGGATTCCGCCGCCAGGTGCATCACGTGATCGATCTGGTGTTTGGTCAGGGCCTGCAGAAAGGCGGCGCGATCGCACACATCCCCCTTGATGAAGAGGTAGCGGGGGTCGGTGTTCACCCCGCCGAGGTTCTGTGGATTGCCTGCGTAGGTGAGTTTGTCATAGTTGACCACCCGGTTCACCTCCACACCGAGCTCGGTTTCGGCTCGGGTCAGGAGGTAATGAATGAGATTGGAGCCGATGAATCCGGCTCCCCCGGTGACGAGGATACGCATGGAAGAAATCTGGTTGGAACCAAACGTGGCAGGGCCAACCTAGGGCCGTGTCAAGGCGGGGCAAATCAAAGTTCGTTCGCGCCTGCCAGAGAAGCCAACTCATTTTGGAGGGAACCGGCAAGGGCTTCTTGCCAGGACCGCGGTTTTTCCCCACGCAGCGCCCCATAACGTTCGTTGCAAAGGGCCGAGTGCACCGGGCGTCGGGCGCGCCAACCGGCTTCCGCGGCCAGCGCTTCCATGGTGGTTTCTCCCAACCGGGTGGTTTTGAGAGGCAGTCCAGCCGCCGCCGCTTGGTCCAGCGCCTCTTGCCCCCAGTCCCGCCACGATGTCTGGCCGGAATTGCAGAAATGCAAAAGACCGCTCGCGTCCCTCGCCTCGAAGGCCAGAAAGCCCAAAGCTTCGGCCGCATCGCTCACGGAGGTCGGGCTTCCCCATTTGTCGCTCACCACCCGGAGCGCGTCCGACTTGAGGGCCTGGCGGATGACCCAGCGCGGAAAGCCGCCCGTCCTGGACCCGAAAAGCCAGGAAACTCGCAGCACGAGATGATTCGGTGAGGCGTTCAACAACCTCTCCTCCCCGAGCCGCTTGGACGACCCGTAAACGCTGACCGGTCCCGTGGCCTCATCCTCCCGGTAAGGCAAGGGTTGTGAGCCGTCGAACACGTAATCCGTGCTGACGTGGATCACGCGGGCTTGGCAAGCGGCCGCGACCGATCCCATGACCCCGACCGCGTGGCCGTTGATTTGATCTGCTTTGGCCGGGTCCGCCTCGCAGGCATCCACGTCCGTCCACGCCGCGCAATTGATGAGGAGGTCGAAGCTCCCCACGGCGGCCAGAGCGGCTCGGATCGAGGCCTCGCTGCCCAGGTCCATCTCCGATCGGCCGAGGCCGATGACTTCGCAGCCGGGACGTTGCCGCAATTGGAGGAGGCAAAGTCTCCCGAGGTTGCCATTGGCTCCGGCGACGACGGCTCTCATGCGGTCAGTTGGCGACGATGTTGATCAACTTTTTGGGGACCACGATCACCTTGCGGATCGTGAGGCCGTCGAGGTGTTTTTTGATTCCCTCACATGCGAGCGCCAACTCTTCGCAGGTCTTCTGCGGGCAATCCGGGGCCACGCGGATCCGGTCTCGAAGTTTGCCGTTCACTTGGACGACCATCTCGATTTCGTCCTCGACGAGGCAGGCCTCGTCGTGCTCCGGCCAGGGATGATAGGCCAAGTTGGCCGGGACCACGGATTCGCCGAACCGCTCGTGGAGAATCTCGTTGACCTCGTCCGCCAGGTGCGGGGCAAACGGGTTGAGCAACTGCACCAGGGTGGCCACCACCGAGGCGGGTCGCGGATCTTCCTTGGCCAACTCATTGGTGCAAACCATCATCTGCGAGATGGCGGTGTTGAAACTCATCGATTCGATGTCGCCCGTCACCTTCTTGATGGTTTGGTGCAGGATCTTGAGCTGCATTTTCGTCGGCGGCACGTCGGCGATCGATGGCGAGGGCACCCACCGCCCTTCCTGATCCTCTTCCATCACCAGGCGCCAGACCTTGGCGAGGAAGCGATTCACTCCCTCAACCCCCTTGGTCGACCACGGTTTCACCTGTTCCAGCGGGCCCATGAACATCTCGAAAAGCCGCAGCGAATCCGCGCCAAACTCAGCCACGACATCGTCCGGGTTGACCACATTGCCCCGGCTCTTCGACATCTTTTGGCCGTCCTCCCCGAGAATCAGCCCCTGATTCACCAGCTTTTGGAACGGCTCCCGGGTCGACACATGGCCGAGGTCATGCAGAACCTTGTGCCAGAAACGGGCATAGAGAAGGTGCAAGACGGCGTGCTCCGTGCCGCCCACGTAGAGGTCCACCCCTCCCGGTTTCCCACTCCCGGCACCCATCCAATACGATTCTGCGGAGGCGCCGGCGAAACGCTGTTGATTGCGCGCATCCGTGTAGCGCAGGTAATACCAGCAACTGCCCGCCCATTGCGGCATCGTGTTGGTCTCCCTCCGCGCCTTTTTGCCGTGGCGGATCCAGTCCGTGGCCTTGGACAGCGGTCCCTCCGGGGAACCCGTCGGCTTGAAGTCGTCCAGATCGGGCGCCAGCAACGGAAGCTCCGCCTCCGGCAGTGCCTCGTGGACTCCATCCTTCCAGAGGATCGGAAACGGCTCGCCCCAATAACGCTGCCGACTGAACAACCAATCGCGCAGTTTGTAATGAATCTTGCGGCGGCCTTTGCCATGCGCTTCGAGCCAAGCGATGATGAGTTCCTTGGCTTTCGCCGTCGGCAGTCCATCGAGGAAACCGGAAGCTTTCGCCACGCCTGCGCCCGCGTAGCATGAACCCGAAACGTCCCCGGGAGGTTGGACAACCTCGATGATCGGGAGGTCGAATTGTTGGGCAAAGGCGAAGTCCCGCTCGTCGTGGGCCGGCACCGCCATGATCGCGCCCGATCCGTAGGACATCAGCACGTAATCCGCCACCCACACCGGAATGCGCGTTCCGTTGACCGGATTGATCGCATATCCACCCGTCGCCACCCCAGTCTTTTTCGGGGTCGCCTCGGTCCGGTCCATGTCGCTCTTGGCCGCGGTCTCCCGGCGATACGCCGCCACGGACTCTTTTTGCGCCTGGGTGGTGACCTCATCGACCAGCGGATGTTCCGGGGCGAGCACGAGGTAGGTGGCGCCGAACAAGGTGTCGGGCCGGGTGGTGAACACGGTCACCTCGTGTTCCTTGCGTCCGCCCTGGCGCTTGACGAGAAACGTGACCTCGGCTCCCTCGGACCGGCCAATCCAGTTGCGCTGCAGGAGCTTGATCGATTCCGGCCAATCGAGATCCTCGAGTTCGTCAATGAGCCGTTGGGCGTAGGCGGTGATCCGGAGGTTCCATTGCCGCAGGGGTCTCCGCTCCACCTTGTTCCCCTTGGCTTTCCACTCCTCGACTTCTTCATTCGCCAGAACGGTGCCCAGGTCCGGGGACCAGTTCACCGGCACCTCCGCGACGAAGGCCAGGCGCACCGCGTCGATCTGTTCCCGGGTCCAACCCCGCGCCGCGAGTTCCGCGACCGGCCGCGCCCGTTGCGTTGCTTCGTCGAAGTAAGCGTGATAAAGCTGCAGGAAGATCCACTGCGTCCAGCGCACATAGTCCGGGTCGGTCGTGTTGACTTCCCGCTGCCAATCGTAGGAAAAACCGAGCCGCTTCAGCTGCGCCCGGAAGTTGTTCACGTTTTGTTCAGTGGTCACCCGCGGGTGCTGCCCGGTCTTGATGGCGTATTGCTCCGCCGGCAAGCCGAAGGCATCCCAACCCATCGGGTGCAGCACATGGAACCCCTTCATCCGCTTGTATCGGCAAATGATGTCCGTGGCGGTGTAACCTTCGGGATGACCCACGTGGAGCCCAGCACCCGACGGATACGGAAACATGTCGAGGCAGTAATACTTCGGCTTTGCGGGGTCGAACCCGGCATCGCCCGGATTCGGCGTCGTGAAGGTTTGTTCCTCGTCCCAGCGGGCTTGCCACTTGGGCTCGATGGTTTCGAAGGGGTAGCGGTGTCGGGCCATGATCAGTGCGGGCGCTCAAAAGGCAGCGAAATCAGGGGCTTGTCCACGCGATTTTTGCCGCCATCGTATCGCCGATGTCTCGCCTCATCGTCGCCACCCACAATCCCCACAAAACCGCGGAGATCCAAGCCATCCTCGGGAACCGCTTTTCCAGTTACCTCGACCTCACTTGTTTCCCGGGAATTGAGCCCGCCGTGGAGGACGGAGAAACCTTCGAGGACAACGCCCGGATCAAGGCGCTGCACGCGGCCCGGTTTCTTCCGGAGGATGTGGTGCTGGCGGATGATTCCGGACTCGAAGTCGATGCCTTGGGCGGTGCCCCCGGAGTTTTCTCCGCCCGTTATGCCGGGCCCGGGGCCACCGATGCGGCCAACCGGGAAAAGCTTTTGGCGGCCATGGAGACCGAGCCACGGCGTTCCGCCCGTTTCCGCTGCGTCCTGGCCCTGGCCCAGGGCGGCGAACTCCTCCACATCGCTTCCGGGAGCGTGGAGGGAGAGATTCTTCCGACCGGGCAAGGAGAGGGCGGGTTCGGATATGACCCGTTGTTCCGGCCCCAGGGGCATGACGCTTCGTTCGGCGTTTTGTCGCCCGGGACCAAGAATGCCCTGAGTCACCGCGGCCAGGCCTTGCGCGAACTGGTCAAACTCCTCGATGGAAAAGGATAGGGCGGTTCAGGCGGGGTGGACCACCGGTTCCGTGAGGTCCCGATGGGTTGGAACGGGTCGGCCGGGGCGGAATCGTTCCAGGTGATCAAGCGTCAATCGGCATCCCTCCGGTGCGGAAGCCGCGACCGCTTTCTCCACAATTTCGGCGAGCCGTTCCGGATCCGCCTCGGCCCGGAGATTGAGAATGATCTGGGCGCTGCTCACCGGTTCTTCCAGTTCCTGCCCGAATTCAGGCCGGAAATCGTTGCGCACCAGATTGATCACCGCGACTTCGCCATGCAGACCATTGTCCGGGCTCAACGTCATCTTCAAATGGGCGATTTCCGAACCGTCGGCCAGCAGTGCTCGTTGCATGGCGGTGGCCAGATTCTCCAAGACCGGCCCGGCTTCCACCTCGTCATCGGATTCCAGAGTCACCGTGGCATTCAACCAGCCCAGCAAGGCCTCGCCGTCCGCGTAGGTGTCGTAGTCGATCTCCAGCGTGGGCCGGGGGATTTGTTCTTCCCGGGTGAGGATGTCAAACCACTCGGGCAACCCCGTTTCCTCACGGGCCGAAATCGCGAGGACGCGCTTGCCGGGAAACTCCTTTTCCAGCGCAGTCATCAACGATTCCAAGGCCGCGCCGTCCACCAGATCCCGTTTGGACACGACGATCAGGTCCGCCTCCTCCAGTTGTTTGCGGTAGATGTAGAGCACCTTTTCGGAAAATCCCGAGCCTTCGTCCAACCCCAGAATGCGGCGCGCCCGGTGCGGATCGACCAGGACCGAGAGCGGCGCGATCGAGAAATTGTCGCCATACATCCGACGCAACGGATACGTCACCGTGGCCACCAAATCGGTGCAGGAGCCGACCGGTTCCGCCACGAATACTTCCGGCCGGGCCGCTTCGGCGAGCCGTTTGGCGGCATCCACCAGGGAGTTGAACTTGCAGCAGAAGCATCCTCCCGGAATCTCCTCGGTCGCAAAGCCCCGGGACTGCAACATCCGCGTGTCCACCAGTTCCCGCCCTTGATCATTCGTGATCAAGCCAACCCGTTGACCCGAGTTCGAGAGGTGCTTGGCCAGCGCCGCCACCGCCGTGGTCTTGCCCGCCCCGAGAAAGCCGCCGATCATGATGTAACGGGCCTGAGAATCCATGAGGGGGAGTTTGGGTGTATCTGCCGAATCGTGCAAGTAAGAGTTTCAAGCCGGCCGCTCACGATCGGCGGAAGATGCTTCCGAAATCGAGCACCCGGCGGTTGCTCCCGCCCACCGACCGATAGCCGAGAGCCGTGATCCGGCGCTCGAGGTCCGGCAGGTGGGCCGCGCCCCACGGGATGTAGATCTCCGTGTAATCCGCTTCGGAGGCCGCGAAAACCTCCATCAGGCGCCCGTTCCGCTGTTTCACCAGACCTTGTACGACCAAGTCCTCGAATTCGGAAGCCGTCATGTCGTCGGGAAGCTGAAACAGGCTGGCGAGGTCGATCCGCTCCAGCGAGGTCAGCAGGGCGATGAGCCGTTTCCGATGCTCGGGCGAAAGTTCCCGGATGTCGATGTCGGCCCGGCGAAAATCCACCCCGTCTTCCGTCCACTCGTCGATCGTGGCATGATCACCCCCGGCGCGCGGTTTGGCCGAGAAGCCGACGGCTTGATCCACCAAGCCAAGCTTTGCGGCGAACGATGCATAGATCTCCCCCGAGGCGAACGAGGCCGGGAGCAGGTTGTCCGCATCGCTGACTCCTTCCACCAGGACGAGTCGGCGTCCTTCCACGGGAGCGGTGAGGTTGCGGTTCAGGGTCTTGTAAAAGTTGTTGTCCGCAATGTGCGCCATGCCGACGAGATGAACCCGGCGGCCATCCTTGGCGAAGACGCGCTCCTGCAAATCGATGCCCTGGGTGGAAAGAGTCACATAGCCGCCCGAAAGGGTCTTGATCACTTCGACCAGACCCAGGTAGTTGGTGGGCAGGGAGCCGAGCAGCAGGACGACGCTCGCCGCACTCATGGAGAGGAAATGCTGGAAGCAGAAGCCGGGCCGCGGCGGTCCCTCCGGAGTCCGCATCGCCGAGCGCACGTAGAGAATGGCCAGGCCCACCAACAGGGCATCGAGCCACAGGCAGGCGGACCGGATATCCATCCCGTAGATCAGTGGCCAGCCAAAACTGAACCGCAGAGTCGAAATCAGCGTGGCCCCCAGAACAAAGCGCTTGGGAAAGCCGGCATAAAACACCGCCACGGAGATCCAGACCCAAACGAACAGCGCCAGAAACAGGCCGCTCGAGGAGGTCTGCAGCAGGATGTGGGCTTGGTGCAGAAGGTCCGCGATCAGGGTCCAGGCCGAGAGGCCCAAAAGCGAAACGGCGAAGGCTCTGTTCCAGGTCCAGTTGGACGGTTCGATCTCTGGGCTGGGAGGCGGTGAGGTCATGGCAACAATCCCCACTGTGCCGGGATCCGCTGTCGTTTACAAGTCCGGCCTCAGATTCTAACCCGAGGCCGCAGGGGCTCCAACTCAGCGCACCACCACCTCGAAGGTCACCGTGTCCGCCTCGGTGTCCCGGCCCGTTCCCGGAGGAATGTGCGCCCAGCGGATTTGGTGCCGACCCGGTTGCCGGGCAAAGTAAGTCTGGGTCAGCGTCCCGGGCATGCCGACCGCTCCCGGCACCGCTTCGCCACGGCTGATCGTCGGGTTCCCCACGCGGGCCAACACTCCGCCGATGCCCGTCCCGCTCCGCTCTTCCCATCGATATCCGGTGGAGGCCCCGTTTTCCACCAGGCGGATGGTCACGGTCTGACCAGCTTGCAACGCGACCTCCCGGTTTGCGTCCGCCTCGGTCAGCGTCACCCCGGCCTCTTGCTGGTGGAGCAGGGCCGGACGCGGAGGCTGCTTCGGAGAGACGCAGCCGTTCAGGGCCAGGGCCAGAACCGTGGCACCAGGAATCAGGATCAGGGCGGCGAACGGAGGTCTGCGCTTCATGGGGTCAGCCCCGCGTTAGCCCGGACGCAAACCCCGGTCAATCGGAAAAAAAGCGCAGGGTCAGGGAACCGGGCACACGGCCCATTGCCCCCGAGCACCCATCCCGCAGCCTCGGGCTTGGCCGCGGGGAGCCATCGCAATTGAGAGAAATAGCATAATTAAAAGTTTTTATTGCGACTTTTTGATTACAGTATTTATTAAAAATCACATCCGAGACTCAAATCCTCCGAAATTTCTTTTTCCTGCGACGTGCGCGAGTCCCGACCGGCTGTCGCCCCCAGTTCTGAGATCCCAAACCCATCAACCAGCTGAAGCCCATGAGTGAAAAGCCCACGCTCCTTGACCAAGAACGCCGCTCCCTCCGGAGCGTGATGAACTTCGCGACCCAGTTGGAGGGGGGAGGCGCGCAGATGGTGGCGGCGCAACTCTGCTCCGGGTTTTTGGAGCTGGGCTTCGAGTCCTCGCTGCTTTCGTTCCTCTACGAAAAGCGCAGCTTCGAACTTCCCGGGCCCAAGCCCAGCATCCTGGTGTCCCAGAAGCCGGGTCTGCTCGGTCTTCCCAAGCTGATCCTGAGGATCTTCCAACTGCTACGGCAGCACCGGCCCGATGTCGTTCTCTCTCACTCCGTCTACACCAACCTCTTCGTCTTGCCGATCGCGGTTCTGCTGCGGATCCCGCACCGGATCACCGTGCAGCACAATGAAACCCAGGATGTGAGCCCCTTGTTTCAATGGTTCTACGCCCTCTTCCATCTCCTGCGGATCAATACCCACACCGTCTTTGTGTCGGACGCCTCTTACGAGAGCTATCTCCGCCACTACCGATGCTTTGAGAGGGATTCCTCGGTCGTCAAAAACCTCATCTCCATCGATTGGCGGAGCGCGGATCCCGCGGTGGCCGGGTTGGTCCAACTCGAGCCGGAGGAGCGTCTTCTCTTCGCGGTGGGCAGGCTGAGCCGCCAGAAGAATCATGCCGTGCTCGTGGAAGCGATGAAACGGGTGCAGGGCTGCAAGCTCGTCATTGCCGGGGAAGGGGAGCTGCGCCCCATGCTGGAAAGTCAGATCCGGGAGGCCGGACTCGAGAAGTCCGTGATCCTGGCCGGCGAGATCCCCAGGGAGAAGATCGTCGCCCTGTTCGGGATCTGTGACCTGTTCGTCATGCCCTCGCTCTACGAGGGCCGCTCGCTCGCCATGCTGGAGGCGATCCAGGCCGGGTGCTCGATCGTCGCCTCCCGCATCCCGAGTTTTGAGGAGGTCCTCGATTCGTGTTCCAACGATGTGGCCTTTTTTGACCTCGAGTCCCCCGAGGATCTGGCGGCGAAATTGCAGGAGGCCGTGGCCTCGCTTCCCGCCTGGAAAGCCATCCCCCAGCGAACGCAATCGCTTGAGGAACGAGCCGCCGAGTCCGGCAAAGCCGTCAATGTGCAGCTCTGCAGGTCTTACTGCCAGAACATCGGATGGTCTTCCTGTTCGGCCTGAGATGGCATGCCCAATTTGCAATCATTTATCGAATTTTTGACACAACATCGGAAGATCATGAAACAGAATCGCAAAGGCGTCAGAAAAATTTGGGTGGCGGGATTGCGTGGCATTCCCAGCCTTTCGGGAGGCGTTGAACAGGTCGTGGAAAGGCTCTATCCTCAACTCAAGGAACTGTGCGAGGAACAAGAGATGAATGTGGCGATCACGATCGCCAACCGCAGCCAGTATTTTCCCAAGAGAATCGACTCGTTTGAATCCCTCCAATTGCGTTATCTTTCCTCCCCCGATCTCAAGGGGTTCGAGTCGCTGCTCCACTCCGGATATTCTCTCTGGTCCGCGTTCCGGGATCGGGCGGATGTGATTCATCTTCACGCCATCGGCGCCTGGATCTGGGCCCCGATCGCCCGGCTTCTCGGCATCCGGGTTTGCCTCTATCACCACGGGAATGATCACTTGCGCGACAAGTGGGGCTTCGCCGCGCGCATCTTCCTGCGCAGTTCCATGCATTTCGGTTCCCTCTTCGCACATCGTGTCTACCTCCTCAATCCCGTGCACATGGCCAATCTTCCCCTCATTCAAAAAGGGAAAGTCCGCATCGTTCCCAACGGGATCGATTGCGAAGGCACGCTCCGGGAGGAGGTATCCCAGGCGATTGAGATGAAGACCTTTCTCTTTGTCGGGCGGGTCACACCGGAAAAGAACGTCCTGGAATTGATCCGCGCCTTTAACCTGCTCTGCCAACAGCGGCAGATCACCCCAAGTCTCAGGGTCATCGGACCCGCCGTCCACGGGGAAGAAGCCTACTTTGAGGCCTGCCAGCAGGAGGCCGCCCTCAATCCGCGCATCGATTTCATGGGCCCGATGCCCCCAGCCAAGGTCAAGGAATACTATCGGCCCGATGCGGTGCTCACCCTGCTCTCCTCCATCGAGGGCATGCCCATGGTGGCTCTCGAAGCCATCGCGGGCGGTTGCCGTCTGCTCCTCAGCAACATTCCGGAGCACGAGGTGTTCGAAGACAACTTCGACGCCAAACGGGTCGACCCGGCGCAACCCGAAGAAATTGTCGAAGCCATGCAGGAAATGATCGACACGCCGCACGGGGCGGATCATATTATAGAAAATATGAAAACCCTGAAGAAAAATCACAACTGGGAAAACTCAGCAATGATTCTCAGGGATGATCTCAAGGCGCTCTTGGCCGGGAAATGATTCGGTTCCTCGTCATCTTCGGTGTGCCGATCGGGATTGCCTTGCAGGGAATCATCGAGGAGAAGAGCCGCGCCCTGAGCAATGTCTGCCAGTATGGTCCGATCGTAATTCTCGCCATTTACGGTCTGGCTTGCCAGGCTGCGGCGAAATTCTCGAAGCATCCCGAGAATCTCAGGGGACAGAGCCCGATGATGTCCCTTCTTTTCCTCGGTTTTGCGCTCACTACCTGTTTCAGTCTCTTTGCCAGCGGGTTGGACCTTCGTCCGGGCGGCGTGCGGGACACGATGATCGTTGCGGTGACTTACTACGCCCTCTCGGCTCCCTTTTGCTGGAAGCCGGGCCACTACCACCTGTTTTGCTGGGTCCACTGCGTCAGCTTCGTCGTCCTCAGTTTTGTCCGGTCCGGCAGTCCCGCAGACCTCAACGTGATCGAGGGGGACTCGCCTTGGGAACACCACACCCTCGGGTTTGTCCTGCCGATGTGTTTTTTCTACGCCTACCTGGCGAAGGATCTGCCCCTGATGGCGTTCTCCGGATGCCTCACGATTTTGGCCATGAAACGCGTCGCCATCATCGCCATGGTGATCTCTCTCGCCGCTTCGTTTCTCACGCCATCCGCCAAGCCGCGCGCCCTGATCTGTCTGGTTCTCGGGATCGTGCTCTTCCTCGGATCACACTATCTGGATCTCATCATTGAGTTTCTCCAGAACGTGGTCCCCGAGATCAAGGATTTCAGGGATCTCTTCTCCGGGCGTGGTCCCCTCGTGAAGACCGTCCGGGAGACGGCTTATGCCGAAGCGGGCTGGGTGAATGTCCTTTTCGGGAACGGGCCCGGCTTCGCTTCCAAGCTCGCGGTCGAAGTGCTCAGCACGGAACTAAAACACATCCACAACGATTATATTCGTATCTTTCTCGATTACGGGATCGTGGGATCTCTGTTCTGGCTCGCCATGCTCGCAAGGCTGGCATCGATGAGCAAGCTGGGGTATTGTTTGGCCCTGTATCAGATGACGGTTTTCTCGACAGACAATACGTTCGTTTATTATCCGCATTTGGTAACGCTCTATCTTTTCGCAAAACTTCATGATGTTCCTGCCAAGGCGCGGGCGGGTGCAAACCTCCCGACGACGAATTTTGGCGCGGTCCCTCGTCCAGCGTAGCCAGCACGGGCCGCGATTCCTTCCGCCTTCCTCTCCTCAGCAACCCAGAATTCCCAACCATGAATTCAGCAGCCAGCCGAACCACTCCCATCCGGATCGCGGTCACCGGAGACCGCAACTTTCTTGTCCAGAAACGCATGTCGATGTTGTTCGACAGATTCGAATGCGAGGCGCAATCCCTTGAGCGGGTGCCGGTGGACAATCTCTTCGATGCCAAATGGCTGAAGCAGACGGCGAAAGAGATCTGCAAGCGGCTGCCCATTCCCATCCAAACCACCGGCCGTGCCAGCGGCATGCGGAAGAATGCGGCGAGCTATGTCAAGCAGTCCCGGGCGTGCGAGCGCAAAATCCGCGCGTTGAAGCAAAGGCCGGATTTTGTGTTTCACCTCTTTGGAATGTATTGCCCCTTTTGGGACGGGTTCGACATTCCCTTTTCCATGTATCTCGATTACACCATGGCCCTTGCGCATCGCACCTGGGAGCCCTGGGCACCTTTCGCGGGACAGGCGGACCTCCAGGCTTGGTTGGATTGTGAGGCGGTCGCCTATGCAAACGCGTCCCGCATCTTCACCTTCAGCAGTCTCGTGAAGCGCTCCCTCGTCGAGGATTATGGCGTCGCTCCAGAGAAGGTTTTCGTCACCGGCGCGGCGGGCCAGTTCGCCCAGCCTTACGAAGGTCCCAAAGAAATTGGCGGCAGTCGTCTGCTCTTCAACGCCACCAATTTCGAGCGAAAGGGCGGGGATCTTGTGATGGAGGCCTTTCGGAAAGTCCGGTCCGTCCTGCCCGCCACCGAGTTGCTCGTGGTGGGAGGAGAAGAGGATTCGGAACCTTACCCAGGCATCCAACATCTCGGATTCGTCTCTGGCCCGGGCGCGATGGAACGGCTCTTTTTGAGTTCCGATCTGCTGTTGGCCCCGGCGAGGTGCGAACCCTATGGACAACTGCTGGTCGAAGCAGCCAATTACGGTCTTCCCTCGATTGTCTCCGACCGCGGGGGAATGAAGGAAATCATCGAACCGGATGTGAATGGCGTGGTTCTCTCTGAATTGTCCAGCGACTGCCTCGCGGAGGCCGTCATCAGCCTGCTTCAGGATCCGGTCCGACTTCGGAGATATTCCGAGGCGGGTCGCGCGAAGGTCCGGGCACAGCTCAATTGGTTGAGCATCGCGGAGGGGATGCTCAAGGAGATGACCAGGGCGGTGGAGGATCGTCGGAGGCTTTCCTATGTCGCCGCGGCCTGAGCGCAACGGATCGCAAACATTCTTGTCCTGAACCTGTTGTCTGCTGGTTGACTCAATGTCCACGGTGCAAGGTCTGAAATCCAAGGTTCTCAATGGCGGGATCTTGCTCACCCTGAGAAGTTTGGTGGCCGCGGTCCTCTCCCTGGTTAGCGTCATCGTCATCGCGCGGATTTTGGGCCTGAAGAACTATGGGATTGCCACGGTTTCAATTGGGATCATTTATTTCCTGACATGGACCTGTCGGTTGGGGCTGCATACCCACTTGGTGCGGGACCGGGAACTGCCGGATGACGGACCCCGCCAAGTTTTGTCATTTTATCATGCGCTCGGTTTCCTGCTTTGTTCGATTCTGTGGTTGGCGGCGCCGCTGGCGGGAAAGTTCACCGGTCAGATCGAGGTCACTCATGCGCTCCGAGCCCTGCTTCCAGTGGTGTGGCTGGATCTCGTGGGGATGGTGTCCATCTCCATGCTGGAACGCAATCTCCGCTTTGGAGAGGTCGGTTTGATCGAGTCCGTTTCCCAGTTGGGAAATTGTGTGATTTCCATCGCCCTGGTCTTTGCGGGGGCAAGTTACTGGGGCCCGATCATCGGGACCGTGTTTCAATACACTCTGCAGACGATCCTGGCTTGTCGCCTCTATCCAGTGAGCTGGCGTTGGGGGTGGGATTGGAAGTTTCTCAAACCGGCCTTGCGCTTCGGCCTGGCCTATTCCGGGGCCGATTGGATCGCCAACTGCAAGAGTCTGCGAATCAGTGTGCTCGTCAGTGGCATCGCCGGGATCGAGGCGGCCGGCATTGTCGGGATGGCCAATCGCTTCGCCGATCAGATGTCCATGCTGCGGCTCGTGGTCCGGCGGATGTCGATCAGTGTGATGTCGAAGTTTGTCGAGGACCCGGATGCGGCCCGTGCCGCCGTGAGCCGCGGAATGATTTATCAGGCAATGCTTGTCGGACCGGTTTGCGCCGGTTTTTCCTGCGTGGCGGTCTGGGTGATTCCGGCGGTCTTCGGTTCCGAATGGGTTCTCAGTGCCAAGATCTTTCCCCTTTTCGCCTTGGCCACCCTTGGCAGCTCCCTATTCGATCTGCACGCCGCGGTTCTTCACGCTGCCGGGCGGAACGCCGACGTGGCCAAGGGAAATCTCCTCTACGTGAGCGTGCTCTGGGTTGGCGGAATCATTCTGCTCCCTGTGTTCGGTCTGTGGGGATACGGTGTCTCGGAACTTCTGGCGCTTCCCAGTTATCAATTGCTTCACCGTCTCTTTACCAAGACTTATGGTTCGCCCGAATATCGACCGGCATTCTGGGTGAGCGCGGCCGCCGTTCCGCCGATGATCGCCAGCATCTTCCTCTCTCCGGTGCCGGCGATGGTTATCTTTCTTCTGAGCTATGCCCTGTTGTTCCTGATGAACGGCGGGATCCGTGAGAATCTCCGGGAACTGAATCTCTTCGCTCGCAAAAAGCCGAGAGAGGTTTCACCAGGGCCGGATGCGCCCGTGGCCGAGGTCAACGCCGGAGCCGGTGCCTGAAGCCGACTCCGGACAGACAAACCGGTCGCGGACCTTACCTTGCCGACTTGAGGAACTGTTGCGGAGAGAGGAATGAGGAGAGGGCCTTGCGGGCCCGGCGCGCCTGGTTCAAGAGGGTCTCGTATCGGGCCGCACCAAAGTAGCGAACCAGCAAGATGGTAAGAGCCAAGCGCATGTATCCAGCGGTGAGTCGGAGCTTTGGATCATAACTCACGGCTTGCCGCAGAAGTCTGGAAGAATCAACGTGATTCCGGTGCCGACTCTGGACGGGCTTCCAGCTCAGGCAGAGATAGGCCATGGCATAGCTCATCGACTTGAGGCGGGTCTTGGCCGCTTCGGTGGAGGAGAAAGCCTTCTCGAGAACCCGTTGGAAGGATTTTTCAAGCACAAACCAGTTGTTGGATAGACTCGCCGGATGTTGACGATAATAGACCAGCGGCTCTCGGATGACCCGGAACGGATGGTGATCCGCGATCCGGAGCCACATATCCCAGTCTTCGATTCCGGTGGTGGCCGGATCGAAGAGGCCGAGATCGTCAAAACAGCGCCTCCGGACCATGGCATTGCTGCCGCATCCGATGAAGTTGTGTTTGATGAGTTCGGGCCAAACCATTCCCTCACTGAAATATCGTCGAATCTTGCCGGTGGGATTGCCCAGGTGATCGATGTTGGCGAGCCAGCAATAGACCATCGCCGCATGCGGATCGCCGTCGAGTATCTCCAGCTGCTTGGTCAATTTGGTGGGGTGCCACAGGTCGTCCGAATCGAGGAACGCAATATATTCACCGCGCGAAGCGGCGATGCCGGTGTTCCGGGCGGTCGAGGGGCCCTGGTTGGCTTGGGTGATGAGGCGAAGCCGTGGGTCCGAGACATGGGCGGCAAACCACGATTCGGTGTCGTCCGTGCTGCCATCATTGACCACGATGACCTCGAAGTCCTGGTAGTCTTGTTGAAGAACGCTCTGGAGAGTTTCGGGAAGATATTTGGCCGAATTGTAGGAGGGAATGACGATGGAAACTCTGGGCATGGGAAAGTTCCTCTGGTTGCGGTTTTGGGACTGTTCTGGTCGACTGTTAATTCTATGACATTTAGGGGAAATTGAAAGCGGATTTCTTGGCTGAAAGAGAGGTCCGGAGGGATCCCCCGAAATCCAGATGTTTTTCTCCTTTTCAAGAGTCCATTTCCGGGTTTTGGTTGGACGCTCATGAAAATTCTCATCGCTGGGGGCGCGGGTTACATAGGAAGTCATTGTGTGCGCCTGTTGGAGCTTTCGGGTCACCATCCGGTGGTGGTTGACAATCTTGTCTTTGGGCATCGTGGAGCGGTCGGGGCCGGGATTCCATTTTACGAGGCGGATCTTGGTGATGTGGAGAGGATGACAGATCTTTTGGCGCGGGAGCGGGTGGAGGCGGTGATGCATTTTGCGGCGTTCGCCTACGTGGGTGAATCTGTGCATCGGCCGCTGAAGTATTATTTGAACAATGTGGCGGCGACGCTTCATCTTCTGGAGGCGATGCAGCGCGCTGGGGTGAAGCGCTTCGTCTTCTCCAGCACCTGCGCCACCTTCGGGATTGTGGAGAGTCTTCCGATTGTCGAGAGCCTGCCGCAGAAGCCGATCAATCCTTACGGCCAGACGAAGTTGGACGTGGAGATCGCGTTGCGGGCCTTGTGCGCCGCCGAGGGTTTTTCGGCTGCGGCGTTTCGGTATTTCAATGCCGCGGGCGCGGCCGAGGATGGCAGCATCGGTGAGGATCACGATCCGGAGTCGCATCTGATCCCTTTGGCAATCGGTGCAGCTCAGGGCAAGCGTCCGCCGTTGCGGGTGTTTGGGCTGGATTACCCGACGCCGGATGGGACCTGTCTGCGGGATTACGTGCATGTGGATGATCTGGCGCGGGCTCACATCGCAGCGCTCCCGCTTTTGGAGACCCCGGGCCGTTTTGTGGACTACAACCTGGGCACGGGCACACCCACGTCGGTGTTCGAAGTGATCGGTGCCGTGGAGTCGGTGACGGGATTGAAGGTGCCGTGGGAGCCGGGTGACCGCAGGGAAGGGGATCCTCCGGCGCTTTATGCGGACAGCGAGAAAGCGCGCCGGGAGCTGGGCTGGGTGCCTGTGCACACCGGAATCCGGTCGATCGTCGAGACAGCGTGGAATTGGCACAAGAGCCATCCCGAAGGGTATGGCGGTGTGCCGACGGCGGGTTGAGATGGACAACCTCCCACTCCGGTTGGGGCAGGGAGAGGGGGCCAGGGTGTTTCCAAAAGGTCACTGGCGTTTTGGAACCTTTGGAGCATGGTAGGGATGCCCATGGAATCTCCCATCCTCACCACCAATCAGAAGGCGCTCGAGATCAATCTCGACGAAAGCAAATACGGAACGTTCGCCGAGATCGGCGCTGGCCAGGAAGTGGCCCGGTGGTTCTTCAGGGTGGGTGGCGCCAGCGGCACCGTGGCGAAGGCGATGTCCGCTTATGACATGAAGTTCAGCGACGCCATCTACGGGCCGTGTGAACGCTATGTGTCCAAGACGCGGGTGGAGTCGATGCTGGATCACGAGTATGAGTTGTTGATCGAGCGCCTGGCCGAGACGCGGGGAGCGAAGACGCGGTTTTTCGTCTTTGCGGCGACGGTGGCCGCGAAAAGTTACTCGCGTCAGACGGATGGGCACGGCTGGATGGGGATGCAATTCCAGACGGAACCTGGGGCCGAGCCCTCACGGATCATCCTGCATCTCTGTCTCTGGGATAAGGAAAACGTGCAGCAACAGGAAGCGCTGGGCATTTTTGGGGTCAATCTGGTTTACGGAGCGATGTTTTTTCACCGTCAGCCGGACAAGTTGGTTCGTTCGCTTGTGGATAACCTGACGACGCAGCGGATCGAGGTGGATATGATCGAGTTTTCGGGACCCGCGTTCGCGAAAGTCGACAACCGGATCATGAGTTTGGAGCTTGTCCAGGCGGGCTTGACGGATGCGGCGATGTTCACGGCGGACGGCCATGTGGTGCAGGCCTCGGATCTCATCCATCGCAAGCCTGTTCTGGTGGAGCGAGGCAGCTTCCGGCCGATCACCAACGTGACAATCGACATGTTGAGTTGTGCGCGCGCCCAGTTTGTCCAGGAGCCGAAGGTTCAGGGTCAGCAGTTTCTTGTGCTCTCGGAGATGACGATGAAGAACCTGGCGACGGGCTCCGGCATTGATCACGCGGATTACCTCGCCCGTGTCGATACCTTGTGCGCACTCGGCAAGACGGTTTTGATCTCGAATTTCGTGGAGTATTACCGATTGGCGGCCTATCTATTCCGTTATACAAAGCAGATGATCGGTTTTGTGATGGGCGTGCCCAGTCTGGCGGAGATTTTTGAGGAGAAATATTACACAAATCTCGAGGGTGGAATCCTGGAGTCGTTTGGCCGGATGTTCAAGAATGACCTGAAGCTCTTCGTGTATCCGCTTCGGGAGCGGACGAACGGATCCTTGATCACGGCCGAGAACCTGAAGGTGGCACCGCAACTTTCCCATCTCTACGCCTACCTGCTGGAGAACCGGTTCATCGAGCCAATCCGCGGGTTTAATCCCGATTATCTGCCCATCTTTTCGCGGGAAGTTCTGGCGCAAATCCAGTCCGGCACCCCGGGTTGGGAGGCGTCGGTCCCTCCCCAGGTGGCGCAGATGATCAAGATCAGGAAGTTCTTTGGCTACCGGGAGCCGTTTGCTGCCCCCGCTCCGGTGCCTCCTCCGATTCCTCTCGGGTGACCCTGGCGCTCCCGGTGGCTACGGCAAGCGCCAAGGGCAAGGGGGCGCGGCGTCGAGCTTCTATTTCTGGAGGATGGCGTCGCCGATCTTGCCGAGGGCTTCCCAGGTCATTTCCACGCCGATGAAGACGGTGCGGGGCGCGGCGTTGCGCGGTCCCTCGGGCAGTCGGCTGGAAATATAGGTTTCATCGAGGAGGTTTTGCACACCGCCCAGCAGCTTGGTGTGTTCGCCGATCTGGTAGGAGGCGGAGAGGTCGAAGACCAGGGCGGAATCGATGATTCCTTGACGGACGGAGGTGACGGGGCTGGTGAAGTTGTCCGCCGTGCCGAAGGACTCGTCGACCCAGGTGCCGTCCAGGTTGAGTCCGAAGGCGTCGTATCTGACGCCGACACCTCCGGCGAGTTTCCATTGGGGCACATAAGGGATGCTGGCTCCGGGAGTGCCTCCGGCGTAGATGTTGTCTTTTCCTCCGCTGCTCAGGGCATTTTCCAGTTCGGCGCTGGTCCAGGTGGCGGTGAGGTAAGCCGGCATTTGAAAGGGGCTGCCTTGTGAGGCCATGAGGTCATAGCTGACCATGCTTTCAAAGCCCCAGACGGTGGCGGCACCAGCGTTGAGGTTTGAGGTGCCTGCGAGGCCCAGGCCGGTATCCGTGCCGAGCAGGTTGTAGTAATCCGTGACAAAACCGGCGAACTCGGTGGCAAAAGCCTCGCGGCGATGGCGGATGCCGGCTTCGTAACCCATGCTTTCCTCGACATTGATGCCGTTCTTGAGGTAGGCGGTCGGGCCGGGAGTGGAGATCCCGCGGAAGACGCCGCCGAACAGGGTGTTGGCATCGTTGAGGTTGTAGTTGATGCCCGCGCCGGCGGCGTAGGTGTCCAGGTCGCCACCGAGGCGCAGTCCGCGGTCATTGAGGTCCATCTGCAGTTTCTCATAGCGGACGCCGGGCTTGACGGTCACGGGACCAATCTGGATGGCGTCCTCGACAAAGAACGAAGTGGCGAAGACCTCCTGCCGTTGGTCGGCCTCCTCTCCGGGAGCGCCGCGCCGGTAGCTGGTGAAGCCGGAGTTTCCGTCGCCGTTGTAGATATCCACCAGTTGCAGGCGGTCTTCGTAGTCGGCGTGGAAGCGGACGCCGCCGTTCAGGGTGTGGCCGATGTCCCCGGTATCGAAGGTGAGAGAGGCCATGTTTTGCCAGCCGTAGGATTCGTAGGTGCGGTTGTTGGATTTCACGCCGATCGAGCCGGGGGCGGTGCCTTGGAGAACGCCAAGCCGGGGATTGCCCGCCAACAGGGCGCTGTTCAAGCTGGTCCGTCCGACGATTTGTCCGGCGTCATCAATGGCGGGGTTGAAGCCGCCCACGCTATCGATCTTGTACCAGTTGCGGTTGAACCGGTTGAAATAGGCGGTGGATTCCAGGGAGAGGTTGTCGGTCGGCTGCCCTTGCCAGCGCAGGTAGGTGCGAATGTGATCGGTGTCGATGTTGTCGAAGACGGTGCTGGGGTAACGATCCAGAGGGGTTCTGCGGGCATCAGCCTCGCTGAGGCCGAGATAGCTTTCGTCGGCATCGAAATCGGTATAACCAAATTTGAATTCGATGCGTTGTTCCATCGCGGTGGCGGGTTCCCAGAAGGCTTTGAACATCGGCTCGTAGAGTTGGAAGCCGGTCCCGCGTCCTTCATAGCCGCGGATCGTCCGGAAGCCGTCGGACATCTGGCCATGCATTTCCAGCAGGTAACCGAATGTGCCGGCATCGGTGGTGACGACGTCGCCGTATTGGGCGAGGAGGAGTTGGGTGGCGTTGGAGCCGAACGTGTAGCGCAGGTAACCGCTCTGCGCCTCGGGGACCGGTGTGGAGAGGAAGTTGATCACGCCGCCGGTGGTGTGAGGGCCGTAGCGGACCTGGCTGGATCCCTTGAGCACTTCAATCCCGCTCATGCGGGCGGCGCGAGGGGTGTAATAGGCTCCCGGGGCCGAATAGGGGGCCGGCGCGGTGAGAACGCCGTCTTCCATGAGCGTCACGCGCTCGGAGCGGGAGCCGTCGCCGCCGCGGATGGAAATATTGGCGAAGTTGCCGAAACCATCCTCATCCCGGACATAGACGCCAGGCACTCGTTGCAAGATGCGGTTGACGTTGGTGTAGTTTTGGGTGCGGATGTCGGTGGTGTCGAGAAAGGCGGAGGCGCCGACTTGGCTCTTGAGGTTTTCCTTGCTGCCGACGATGACGAACGGCGGAAGTTCTTCAAGCGGCCCCTGAGGGGTGGTGTAGGGGGCGATCGGCGAGTCCTGCGCAGGGAGCGGCAGGATGCAGAGGGCGGAGAGGAGGATCGACAACAGCGGCGGGAATGGACCTTTGGCGCGTGCAGGTTTCATGAGCGTTTCGTTTCTAGGTTTGCGAACGGTGCGAAGTAAATGAGACTGAGAATCAATCTCAAGTAAATTTTGAAAAAATTCCTGCATCGTCGTCCGCATCCTTTCCCGATCGCATCGCGCTGCGCCGTGGGCGATTTCGCGGCGAGGGTGGGTTGCGAGTAGCGGAATTCCCCGAAATTTCGATGGGGGGCCGTCACCAGGCGCACAGCGACTCGACCCAGGCGGCGGAGCCTTCCCGGAGCCAGCCATCGAGTTGTGCTTGTTCTTTGAGCTGTTGCCCGCGGGGGCGGGGGACCAGGAAGAAACGGCAGGAAATTTCCCGGAGCTTGGTCATGTCGCTCCAGAGTTTTTCGAACTGGGTCACGGGGAAGACATCTTCCTGACCGCTGCCCCAGCGTTTTTTGACGTCCTTGAGGGTGACATAGGTGGGCATGCGTCGGGCCAGGGATCGGACCGCCTCCTGGGTGCGTGCGGTGTTGGTGAGATCGGTTCGATTGAGGCCAAAGACGCCGAGCAGACCATCGATGGAAATCCAGGTGGTCATGGTGTTGTAGTAGGACAAGGCGAATTCCGCTTCTTCGCGTGGCATGGCCAGCCCTTCGACCAATTCGAGGTGCCCGTCGATCTTGGCCAGGCCGCCGCCGCGATCGTCGATCTGCCGGGAGATGACTTCGAAACTGAGCGTGGCGCCCGAGGCGATGTGCCGTCCGAAGATGGCCGGGTCGAGGCTGGCGCCGACGGTGTCGATGTTGTGCAGCAGCAAGTGTTTCAGGGTGGGACGAGAGGACAAGAGCTGCGCGAGGGTGCCGTTGAGGAGGAGGTTCGGCACTTCATACCAGTGGCCCACGGGATGGAGGCATTGGGAGGGCAGGTTGTCGGTGTAGTCCGAGCCTTCGCCAAGAGACTTGGCCCAGTTGATGAGGGCGGCATGGGCGCTTTCGCGGACTTTTTGCGCCTGTTCATCGAGCGTCTGCTGGGGCAGTTCTTCCCATGCGAAGCGCAGGTCGCGCTCCATGGGGACGAGGCGCAGGCCGATGGAGCGGCCCGGGGAGACGACGACCGGTCCGGGGTAATGAAAGTTCTGGTGGGATTCCAGAAAGTTGCGCAACGCGGAATCGGTCAGGTAGCTGGTGGTGAAGAGGTGAGCCGGGAAGGTTCCGCAGCTCTGTCCGGTGAGTCGGCTTTTGGCCAGGTGGGTCTCCAAGAAGCTGCGGTGGGTGCCGGCGAACTTGCAGAAGGGGTGGAGCGCCTTGACCACGCCGGCCCCTTGGGTCCAGCGGCTTCCGGCACCGGCCGCGAGGGTGACCACGGCGATCTCGCCCCGGGCCAAGGCTTCCTGACCGCATTCGCGGTCGATCTTGGTGCGGCGAGTGTTGCGCGTGAAATCGTCGATCTCCGAGGGGGAGACGTCTTCGATCTTGGTTCGTCCGGGCAGGCGGTTCTGGGCGAGGCCGATGCGCCCGGCACGCAGGTCGGAGCGGACCTGTTCATGTTGCAGGGAGTCGAACCCGTTGCCCTGCAGGAGGGCAAACAGGTTGGAGTGGGCTTTGACCTCTCCGGTCTCGGGAAAGAGGCGACGGAAGATCTCCGGCACGAGGGCGCGGTAACGGTCATCGGCGCGGCAGACTTCGCCGATGACTTGGAGTTCCGAGTTGCGGCAACGTGAAAGGGATTTGGGATCCTGGCGAACCAGGAACGGGAGCATGAACTGGTAGTAGTTGCGGTTGAGAATGGCTTCGGAGCCGGTGCGCAGAGAGGCGAAGGTTCCGTTTTGATTGATGGTGAAATCGTAAACCACCGGGTCGATGGCGAAGGGGAGGGCCTGTTCCAGTTCCTTTTTCACGACTTTCATCTCGGCCTGCAACCAGTCCTGGGCGCGCGGTTTGACCTCGGGAGCGAAGATGAATCCCATGCCGCCCCCAGCCATGCCGCCGAGCATCCAGAAGCCCCAGAAATCCTCCCCGAACACCTCGCGGCTGCGGGCGATGAGGCGTTCCGTGAAGCGGTTGCTGCACCACGGGATGATGGTTTGGAGCGGCCCGAAAAAGTTTCGGGTGGTGGTTTGCCCAAGCTGGCGGATGTCCCCGGCCCGAAGACCTGCCAGAACCTCATCGAGCAAGGCGACGGCTTCGCGCCGGGCCGTCCATTCCCGCTCGGAGCGCACCAGGTATTTCTCCGTCACCATCTCCAGGATGGGACCGACATTTTGGGCCATGCCTCCGTGGACCACCACCAAGCTCTGTTGCAGCTTCTCCGCGATGCCGACATCGAGTTTTGGGGGCGTGAGAATCTCGTGGTCCGGCATGAGGCGGCCGCGGCTGATTCCGAATTCGGCATCGCCCTGTGCGGCGGTGCGGCCGCAGATCAGCTTGATGCCCGGCCAGATGCCTCCGGAATCTTGCCAGCCGCCGCCGGAGCCACCCAACCATTCGCCGAGGATGGCGCGGGCCGCCACCAGACGCCGGGCGCTTTCCTCCAGCGGCCCCACCAGATTTCGGGTCTGCCCCGTGGCCCGCATGCAGAGCGAGATGAGCGAGGCCAGCAGATTGGTGGAAACTGCCAGACGGGAGCCCTTGGGGATTCCGCGGACATAACTGACCAGCTCGATTCCGCGGCGCGGCCCGACGATTCGAGAAAGCAGATCCGTCAGTTTTTGTCCCGAGCCCTCCAGGCCGGGAGGCACGATTCCGGAAGCGACCAGGGCGGCCTTGAGCAGCCCCAGGTAGTCCGCCGCATAATCAAAGATCTCATCGAGTTCGCGGATGTCCCGGTGCGTCTCCAAATCGACGCTGACGAGGCGGATAACGGGTTCATCGATGACCCGGAAGAACGATTCGATGGGTGGTTCTGGTGCCTCATCGCGGCCGCGGATGCCGAGATCCACGGAGACGTTGATGACCCGGGCGCCTTCCGGGAAATCCATGCCGAGGAAGAAGATATCACTCCAGGCGCTGTGGGTGAGGTCCATCCGGACGGGCGTGCGCTCCGTCAGGACGGGAAAAAGATTGCCGGAGGCGCTCAGCAATTCGGGACGAATCTCCAGCGGCTGATCCTTGGGGTGACCGAGGCGGAACATCCACTGATTTCCCGGAACGGAGCGGACGCTGGTGCGCACCTGGTCGGCCAGGGTCTGAAACGCCAGTTGGTGGTAGGCTTTGGCCAGCGCGCTGCAAAGGGTGCCGCTCCAACCGGTTTCGGCCGCGCTCTGCCAGAACGTTTCGATGGCTTCGGGAAAGCGGCGCTCGAGGAGGTGGACATAACCGCCAAAAGGGATCAGTCCGTCCGGGCGGAGACCCGGTTTTTCCGGCAGGTGAAAGCGGAAGATGGAGTGCAGGAAGAAAAGGGCCCGGACCGTTTCGTAAAGGTTCGCGGAGTGCTGGCGAAACCGATCGAGAACTCGGCATTCTTCGAGCAGTTTGTCCATGGAGGCCTGACGGCAAATCCGGTCGAGCGACCGATTGCGGACGGCTTCATCTGGAGAAGTGATCAGGGGAAGCAGCGCGCTTTCCATGGGACGGTGGTCGGGTGGGGAAGAATCGCTTCGGGCGATCCGGTCTTCGATTTATTGATGGGAACGCGCCAGCAGCTGGATGAGCTCGCTCAAGACATCCGGCTTGTCCGAGCCGTGCAGCGCCAGGGCCAATTGCGTGTAGAACAATCCGTATTTGAGACTGATGTGGTGACGGGATCCCTGGATGACCACCGCCCCGTATTGCTCGCGCCGCGCCAGCTCCGAAAGAACCGGGGAGAGCTGAACGTTGGGTTGGCCGCCCTCCCGACGGGCCGTTTCCACAGACTCGCGCAGCAGATCCATCACCAACGGGGTCAGGACATGCATCCCGAAAAAGGTCAGGTATTGGCCGGCCCGCAAACCGGGGACGATCAGCTTCTGTTCCGCTTCGGTCGGCGTCGGTTTTTCAATCACGTCCCGGATTTGGTAGACCGGCTCCGGGCCCGTGGTGCGGGTCAGGACCCCGGAAACAGCCCCGTAAAGGTGAATCTCCGTCTCCCGGGTCGACTGCACCGCCGACATCGCCGTTCCGGCTCGCGCCGCGTTTTCCACCAGTTGTCGGGCGCAAGATCGGTCCGGATCCCGGCTGATGAAGAGGTGGTCGCACACCGTGTGGAAGAAGGCTTCGCCTTTCAGAAAACCGTGAGCCAGCGAGAGCGCGTGCCCATATCCCAACCGTTCCCGCTGTTCCACGAAGGAGAGGTTGATTCCCAATCCATGGACCGCTTCCCGGTAGGCTTCTTCATCCCCGGGGTGAATGATCAGACAGACATCGTCAATCCCGGCGGACTGAATCTCCCGAAGCAAGATTTCCAAAACCGAGCGGGGTTGACCATCGCGATCAACCAGGGTTTGCAAGGGAAGCATGCGATGCGCGGGACTGGCCGCGGTGACGACTGCTTTGGTTGCTTTCATGAGGGCGCGTGGTGGGGAAAACCGTGGGTCGCAGTTCCGGGCTTTGAGGATGCCGCGATTTCGCCGAAGTTTCCCTGCGATCGGCGACCGCGGAAGATAGCGGGAAACATTACTTAAGTAAAACTAATTAAATGCGGGCGCTCCGAGGTCAAGACGTGCCCGGGGCGCTGCGCCCGAAGGAGAGTGCCCACTCCCGTTTCTCCAACAAAACGAAGCCTTTTGCGGCGGGGCGGCAGGGCGAGGAGTCCGCGGCGGCCCGGATGGGTGCGGGCGCCGCGGACGAGGTGTGGAGAAGGTTTTCCCGCTCGTGCCGTCCTATGGCTTAAGGAAACCACGTTCCCTTTTCACAAGGTGGGTGGCCGCCAGACTTACATCTGCCTTCCAATCAAGGCCTGACATCAGCCAATCGGCTAAACCTCCCGCAATTTGTTCTATCGGTTCGGGTCCTTTAAACAACCATCTAGTGGTCGAACACAGCAGGAAAATTGGTGTGAGACCGGAGATTTCTGGTGCCTGGGCCCTGTGAGCCCAGTTCATTCTACTCCAGTACTCTATCAAAGATCAAAAGGGTCGCGATGACTCGCTGAAAGCAAAATTCCAGACAACTTGGGTTTTGTCAACCTGTTGCCAAAGTCTGGGCGTGAATGAATCCAACGGGCATCAAGGCGGAATGCGTGGGCGATTCCGTTCCAGCGTCCCTCACAATCATTCACACCCCCAAAAGGTTGCGGGGGGAGGGGAGTCGGCGGTCACGGGACGTTCGAAGCTGAGGCATCCTGTCGCAACTTTCCTTGATCCCGGCGCAAACCCTGCTTACCCTCGTCCGGTGCATCTTCCGCACGGGTAGCTCAGTGGTAGAGCGGCTGGTTTACACCCAGTTGGTCGGGGGTTCGAATCCCTCCTCGTGCAGCGTTTTGGAGTCGGGCTCAGGGCTTCCAGTCCGGCGGCAGGTGCAACGACCAGACTTCGCTGGAGAGCGGCCTTGCGTGGCCACCGGCAACCCAGAGTTTGTCCCGGAAGACAAAGGCGGAATGTTCGTGACGGGCTTTCCAGCACGTTTTTGTTTGCAGGCGTTGCCACGTCCGGCCATCCGCGCTGTGCCAGACATCGCCGTGGTTGTCTGTTTCCTTGGACCAACCGCCCAGCACCCAGATGCGGCCCCGGTAGACCACGGCGCTGAACCAAAGTCTCGACGGCCATGGCGCGGCTTCGGTCTCACAAGTCCACCCGGCTCCATCCGCAGAGGACCAGACATCATTCCGCGATTCGCAAACCGGCACATAACTGCCGCCACCGAGCACATACATTTTGCCGTTCAGGGTCACGGCCTGATGGTAGGCACGCGGCGCCCAACCGGCCGCGGCGGTTTCCTGCTTCCACGTTTTGCCGTCGGCAGAGGACCACACGTCGTTTTTCAGGCTCCTGGCATCGCCAAAATAGTAGTTTTCCGTGCCGCCGAGCAGCCACATCCTTCCGCGATGCTCCACCAGTCCGGCAGCCAGCCGCGGAGACCAATCTGCGGCATCCTCAATCTGTTGCCATGCTACTCCATCGGCGGAGGCCCAGACCTGATGGCTCGCCGAATGGTTTGGAAGCCTGCCGTTGTGCCAGCCTCCCATGATCCAGAGGCGATCCTGGAAAACGAGATTCATGGGCAGGTCACTGTGAATCCAGGGCGCGGCCTCACTCGCCTGCCTCCAATTCCTGCCATCGTCAGAAACCCAGACATCGCGCGGCGGCGCCTCGTAAGACTGGAACCACCCACCGCCGATCCAAAGTCGGTCACGGAAAACCCACTCCGCCTGTGAATCTCGTGGTTGCCAGGCCGCGGTGCCTTCAAATTTCCAATCGGGGGCACTGTCGGCAATCGCGTTTTCGGCTGCGGCCCGGAACCCGCCGCAGCAGGTGAGAACGAAGCCGATGACCAGTCTGCGGACGGATATCATGTCATTCATTTCTTCTCAGCCCAGAATCTCCCGCACGATCCGCGCCCCCGTCACTTCGGGATCGGTGAGGCGTTCGGGGCGGCCGTTGTGGAGGTAGGTGAGGCGGGTGTGGTCGAGGCCGAGTTGGTTCAGGATCGTGGCGTGGAGGTCGGGGACGCTGACGCGGTCCTGGACGGATTTGTAGCCGAAGTCGTCGGTGGCGCCGTGGATGTGGCCGCCACGGAACCCTCCGCCGGCCATGAGCAGGCTGAAGGCGTTCCGGTTGTGGTCGCGCCCGTCCGCGCCCTCGGTGATGGGCAGCCGACCGAACTCGCCGGTCCACATCACGATGACATCCTCGAGCAGGCCGCGTTGTTTGAGATCCTGGATGAGCGCGGCGCTGGGTTGGTCGGTCTGGGCGCAGATGGATTGCAGGCCGCTCTTGAGACCGCTGTGATGGTCCCACGGTTGGAAGCTGGGCTTCAGCGGCGGGAAGACCTGCACGTAGCGCACCCCGGCCTCGATGAGCCTCCGCGCCATGAGGCAGCGCGCGCCGTAGGCGGCGGTCTCGGGCCGGTCGAGGCCGTAGAGCTTGCGGGTGGCGGCGGATTCGCCGGTGAGATCGAGCAGACGCGCGGCCTCGAGCTGCATGTGCGCGGCGAGTTCGTAGTTGGCGATGCGGGCCTCGAGCACGTCCTCGCCGGGATGCTGCCGGAGGTGGAGGGTGTTGAGGTCGTGCAGGAAATCGCGCGCGCTTTTCTGCGCCGCCTCGGGCAAGGGACGCGCGGGTTGGAGATGGGCGACGGGCGTGCCGGTGGCGCTGAACTCGGTGCCCTGGTGCGCGGCGGGCAGCCAACCGCTGGACCAGACGAGCTTGCCGCTGGTGTTGTAGCCCGCCGGATCGCGCAGGACGATGTAGGAGGGGAGGTTCCGGCACTCGCTGCCGAGCGCGTAGCTGATCCACGAACCCATCGCGGGGCGACCGTTGAAGACCTTGCCGGTCTGCATCGTGTTGAGGGCGAAGGGATGGTTGTTGTTGTCCGTGTGCATGGAGCGCACGAGGCAGAAGTCATCCGCGCAACCGGCGAGGTGCGGGATCAGCTCGGACAATTCCATGCCGCACTGTCCGTGGCGTGAAAACTGGAAGGGCGAACCGAGGAGGACGTTTTTGTTGCCGAGTTGGAAAGTCTCGACCTTCTCGGGATGCGGCTGGCCGTTGCGGCGGGTGAGCTCCGGCTTCGGATCGAAGAGATCCATCTGCGAGGGACCGCCGTTCTGAAACAACTGGATCACGGCGCGGGCGCGGGCCGGACGATGCGCTGCGGAGGCATCCTCCGAAAGCATGCCGCCAAGCGCGAGCGAGCCAAAGCCGCCGCCGAGACCGGCGAGGAAGCGGCGGCGGGAAACGGGAACGTGATCCGGGTGCATGGCTGTGATTAGTCGATGTGGATGAACCCATTGCTCGACAGCAGCATGTGGCAGAGGTCGGCGAGGGCTTTGGTTTCGGTGTCGGGGCCTTTTCCGCCGTGGGCGGTCTGCTGGCGGTCGAGGAAGGCGGCGGCGAGTTTTTGCTCCTCGGCGGTGGGCGGGCGGGAGAGGGCGAGGGTGAAGGCGGTGGTGATGCAGGCGGCTCTGTCTCCGGCGGACGCACTTTTTTGCACGCGCGTTGCCATGCGCTCGGCTTGATCGAAGAGGAACGCGCTGTGGAGCAGGGCGAGGGATTGCAGCACGTTGGCGGAACTGGTGCGCTGGGTGCTGTTCACGGCCATGAGGGGCGCGTCGAAGATCTCGAGGAACTTCAGCGGGTAGTTCCGCCGGGCGAAGAGATAGAGGCTGCGGCGGAACTCCTCGCCGGGGCCGGTGGCGAGCTGGATCTCTGTTTTCGGCCCGATGAGACGCTGCGCGCTGCCGGGCGCGGCATCCACTTCAGAGAGGCCGTGGCCTGGCTTGGTGATGGCCACGGGCGGGCCGCCGCGTTTCGGATTCAGGGAGCCGGAGGCGCTGAGGATGGCATCGCGCACCACCTCGGCGTCCATGGTGCGGAGGTTCATGCGCCAGAGCAGGCGATTGGAAGGATCGGCGGTCTGCGCGGCCGGTGAATCCTGGCGCGAGGACTGCCGGTAGGCGGTGGAGAGCAGGATGACCCGGTGCAGGTGCTTCACGCTCCAGCCGCCGCGCACGAATTCCCCAGCCAGCCAGTCGAGCAGTTCGGGATGCGTGGGCGGCGTGCCGCCGAGGCCGAAGTTTCCCACGGTCTCGACGATGCCGCGGCCGAAGTGATGATGCCAGATGCGGTTCACCATGACGCGGGCGGTGAGCGGATGATTGGGCTGGGTGAGCCAGCGGGCCAGCGCGAGCCGCCGACCGGTGGTGGGTCCGACGGCGTCCGGCACGAGGCGGAAGGCGTTTTCCGCGCTCTGGAGCACGGCGGGAGCGTTCGCCGCCACCGGGTCCCCGTTCCGGCCCACGACGCCGCGCACGAAGACATGGGAGTCGCGCGCCTTGCCCTCGTCCCACAGCGCCTGGATGATATCGTAGCGGCGGCGTTTTGACTTGAGGCCCTCGATCTGCGCCGTCAGTTCCTTTTCGCGCGCGGTGTCCTTGGCCTTTTGGGCGGCCTGGACCTGTTTTTCGAGTTCGGTGATCTGCTTGTCGAGCGGCGCGTTGTGCGCGTCGATCTCCTTGCGTTGTGAAGGGGAAATGTCGGCGAGGAAGCGGTCCTTCGGCTTCTTCCACTCATGCACGTTGTAGCCCGGCTCGAAGCATGCCATGAGGCTGTAGTAGTCCCGCTGGGTGAGTGGGTCATACTTGTGATCGTGGCAGCGGGTGCACTCCATCGTCAGCGCCAGCACGCTGGTGGAGAACTGGTCCATCATTTCAAACAGCACGTCATAGCGCTTCTCGATGCCGTATTGGTCGGCATCGGTGTGATCGTCCACGGTGCGCAGGAAGCCGGTGGCCGTGAGCAGGCGCAGCATCTCGGGCGTGAAGGCCGCCGCCTTGCGCCAGTCCACGAGTTCATCGCCCGCGATCTGCTCGGTGAGGAAGCGGTCGAACGGCAGGTCGTCGTTGAAGGCCTGCACCACGTAGTCGCGGTAGCGCCAGCCGCCGTCGTGCGGGATCACGGTGCCGAGGTCGTTGTCGATCTTCCCGTCCACATAGCCCGCCGCATCGAGCCAGTGGCGGCCCCAGCGCTCGCCATAGTGCGGCGAGGCCAGCAGGTCATCGATGAGGCGCTCGTAGGCATCCCGGCGCGGATCGTTCACAAACGCCGCCACCGCCTCGGGCGTCGGCAGCAAGCCCGTGAGATCGAGCGTGGCGCGGCGGATGAAGGTCGCGCGGTCCGCTTCCGGCGAGAAGCCGAGCCCGGCCTTTTCCAATCGCGCCAGCAGGAAGGCATCCACCGGGGTGCGGACGCGGTCCGAGGCTCGCACCCGCGGCACGGGAGGATTCGAGGGCGGCTGGAAGGCCCAGTGCTTGCGGCCATCGGGTTTCGTCTGCTCCGGCTTCGCCGCGGCGGAGGCGAGGGCCGGTTTCTCGCGAGGATCAGACGCACCGCGTTTCACCCACTCTTTCAGCGCGGCGATTTCCGATTCGGCCAGCTTCCGCTTGGGAGGCATCTGCAAATCCTTGTCTGCCCAGGTCACCGCCTTGATGAGCAGCGACTGCGCCGGATCGCCCGGAACCACGGCCGGGCCGTTGTCTCCACCGGTCTCCCATCCGGCCCGCGAGTCCAGCAACAGCCCGCCTTTTTGCTTGGTGTCCGTGCTGTGGCACTCGAGGCAATGCTCGATGAGCAGGGGGCGGATCTTGGACTCGAAGAAGGCGATCGAATCCTCGCCGTCGGCGCGGAGTGCCGCGGGCAGCCATGCCAAGATCAACGCGAGCTTCGGCAGCGCGTTCCCAGGATCAAGATTTCTGGCATGATTGGATCCCATTTGTTTGGAGAGTATCGCTGGATGAAAACGATTGAAAAAGTCTCAATTTATATCATATTCTAACTCCAAATGAGTCGCGACCGCTCCGACATCGTTCGCTTCGAACAACTCGGATTTGATCTCTACAGCGGGCCGACGGTCCTCATGTCCCAGCCGCATCGGCACAACGACATCGAGATGACCTTGTTGGAGAAGGGTTGGATCGATTATCTCTTCGGCGGCGTGCGGATTCGGATTCCGGCCGGTGTGCTCTGCGTGCGCTGGGCCGCGATTCCGCACCAGAGCGTCGCTTTCATGGAGGTCTGCAGGCATTACTCGTTGAAAATCCCGTTTGCCTGGTTCATGCGCTGGGATCCGCCCCGGGAAATTGTCGAGCCCCTTCTTGGCGGGAGGATGTTGCTGGACCGGGAGACCGTGCCCGGGTGTCTGGATGAAGGGATGTTCCGACGTTGGTGTGCGATCTTTCGGCAGAGCGGGTCTGGGCCGGGGCGGATCGTCGCCCTCGAGGCCGAGGCCCGTCTGCGGAGGATCGCCCTGCGTCTCCGGCCCGGTGGAGGACGTTCCGCCGCACGCACCTCGGACCGCGCCCAGCTCGGTGCAGTGGAACGAATGACCGTGTTCATCGCGGAGAATCATACCAAACCTCTGGACATTTCCACGATCGCGGAGGCTGTCGGCTTGCATCCGAATTCCGCCATGCGGTTGTTTCGCCGCAACTGTGGCATGACCCTGCTCGAGTTTGTCAACCTGCACCGGATCTGGCAGGCGCAACGCCTCCTCACCACCACGACGATGAAGGTCCAGGAGGTGGCGGAAGAGAGCGGGTTCGGCTCTCCGGCGCGCTTTTATGCCACTTTCCGCAAGGTGGTCGGCCAGACGCCGGGGGAATATCTGGCTTCGCTCGGGAGGTGAAGGTTCCAGGAACCGTCGGAGTCTTGCCGTTCCCCGGGTGCCGGTGGGAGCAGGGATAGTCTCCATGAAATTGAGGGTTGCCCCAGGGCGCGGATCGGCGGAAAGATCGTCTCATGGACAGGTTCATGGAGGCGGCGATCGAGGAGGCGCGCCGAGGATTGGCGGAGGGCGGAATCCCGATCGGCAGCGTGTTGGTGCATCGCGGGGAAATCATCGGGCGCGGCCACAACCGGCGGATCCAACAAGGGAGCGCGGTCCTGCACGGCGAGATGGACGCCCTCGAGAACGCGGGCCGTCTGTCGGCCTCGGTGTATCGGGAGAGTGTGATCTACACCACGCTCTCGCCCTGTTCCATGTGTTCGGGGGCGATTCTGCTCTACGGAATTCCCAAAGTGGTGATTGGAGAGAACGAGACGTTCCTGGGTGAGGAGGATTGGTTGCGTTCGCGCGGCGTGACCCTGGAGTGGGTGCGCAGTGAGGAATGCCGGGAGTTGATGCGTCAGTTCATTGCCGCCAAACCGGAGGTGTGGAACGAGGACATCGGGGAGTGAACCGTGTCGCTGAAACGTGTGGTCATCCTCAATCCGAAGAGCCGCAACGGTGCGGCGGGCAAGGCCTTTGCGCGGATGCGCGGGTCCCTCGAATCGGATCTCGGCCCCTTTGAACTGATCCTCACCGAAGCCCCGGGCGATTGCACCCGCAAGGTGCGGAGCCTCCTGACCGCTCAATCCCATGACCAGATTTTGATCGCGGGAGGGGATGGCTCCATCAATGAAGCGGTCAACGGATATTTTGATGGGGGAATCCCGCTCTCTTCCGGCATTCCCCTGGGCGTGATCAATTTGGGGACCGGTGGGGATTTTTTCCGCACCCTGCGCAAGCTCAACCCGCAATACAACGACGCCCTGAGGGAGAACCGGTGGCGCCGCATCGATTGCGGATGGACGGCGCTCGAGGACGGACGCGATCCCCGGTATTTTATCAATATCACCTCGATTGGGCTGGGCGGGGAGGTGAATCGCCGGATGAAAGCCTCCCGGTTCCAGGCAGGAACGGCGGCCTATTTTTGGCACAGCCTGACGGGGCTGTTGAGTTATGAGCCTCCGCCCTGTCGCATCCGGTTCCGCGAGGCATCGGGGCTTTGGCAGGAATGCGAGGGACCGCTGGTGAACTTGTTTGTCTGCAACGGGGAATCGAGCGGTGGCGGCATGCGCTGGGCTCCGGGCAGCAGCTTGGAGGATGGGTTGTTCGATCTCGTGCTGGTTTCGGGGGTCGGCAAGTGGCCGTTGATCGCCGGTTCTCGGCGAATCTACAATGGTGAGATTGCCAGGATGCCGGGCGTTCGTCCATTCCGCGCCACGGAGGTGGTGGCGTTTCCCGGGCGACCGGTCTCGCAGGAGATCGACGGGGAGATTCGGGGAGTGTCAGGGCCAATGCCGCGGGAATATCATTTCCGGATTTTGCCGGGAATGATTCCGGTAGTGTTGTGACTGGCATCATCTCCACTCGTGTTTTGGATAACGTCCGCGCAGATCCTTTTTCACCGCGGCATAACTGGTGTTCCAGAAGGCGGCGAGGTCCTCGGTGATTTGGACGGGGCGCTGGTTTGGGGCCAGGATCTCCACCTTTAGCGGGATTCGTCCACCGGCCAGGGCCGGAGTTCCGGGATAATCATAGAGATGTTGCAATTGGGCCGACAAGACCGGGCGTTGACCTGTCTCATAGCGGATGCGGCCCTTTTTGCCTGACGGCAGGTCGAGCCGGACCGGAGCGAGTTGATCGACGAGGCTGGCGAGGTGGCGGGGTAGGAAGGAGCGGAGTTCTTCCATGACCGGCAGGTCCTTGATCTGTTTGTAAGAGAAGGAGCCGAGACAGAGTTGTTCCAGAACCGCCAGTTTTTCTTCATCGCCAAACGTGGGGAACCCGTATTCCGGGAGGGCGGCGGCCAGGGTGTTGAGGCGGGCGATCCATTGTTCCACGTCCGTGTTCCAGCCGTTGAGGATGAGGGCACCCGACAGGACCTCGCGGGCCAGGATCGCGGCGGCCTGGGCGGTGGGCGGTTCAGAGGCGGGCTTGCTCTCCAGGATGAGATCGCGATACCGGATGGAGGATAGCGCAAGGACGCGCCGCTCCCGGGGGTCCCAGTCGGCGGTGGAGGCTTTGTTGATGGCTTCGGGATCGGCCGTTTCCAGTTCTTCCCGGGTGATCGCGGTGTTGAGATTGAGCAGGACGTTGACCTCCTTGCCTTCCACTTCGGTGATTTCCAAGGTGAGGAAGAGATCGGCCGCGGTCACGATGGAGTCAGCGCCCATCTGCCCGCGGCGGCCACCGGTCAGGGCACAGGCCCGGTTGGATCGGTTGAGGCGTTTGGCCACTTGGTCCGGGAATCCGGTCAGGAGGCAGTGGGCCAGGAGTGGACCCGTGAGGGTGGCGCCGTCTTGGCCCGGGCCGAGCCGTTGCAGGAGCGTGCACAAGCGGTCGATCTCGCGCGCGGACCCGGCATGAATTCCGTCGGCGTCGCAGGCCTGGGGTTGAAACCGACAGGCACGGGCCCGATGCAGGGCGCGCAGAAGGGGTTGGAAATCGGAGACATCGCCGGGCTCGATGAAGGTTTCTGGAACCTGACCGCGCCGGGCCCAGAGGGATTTTCCCTGGGTGAGCGCCACGATTTCCGACACCGCATCAGAACAGCCGAGTCGGGCCGCTTCGAGAAGAACCCTCGCATAGCGCGGGGTCACGGGAAGCCGCGCCATTTGGCGACCGAGTTCGGTCAGCTGGCCGGCCGGATCCAGGGCGCCCAGGTTTTCCAGCAGGGTGCGGCCCCGGCGCAATCCGTTGTCGTCCGGCCGTTCAAACCAGGCAAAGCCATCGAGATCCTCAATGCCCGAGGCGGCCAGGGTGAGCAGCGCCTCCGACAGATCCATGCGATGGATTTCCGGGGTTGTCTGCGAGGCTCGCGCCGCGTGATCGGTTTCGCTCCACAGCCGGATGCAGGTCCCGGAGGCGGTCCGCCCGGCGCGCCCAGCCCGTTGATCCGCACTGGCCCGGGAAATCTTTTGGACTGTGAGGGTGTTGATGCCGCGCCGCGCATCGAAATCCGCCAGCCGGGCCAAACCGGAATCGATCACCAGGGTGACGCCGTCGATGGTCAGGGACGTCTCGGCCACATTGGTGGCCACGACGATTTTGGGTCGCGGGCTGGGAGCGACCGCAGCGTCCTGATCGCGCGGGTTGAGTTCGCCGTGAAGGGGCAGGATCTCGACATCCCGGGTGGCCTTGGATTGACGGAGGGCTTCGATGGTTTTGCGGATTTCGTAGGTGCCCGGGAGGAAGATGAGGGTGTCGCCGATGGGTTCCGCGGTGGTTTGACGGAAATCGCTGTAGGTGCGGGCGATGTGATCCCAGAGTTCGCCCTTGACCCGTTCTTTGGGCGGTTCGTGGCGGATCGAGACCGGGAAGGTGCGGCCTTCCGAGGTGATTCGGGGGCAATTTCCCAGAAACTCGGCGATTTTTGGGCCGTCGAGCGTTGCGGACATCACGAGCAGTTGCAGGTCCGGTCGGGACTCGTTTTGGATGCGGAGGGCGCGGGCCAGGGTGATGTCCCCATGGAAATGCCGTTCGTGGAATTCATCGAACACGATGGCCGCGATGCCCGGGAGGGTGGGGGACTGCAGGATCTCGCGCAGGAGGATCCCTTCGGTGACGTAACGGATCCGGGTCCGCCCGGAGACCTGGCTTTCAAAGCGGACCACGTAGCCGACCTCGTCGCCGCAGGCGGTTCCGCGTTCCGAGGCCACGCGGCGGGCCAGCATCCGGGCGGCGATGCGCCGTGGCTGGAGGACGACGACCTCCTGGTGCAGGCCGAGCAAGCCGCCGTCGAGGAGCATTTGGGGGACCTGAGTCGATTTGCCGGAGCCGGTGGGGGCTTCGAGGACGAGTCGCGGGCAGGTCGATTGGGCCCTGAGCGCTTGGAGGAGGGAGTCGCGAATGCCGTGGATGGGAAGGGAGGCCTGGGGCATGGCGGATGAACCTGCTGGAGAAACCTTCTCTTTGCAAACCGGCCCGGTGGTGCCAATAGTAAGATTCCTTGCGAATTTCGGGAACGAAAGCGCGCTCGGAGCCGTCTCAACCTGTGGAATGGAGAATGACGGTCCGAATGCGGCGGTTCTCGGGAAATCTTTGAAAACTAGCAGGCCATGATTGCAGAACCCTCCTCAATGTTTCTCGGCGTTACGCCCCTCCTCGGAATCGGTGGGATCGGGGGCCAGGAAGTCGTCCTCCTCGGCATCGCGATGTTGTTGCTGTTTGGGGCCAAGAAGTTGCCGGAGCTGGCCCGGAGCCTCGGTGAGAGCCTGGGAGAATTCCGCAAGGGCAAGACCGAGGCCGAACTGGAAGCGAAATTGGCCGAAGCCAAGTTGAAAGAAGTGCAGGAGGCCCAGAAGAAGTCGGACCCCTCCTGAAGTGTTGCAACGGCGATCCCCCTGATCAAATGAACATTCAACCCCTTTTCAACTTCATCAGCATGCCCGGCGGCGGCGAGTGGATGGTGCTCTCCATCGTCGCGCTTATGCTCTTTGGCGCCAAGAAACTCCCCGAACTCGCCCGTGGTTTGGGCAAGGCCATGGCGGAATTCAAGACCGCTCAGAGGGAGTTCCAGGACGAAATCCGGCGCGCCGAATACGCGGTGCGCGAGGAGCCGCGCAAGTTGCCCATGACTGGCAGCAGCGCCCCCCGCAGCGAGGATACCGCTTCCCGGTCCGACGCGTGACCAGTCGCTGACCTCTTGACCACCGCCCGGATGGATCATCGGCGTTTCCTCCGGATCATCGGGCCGACGTGCCTGACGCTCGTCTGCCTCGGATCGCTCCTCCTCTCCGCGGTCGCCGCAGAACGCCTCCGGTTTGTCGCTTACAATGTGGAGAACTACCTGCCGATGGAGCGGCGGGTCAACGGGGATAGCGTCCCGTCTGCCCCAAAGCCCGAATCGGAGAAGCGGGTCGTCGTGGCCAGCCTGGTCGAGTTGGCGCCCGACATCATCGGTTTGGCGGAGATGGGCGACCTGGCCCAGGTCGAAGATTTGCGCGGTCGGCTCGCCGCCCAAGGGCTGAAGTATCCGCATGTCGAATGGGTCGATGCCGCGGATGCCGAGCGGCACTTGGTTTTGTTGAGCCGTCATCCCATCGTGGAGAGGAATTCCGTCAAGGACCTGACCTACCGGATCGGGGACCAGGAACTGCCGGTGCAGCGGGGTTTCCTGGACGTCACCGTGGCGGTCAAAGGAGGATATCGGTTGCGTTGCGTGGGCGTCCACCTCAAAAGCAAGCGTTCCGTCCCGGAAGCGGATGAGACGCTGATGCGGCGCAACGAAGCAGAGCTTCTGCGGCGTCATGTGGACGCAATCCTGACCGCGGGCCCGAAGACAAATCTTCTGGTCTACGGCGATTTCAACGACACCCGCAACGAGACTCCGATCCGGTCGATCCAGGGCAAGCGGGGCACGGATCGGTATCTCGAAACGATTTACTTGAAAGATGACCAGGGACTGTCCTGGACCCATTTCTGGGAATATGCGGATCTCTATTCGAGGATCGATTTCGTCATGGTGGCACCGGGGTTGCGTCCGGAGGTCGACTTTTCGGGGTGCCGCATTCTCCGGCGCAAAGATTGGAACGAGGGGAGTGATCATCGGCCCCTGCTCGTGACCTTGACCGCCGAAGAGCGGTGAGGGTGGGTTCAAGCCTCACAAGCGCCGGAGATAGGCCAACGCTGCGGCCCGAAATTCGGCATCGGTGGGGAGTTGGCCGGTGCGTTGTCGGGCGGAATCGAGGTGTTGTTTCGCCCACTGGAAATAGTGTTGGTGGGTCCGCCAGATCGGTTGTTCCTGGTTGTGTTGGTCGATGAGCCAGAACCCGCCGGGTTTTTCGTTGGTGCCTTCGTTGTCGTAGAGTTGCCAGTAGAGCACGAAGGGACAGCCCCATTCGATCGCCGTGATCATGACTTCGATGCTTTTGCGGTTTTGTTCTTCGGGCGTGTAGCGCCGCGCTGGAAATCCGTATTCGCCGAGGAAAACGCGTTTGCCGCGAATGCCGGGTTTCGGCTTCAGCTTGGATTCGATGTGGTTGAGGGCGGCAAACAGATCGTCCCGGATGTTGCCTTGCAAACTGTCGTAGCAGGAATAGCTGACGAAATCGACATCGACCGCCGGGAGCACGTCGTTGGTGAGGCATGAGCCGCCCTTCAGGAAGGGCTCGACCAGGTTCACCTCGGTGTAGTGCCAGACTTCGACGTTCTCGTGCCGGGTGTTCTGTTTGGCGTCGTCGATGGCTTGTTGGCGAATCCTGAGCCAGGCGATGAAGTGGTCACGGTAGGGCTCGGGGATGGGCTGTTTCGGGTCGAAATGCGGCCGCAAATGCCAGTCGCCCTCCCAGTGTCCCAGGTAGAACCGCTTGCCGCTTCCGCTGTAGGTGCGCAGCAGGTGCTCGGCCAGATCACGCATCTCACGATACTCCAGGTCCCGTTCCCCGGGATCGAATGTGCCAGCGCTGCCGTGCGTGGTGAAGGGATAGGTCCAGAGGAAAAAGTGGGTGAACGGCAGGTCGAGCACCGCGCGATGCCCCGGTTCCTGGGCGGCCACGGCGGCAAGCGTCTGCAGATTCTGGGCATTCTTGCGAACGTTCGCTTTCGGATCGCCGAACGAGGCCTCTCTCGAGATGGAAAACTTCATGGTGCCCGCGCCGAGCTCCGCGATGCGCTTCGCGCTCTCCAGCAACGGCTCGTCCTCGGTGAAGTGATATCGCCCGCCGATGGCCTGGGTGCCGAGGAACGTGTTGACGGGATCCGACGGGTGAGCGGACGGCGGGAGACAAAAGGCGAGGAGCAGTAGCAGGGGAGGGAGGCGCATGGGCGAGAAGTGAGAGGGGCAAAATCGGAAAAGGTTCGAGAATTCGTCCGCAAGGCCACGGAGGGAGGGCATGGATTGGACGCAATCGAGGTGCGCTGCCGAAAGCGGCAACCCTCGGCCCTTTGGAGGCCGCCATGGCCCTGGAACGCTTTGCCACAGAGACTTGGGCAGCGCGAATTTTTCCGATTTCAGATCTTGATTCGTCCGTCACTCGGCTAGGTTGAAGCGTGCTTACGCGGGTGTTTAGTGCCGCTCTCCACGGAGTCGATGCGTTGGGGGTCGAAGTCGAGGTCAATGAAGGGGCTGGTCAACCCAAAGCCATCATTGTTGGCCTGCCCGATGCCGCCGTGAAAGAAAGCCGAGATCGTGTCTTCACCGCCCTCATCAACAGCGGCTTGCGGCTACCCAAAGGGCGCTTGACCATCAGCTTGGCTCCGGCGGACCTTCGCAAAGAAGGACCCAGTTTCGATCTTCCCATTGCGCTCGGCATTGCCGCGCTCGCTCGCAAGGAGTTCTTCCCGGACCATGCGCTGGACAAATGTTGCGTGGCCGGTGAACTCGCCCTCGACGGAGTGATCCGCCCGATCAAGGGGGCCTTGTCTCTGGCCATCGAAGCCAAGCGCCAAGGCCGCCAAGCCATCCTTCTGCCCAAGGCCAATGCCCCCGAAGCCGCCATGGTCGATGGTCTTTCCGTCTACGGACTCGAGTCGCTTTCCCAAGCCGTCGCCTTCCTTCAAGGCGAGCGTTCCATCCGACCGGAGCAGGTCGACCGCGAACGCCTCCTCCAAGAACGCGCCAAATATCCCTTCGATTTCTCCGACGTTCGCGGGCAAACCCACGTCCGCCGCGCCCTCGAAGTCGCCATTGCCGGGAACCACAACATTCTTCTGGTTGGCCCGCCGGGCACGGGCAAATCGATGATGGCCAAACGGTTGGTCACTCTCATGCCGCCGATGACGGAAGAGGAAGCGATCGAGGCCACGCAAATTCACAGTGTCGCCGGAACGCTGGATCTCAGGGAAGGATTTTTGGCCACCAGGCCCTTCCGCTCCCCTCACCACACCATCTCGGATGCGGGGCTCTTGGGCGGGTCCAGCCATCCATCCCCTGGGGAAGTCAGTCTGGCGCACCACGGGATCCTTTTCCTCGATGAACTTCCGGAATTCCGCCGCTCAACCTTGGAAGTGATGCGGCAACCGTTAGAAGATGGGCGGGTGACCATCAGCCGCGCGGCAGGAACCTATACTTTCCTAAGCCGCTTTCTTCTAGTGGCTGCCATGAACTCCTGTCCCTGCGGATTCTTGGGGGATCCCCGGAGGGAGTGCGTGTGTGCTCCTGCCCAGATTGAGCGTTACCGGAGCAAGATTTCGGGTCCGTTGTTGGACCGGATTGATCTTCAGGTCGAGGTGCCTTCCGTGGCTTACGGCGACCTGCGGCGCGAGGAACCTGCGGAGTCCTCCGCTTCGATCCGCGATCGCGTCCTCAAGATGCGCGAGATCCAGCGCCGCCGCTTCGCCGCCTACCCGGGCGTGACGACGAACTCTCAGATGGATGCGGCCGAGTTGCGCAAGTTTTGCGGACTCGATTCCGAAAGCGACAAGCTTCTCGAGCAAGCCATGGAGCAGCTCAATTTGAGCGCCCGGGCCCACTCCCGGATTCTCAAAGTCGCGCGGACCTTGGCGGACATGGGCGGGAGGGAGACGCTCTCGCCGGATGACGTCATGGAGGCGATTCAGTATCGGTCATTGGATCGGAAGTTGTGGGCTTGAGGGCATCGATCCCTGCTTGGCGCCTGTGGCCAGGGCGGTCGGTGTTGGCAGAAATGTGTGACAATTTGGTCACATTACATTGTTTGTCAGAGGGGGACGCCGCGATGTAAAACCAATGGATTTACTCCGCTCCGGTCTTTGGAACGGGGATTTGGACGATCCACCCCATCAACCTCATGAAGCCTTCCCTTCTCAAATTCCTTGTAGCCGTTCTTGGAGTTGCCTTCGTGGCCGCCGCTTCGGTAAATGCAGCTCCATGGGGGCCTCCGAGGGCGGGTGATTTGGTTTTGGGGTTCCAGGCCACCAGTGGAACCGGGAGCGGCACCAACGTCTTTTACAATCTTGGCCCGGCCTCTGCGCTCCGGGACAATCCCAACCCCAGCGGGACGATTGTGAATCTCGGAACGAAGCTCTCTGCCGAGTTTGGCGCAACTTGGTATTCGCGGACTGATTTGTGGTTCGGGGCCTTTACTGGCAATTCCAGTTCCACCTCGGGGAGCGATACCTCCGGGGACCCACGCCCAACCGTCTATTTGACCAAGGCAAGCACGTCCAACACGGCCCAGACGGCCCCGTTGGCCATCCTGGGAGGCAGCGCTGGCATCATCACCAACTCGCTGGCCCAGAGCTACACCAAATTTTCAGGGATGATCACTGCGTTCAATGAGCCGTCCTACAACGTGACTGCGGACTCCAACGGCATTGCGGTGGTTACCGATAGCGGCAACCCCCAGGCTTGGAACAACAGCTGGACCAAATGGAACCCGACCTCCACCGGAGGTGTCCAGTCCGCCGCGTTTGGGATCTACGAGAACGGGATCCAGCAGAACTTCGGCAAGGGAGGGAGCTTCACCAACATCGACCTGCAACGCTACGAACGGGCTGCTTCAGCAGCGACCTACGTCACGACCATCCGCGTTTCCAGTACCGGCGCGGTGACGATCCTGAACCCGGCCCCGCCGGTCACTCTCACCACCAACGTGGTGGGTCAGGGTTCCGTCACCCGGTCTCCGAATGCCGCGAGCTACACGGTGGGCACTTCCGTTCAGCTGACGGCGGTTCCGAGTGCGGGTTATGCGTTCACCGGATGGTCGGGAGCCCTTTCCGGCACCACCAACCCTCAAAGCGTGAACATGACGGTCAACCGCACGGTCACCGCCACGTTTGTTCAGGATCTTGCTGATTCGGACGGTGATGGCATTTCCAATTACACCGAGGCCGTTTCCCTGAGCACCAATCCGGCCGTGGCCAACACGGTGCCGGCTCTGCCGCTTGGGTTCAGTTCGAAGAGCCAGATTTCAGGGTTGGGTGGGGCGGAGATTTCTGCGTTTGATCCGGGCAGCAAGCGGCTGTTCGTGACCGAGCCGACCACGGCCAGCCCGGCCCGAGTCGGAGGTTTGGCGGTGATCAATTTGACCGATCCCGCGGCGCCGGTGCTGGTCAGCACCCTGCGCTTCACCGACGTTCCTTTCAGCCTCAGTTCCACGGATGTGAACAGCGTGGCTTGCGCCAACGGAATCGTAGCGGTGGCGGTCAGCACCGGGAAGACCACGCCGGGCAAGATTGTGTTCCTCAATGCGTCCACCCTGGCTCTGATCCAGATCGTCGATGGCGGGATCGGCCCGGACATGGTCACCTTCACCCCGAACGGCACCAAGGTCCTTGTCGCCAATGAAGGGGAGTATCTCGACAGCAACGGCGGACCGGGAACGGCACCTGGGACGGTCACCGTCATCGATGGTTCCAGCGGCTTTGCCTCTCCAACCGTCACGCACGTCGATTTCACCTCGTTCGACAGTCAAGCGGCCACCCTGAAGTCGGCCGGGGTCCGGATCTTCGGCAGTGAGCTTCCCTCGCTCGACCTCGAGCCGGAGTATATCGCCGTGACTGCTGACGGGACCAAGGCCATGGTGACCTTGCAGGAAAACAATGCGGTCGCCATCCTCGATCTCGCGACGAATGCCTTCACCAGCATCGTTCCGCTTGGGAAGAAGAACTTCGCTTCTCTTCTGGCGGACTTTAGCGACAAGGACGGTGTCGGCGGAACCGCAGTCGGTTATCTGACCACCGGAAATCCGGTGAAGTCTCTCTATCTGCCGGACGCGGTCGCCTCCTTCACCCAGGGGTCGAATTCCTACTATGTCATCGCCAATGAAGGGGATGATCGGGACGATTTCCTGGCCCCGGATGAGAGGGCGCGGTTGAGCACCCTGAGCCTGGATTCGGTTGCTTTCCCCGATGCCGCGACGCTCCAGCTCGACGCCAATCTGGGGCGTCTCAACGTGACCACGGTGGGAGTGGACGGAGAGGCCCAGCCGAATACAGAGATTCTGACCTATGGAGGGCGTTCGTTTTCCATTCTGGATAGTTCCGGCGCCATGGTCTACGACAGCGGCGACCTCATTGAGAAGGCTATTGCCACCTATGGAAAGGGCGCCGAGAGCGGGTTCCCGATCTTTGACGACACTCGCAGCGATGACAAGGGGGCAGAGCCCGAGGGAGTGACCGTGGCGCAACTCGGCAGCAAGATCCTAGCCTTTGTCGGGTTGGAGCGGTCGAACGGGGTGATGGTCTTTGACATCACCACGGCCATCACGAATCCAGCCAGCGTCTCGATTGTGGCCTATCTGCGCAACACAGGGGACAAGAGCCCGGAAGGGATTTTTACCATCTCTCCTGCGGACTCCCCGAACGGCAAGATGTTGGCTGTTTCAAGCAATGAGGTGAGCAATACGGTGTCGATCTTCGAACTGCAGCAAGTCTACACCCTCACGGTGAACCCGCCGACGAACGGATCCATCACCGGCGATGCCAGTCTCTATGTGGCGGGCTCCACGGCCACGCTGACGGCGGTCCCGGCTTCCGGTTTTGTCTTCACGGTGTGGACGGGCGATGCGAGCGGTACGCAGAACCCGTTGTCCGTTCCCATGAACGGGAACAAGACCATCGGGGCCACCTTTACGGCGCAATATACGGTGACAGTCACTCCGCCCTCGAATGGCAGCGTCACCGGGCTGGCTTCGGGCGGTCTTTACCTGGACGGGACCACCGCCAACCTGACGGCTGTGCCGAATCCCGGTTATGTTTTCAACGGCTGGGGAGGCAACGCTTCCGGAACCAACACCGCCCTGGGACTGCTCGTGGACGGAAACAAAACCGTGACGGCGTCGTTCCTGCCCAACAACGCTCCCGGCCTGAGCGCCTTCACGGTGTTCCAGGAGGTCAGTCTCGCGGCCCTGAAAAACCGTTGGGAAGTGGGGGATCAGGTCGATCTGAATCTCTCGTTCCTGAACATCAACCTTTCCGTCGGTTATTCCATTGCCCTCGCGGGATTGCCTCCGGGGCTGAAATACGACGCGGTCACCCGCAAGCTCACCGGAACGATCACCGGGGAAATGCCCGATCTTCCGTTGGAGGTGCGCATGTTGGACCTCAGGAAGAAGGTGGTCGGGACCCCGCTGGTTTGGGATTTCGAGGTCGCGCCGTATCGTCTCCTGGGCAGTTACGAGGTGCTCTTGGAGAACGGAGGCTTGCCGATCGGGAAGTCGCTGCTCACGGTCACCGGACCTGGTCTCTACACCGCGGCCCTGGAGCTTCAAGGTCAGGTGGGCCGTTCCGCCAAGGGAACGTTTCCGGCCCTGACCGGGAGCGCCCCCTACACGGTGACCATGCCGTTCGCCGCCGGCAAGACTGGTTCCGGCGTGACCGCGACTTCGGTGCTCTTCCGCATCGATCCATCTTCGGATTTGGTGGAGGGTTCGGCAGGGGCGACGCCGAGCACGACAAGTCTCGGGACGAGCCGTGGGTTTCGTCTGGCCAAGTCCGGACGGGCTCCGAGGTTCCCGGTGACCGTGGCTCTCGAGAATGCCCAGCCAGGTAACCGGACGGGCACTCCGGGTGGCCAGGGGTATGCCACCGGCGCCCTCGTGAGTTCCGGCTTGCTCAATCTGTCCGGCGCCCTGGGCGATGCGCAGCCCTTGACCGCAGGATTGAATCTCTCCCAGACGGAGCAGGCTGTGGTCTTCGTGCAACCTTACAAGGGGGTGGGACACGCCACCTCGTTTTTTGGTGGAATCGTCACGATCGGGGATGTCGGCCAACCACGGCGCGGGGCTTCGCTGAACACCCCTCTCGCCACCGGTCTGAAGTGGCGCAAAGCCAGCGGAGTGGTCGCTGACAAATCCTACAAGAGTGGCATCGGTGTGGCCACTCCCTTAACTGTGTCGGCTCGTGTCGATCGCTGGATCGGTGCGGCAACCGCCGGAGGTTTGGCGCTCTCCCTGGACCTTTTGAATCGGCAGGTCTTTCCTGAATACGAGATTGCCAATGCCCCGGCCGTTCCGGCTGGGCAGGCTCGGCCGACGGCCTTCAGCTTGCGCAACAAGTTCACCTTGGTCCGGATTTCTCCGGCCAATTCCGTTCCCAGTGCCGGGAACGCCGTTGGCAGCAGCGGCGCTTTCTCTGGATCCATGACTCTGGGCGGCTTCGGAGCCAAGACCACCTTCAACGGCGTCCTGCTTCAGGACGACGAGGGCAGCGAGATCGGGGTCGGGCTGATCAGAATTCCGACCAGCGCCACCGATTTCGAAACGGCTTCGATTCGGTTGCTCAATTCAAATGACTAGTGTAGCCCGCCCGGCAGCATGCGCTTTGTGAGGCGCAGGATTTTCGGCAAGTTCTAGGCGCGAGGGCGGAACTGAGCGGGTTCAGTAACCAACAAGCCACGGCGCCCTGCGCGTCAGGGACGTGAGCCCGAGGGACAGAATTTTTGGGGTAAGAATTTTTGGGGTCAGGCTCCATCTGCATGGATTAGTTGCCTACAGGAACCATCAGGGCGCATGGAGCCTGGCACGCTACGAAGAGATCTCGCGAAGATCAGCCTGCGGAGGCCCTGAGCCTTGGTCATCGAACTCTTTCGATGATTTGAGCCGTTCGCGGAGCGAGCTTTATCGGCACGTCGAAGCCTCCCGCCCTGGGCGGGTGTGCGGTCCGAATTTTTCGGGCTGAAAATGCGTCGGGGAGGCTTGGAGAACTGGCCGGCGCTTGGCTCTACCCTCGCAAATCTCGCATCGCCATCAACCTTCCCCAGCGCACGCCCGGGATTTTGCG